>PNNY01000030.1 GCA_013824485.1 Sideroxydans sp.
TGATGAAACCTTTTTCGAAATCGGTATGGATGACCCCCGCCGCTTGAGGTGCGGTGTCGCCTTTGTGGATGGTCCATGCGCGCACTTCTTTCACACCTGCGGTGAAGTAGGTTTGCAGACCGAGCAAGTCGTACCCCACGCGGATGAGTTTGTTCAAACCGGGTTCATCGAGGCCAAGGTCAGCTAGGAATTCGAGTTTGTCGGCATCTTCAAGATCAGCCAACTCTGCTTCGATCTTGGCGCACAGGGCAACGACGGGCGCGCCTTCTTTGGCGGCGTGTTCACGCAGGCGATCCAAGTGTGGGTTGTTCTCAAAGCCATCTTCCAATACGTTGCCAACATACATCGCTGGCTTGATGGTGAGCAGGGAAAGTGGCTTGATGAGTTGCTTGTCGTCATCGCTCAGATTGAAGGTGCGTGCTGGCTTGCCTTCGTTCAGGTGCGGCAACAATTTTTCCAAGACTGCGACCAACTTGATCGCGTCTTTGTCGCCCGACTTGGCTTTTTTGCCATCGCGTTGGATGGTGCGCTCAACCACAGCCATGTCAGCCAATGCCAATTCGGTGAGGATGACTTCGATGTCGGACAATGGATCGACCTTACCTGCGACGTGTACGACGTTCTCGTCATCGAAACAGCGCACGACGTTGACGATGGCATCGGTCTCGCGGATGTTGGCGAGGAACTGGTTGCCCAAGCCTTCTCCTTTGGATGCGCCAGCGACCAGACCTGCGATGTCGACGAATTCGACGATGGCTGGTTGCATGCGTTGCGGATTGACGATCTTTGCCAACTCGGCCATGCGCGGATCAGGCACTTCAACGATGCCGACGTTCGGCTCGATCGTACAGAAGGGATAGTTCTCCGCGGCGATGCCCGCTTTGGTGAGCGCATTGAACATGGTGGATTTACCCACGTTTGGAAGACCGACGATACCGCACTTGAGACTCATTTTTAATACCTTTATTCAATAGGTTGCACACTCGCAGATGCATTCATTGCTCTGCTCATCGTCAAAATTGTTGGAATTCAGGCGAGCGTGTGATGAAGGAAAAACAGTACAAAAACGAAGCGTTTCTTAACGATTTTGTACCCATTTTGTCCAAATATATGACGATTGTAACACTCACAGAAGCCCTGCTCCAAAGGCCAACACTGAAACCCGGCCAGATTCTCCGAGACAAAACTTTGTGCGGGTTTTGTATCAAAATCGGCAAGCGAACTCATAGCTTCCTTGTGGCTACGAGTGTTTGCGGTAAGCAGACGAGAATATATCTTGGAAGATGGCCTTTGCTTTCGATTGATGAAGCAAGGGAAAAAGCCTTGCCTATCCTTCGATCTTGCCGATCTGGTCAGATGCCCACCAAAGTGATGAGCGGGAAACTGCCGACTCTCTGGGAGGCACTTCCAAGCTACGCCAAAGCGAAAGGAATCAAAGCATCGAGTCTAAAACGGTATGAATCCATAATCCGAACGCACTTCGCAGACTGGCAACACTCATCTGTCACTGCACTGGGGGAAGCCGCATTCGCTGAGCACTGTCAGAAGTTCTCCCGCTCTACGGGGAACGCAGTCGTGGATGTTGGCAGAGGTCTCATCAGCGCCATGATTAAGTATCTAAACGCCATTTACGGCCTTGCCCTGATCAGTCCTTTCGACAAGTTGGCCGCTGCTGGGCTCATGCCTGAACACGCCCAACCTCGAAGCAGGAAACTACAAGAGTCTGATTTACCCGCATGGTACAAAGCCGTGTGTGCACTGCCCGAAAAACAGCGTGACTACTTGATGCTGATTGCCCTTACTGGTCTGCGCCGTGATGAAGGGAAAAACATCAAGTGCGAACATGTCGATTGGAATACCGAGCTGCTACACATACCTGAGACTAAGAATGGCGATGCGCACATCCTAGCCATCACACCTCGCATGAAAATTATCTTGAAGCGTCGCTGTGAAGGATTATCTTCATGCGACGAACTCTTTGCTGGCATGTCTGCTGAACACGTGGCGGAGATGGCCACACGGGTTGGTGCACCAAAGTTCATGCTTCATGATCTACGCAAACTATTGGCGACCATCGGCGAGAAGCTGGGATACAGCGATACGATACTAAGACGTATTCTTAACCACCGTGCGAAGCGCTCAGACACGTTACATAGGCACTATGTATCTCTTACCGCCAAAGATGTAGTTGTCGCTTTTACAGCCATTCAGGATGCATTGCTCGATCTGATGGAGGCACCGTAGGAATCACTCTAGCGAGGTTGCAAAATCTTTGAGTGGGGCAAGCAATGCCAAGGTGGCGCTCAAACCTGTCATGTCATTTGCGACATACCAAGCCATGCGCCCACTTTTGCCTCTGACTTCTACTAAATACTTTGGCACCCCACGGCGATGGCGAACATTTTTAAAGACGATGCACGTTGGCGAAATGTACGGACTCGTGCTTTTCTTCCACCACTGCGGCCTGTAGCCAGCTTTCTCAGGCTCATTATCGAAGTCACCATCGGGTGGATAGTCTGCCAACGGGTTCTTGATTTTCTCAAAGACAGAGTTGCTGAAGCGGTAGCACTCGGTCATCTTGTTGGCCTCAACAGCTGCACATCCATACCTGCAAGCGAGGCTAATACACGGGCCTTGTCAATATTCGAAATTCTTCGCTGTTTGATCCATGAATGCACGGTGGCATTAGACACCTGAGCTGCATGTGCTGTTTTGGTTGGGCCTCCGATGCGTTGGACTGCCACCATTATGTGATTCCTAAAACCTTCTATATCTGCGATGAACATCTGACTCTCCTATTATTTTTTTTATCAGGAGTCTGACAACTGATTGCCAATTGCCTAACTATATCTAGTCATATTTTAGTCCAACTTCAGGCAGCCTAAGATTGAGCAAACGGTAGGTATTGGCATAGCTATAGGATTCTCAAATTCGCCCTGAACAAAGGATTTCAGTGCCCACCATATTCTGAAATGACTGGTGATTGTTACTCAGCAGTGGAATGAAGATTTCCGGAAGATAGGTTATCGAGCAATCTTCGACATCTGCTCTTCTTAACCACATCTCAAACATTAAAGCTGTGCCCTGTTCATCCTGACTTGTGCTGCCAATACCATTGCGAAAATTCTTAGCCCATGCCCTTAAGCATGCAGTATTAACCAACATCTCATATTGCTGAGAGTCAGGATATCGACAACTCACTGCAAGGACGACCACCGAACAGCGGGGAAGCTTTTGCAAGCAGGACTCACATGTTTCTCTTAGATCAAATGGAGGCTTAGGTTTTTCTCGGCCGAATATTTTTGGTAGCAGTTTTAACATCGCTGTCTTTCAACACGTCATGCCGCAGATTCCAATCGCTTCACTTTATCTACACCACTATCAAACAACGAGTCGCTTAGCCCGAATGACTTGGATATAAGACTGCGGTGTTCTTCCAGCACACAAACAACTTCACCTACAGATGCGCAAGATTCAAGTTTGCTTTTCACGCCAAGTATCTTGGGCAGATCAAACAATCCCGGCATCTTGCTTCCGCTAGTAAGTGTCTCTTCGATAACTCGACGTACCTCATCCTTGTTTTGCATGTGCTCACCTCCTGAAATACTCATTGCTCTCGATCCGCAGCCCGACTTGAAGTTACTCCTAATACGACTAACGCAATCACAGCTGAAAGAAACCCTCCAATGTAAAACGCATCACTCCCTCCGCCAAAGAGCATCGCCGAAACAACTCCTCCTACAATGAAAGAACCGATGGCGACGACGGCCATCATCCAGAAAATAACTGCCATGAAAATCAAGACCAAGAAGACTAAGAAACCCAAGATGGCAAAGATTGCTCCCACGCTAGCTCACCAACGATCTCAAGGATTAGCCTGCGAATCGTTCCCCTTCTGTTCTAAAAAGAACTTCTGCGGCAGCCAGTAGAGCAAGTACAAGTTCACGCCTACTCTAGCCAACTCTACTGGTGCGAACCAAACGAAGGTTTGATACACACGATTATTAGCAGTATCTCCGGCTCCGTACATTTTTTTAGTCTCGGCATTGATGGCTTCCCCCCATGCAAAAACATCTTGAACAATTGACATCAAGACAACATACGCCATCAAGAGTAAGAAAAATCCTCTCAGCAACTTTGACGGGTATTTGTGTCCAACCCCCAGATATAGCATTGAAAAGAGAATAGCCGTAGATGCCCAATGTGACGAAACTCTAAACTCATCCGAATAGATAAAAGGCACAAATGCCATTACGACAGGAAGCATGCCAAACAGAATCAGCATTCCCCATGGCGAAGACTTCAATGCGCTCCGTTCGTAACATGAAAAGGCAAGGAAGATCAGAAAATAGAACATCGTGTACCGTAGCGTCCGATCCATGCTCAGTCCCGCAATCGCCTGAACATCATCCCATTTAGAGGAGAGTGGCATGCTAAGCGATGCCAAGGCTAAGACTTCAAATAGGTTCCCCAAGATGAAGGCTGAAACAACAAACACAGCCATTGCGATTAGAGCGTACTTGATAGGCTTTTCGAGCATTTGAACATCGGCTGACATAGGAAAGTCTCCTTGGTTAGTTATAAAGTGCCACCATCTTGCCGATGTTGTGCGACAGACCGCGACGCACAAGAATCAGTCGTATCGACTTGCTGCCGAGCGCAGCTTCTCAGCCATTTGAGAACGCAATTCAGTTGGAGCAACCACCACGACATCAGCGCCAAAACCTAACAGCCACCAAACCAGTTGCGGATTCTGTTGAACGGTTGCGACCACTTTGAGCGAACCATCCTCCAGCACGGAGATATTCTGATCTGCGGATAGCGGCGTCTCGTACAGGTGATTACCCGCCTCATTTGAAAACACCGCATCCAATCGAATAGCGCTCCCCGCAGTCCAGCCAAAAGCACCTGTAGCCAAATAATCATCCAGCTTGAACTTCTTTGGGAGGATGCTAGGCGTATCAAGCAAGGTAGCGGATTGCACTCGATGGACAGCCAGAATACGCAGGTCGCTATAGGTCTTGATCGTGCAGACCAAGTACAGCACCACACCCCGCTGAACGATGCCAAGAGGATTGACTGGATATTCGTCCACGCCGCCCGTACCTCGGCGTTGATAAGTTATTGCGCACTGGCGGTTATGCAAAAGACCTTCCTGCAACACCGACAACGTTAGCTCATCCACTTGCGGTGCGAGTAACGGTTGAGTGGGTGGAATGATTCGCACCTTGTTGAACCACGATGCAAGTGATGATCGACCAGATAGGCTATTGAGGTTTTGTTCTGCCTGACGGAAATACGGAGCCATCTGCTCCAAGGTGCTGGCTGGCATCACCGACCGTAAATGCTCCTTCGCCATCATCACAGTCAGACTTTCACTCACGCTCATGCCGGGCAAATCAAAGCCAGCGGCATCACGACTCCAGCTCCAACCGTAAGGCTTAGCACGTTCATCCAACACCAGAGGGAAGATACGTGAGAGCGCTTGCAAGTCACGCTCGACCGTGCGCTTACCTACCCCATAACCTTCGTCTTGAAGGTGCTGACAAATATCCCCTGCGGTTATTTTTTGCGGATGACGCGGGATTCTGCGTAGTGTTTGCCAGTGACGGAGAAGGGTTTCAGGGGTGAATGACATAACAACTTCTTAGAGCATTCAATTTTTGAAGGCTACGATAATCACAGCAATTAAAAATATGCTTTTAAAGAATTGATAGGATTAAGACCCTCCAATAAAGAGGGAGGCTCAGTAACCAATTCGGAGTTTCCACAATCAGGGCAGGCAGCAGGAAGTCTCATCCATTTTTGCCGAGGCATTGGAACAACTACGTCTCCCGGCGTGCGGAAAAATGTTTTCCAGCCACAGGTTTTGCAATTGAGTTTCATGAGAGAGGGGGCAATTGGCATTTGTGTTCCTCGAAAAAAATTAGAACGTGCGTCAAATGACTATGACAAAGTCGTCTTGGGTTTTTAGATAAGCAGATAACTGGTCGTTTATGATGTGATAGTCGTTAATAATTTCGTCTTCGACCATTTTTGACTTGGCGGCTTCCTTCCCATACATCAGAAAAGCCAACTCCGGCATGACATAACGAAGAAATGCCAATGCTTGCGGCCAACTAATAGCTAACGGGTTCTTCGTCACACAAACCTTACCGGCATTTATCAACATAGCAACTGAATGAGTAAGCAACAATTGCCGCCTCAACTTCAATGAAGATGTAGATGGAATCGATTCGATCAGATTTTTCCCGGATTGAACCGACCTAATAAAATAGCCAAGTCTGATAATAATTTCAGAAATCATTACAGGTATGGATGCGGCCATGAAATGCCTAAAATCGTAGCCTTTTCCATACATGGCTCTTGCCACTTCAGCTATCGTGTGTTCATGACTTCCAATTTTGCCAAACTGTAGGAACTGAAGAAGTGGCATTAAAGGTGCAGGCAGCCCACGAGATGTAGCAACATCAGAAGCCAAGTGCCCAAGCTGGACTTTCATTGCTTCAAGAATGCGCACAACCAAATGCTCCCCTTGGAGAAAAGGTGCGCTGACTTGCTGGACGATCACATGCCCATTGTTCCCGATGGCGCTGAATTCACCAGTCAGAATGTCTCTGACACCAAAAATAAACCCCAACAAAGGATCGTGACCAACAGATTGAAAACGATGCGTCCCAGGACCAAGACCTTCAACTGTTTTATTCAAAGTGAAATTCGTAGATGCGTCATAGGGAACGCTATAAGCTTTTTCAAGTTCCTTGATTTTGTCAGGCGGAAACAGCTTGCCCACTTTGTCTTTAACAGCGTTTGACCACTTACCGCCTTCCGATGCGGAGCTGCCCAAGAAACCTGCATGTTGCGGAACACCAACTAGAAGTACGTCAACCACACCCGCAACAATCCCAGCCGCAATACACAGTGCGAAGTCATACCGATCAAACGACTCAAACCAATCTAATTCCCTGCCAATCGCCCTGTGTTTGCTTAATACAGCATCAATCTCTTCCTGAGTAAGTAACATATTGAAATCAACATGCTCAGGTGTGGAGTTTTTAGCTTCAACAAGAATTTCATCCCACTTTCTTGCAGTATCAACAGGATATAGCTCATGACTTTCACTGGGTTCAATGCCCTCAGGCAGTGTATAACCTAGCGACAGGAGCAACGCTTCTGAACTAGCTATTGGAACCGATAGGTTTTTAACATTAGCCAACTCAATACGAGCGATGTCGCCAAGTTGCCGTTTATGTAAAGCAGCCACTCTCTTACCCTCATTGATGTATGAGGGATCATCGCCCGAGTTGCTGTTCATACAGCATGAACCTTCAAATCACTTCTCAAATCCGAGATGGCGGCCTGTAACAAGGTGTTTAGCCGTGTCAAATACGCCACTCTTTTCTTGCTATGCTCAGAAGAATTTTTTAACTGTCTGATAATTGCATCGTGCTTACGAAGTATCTCTTGGAGAAGCATCTCTTTCTTTTCTACAAGCCTTTTTTTGTTTCGCTGCGCAGTCCATGCATATGCACCAACACCCAAGAGAACAGCTGGAGCAGCCAAAACCGCTATGCCCGCTGCCATCCCTCCACCAACCAGACCGCCAGCAGCAGCTAAGGCAGATGTTATTCCCGCAGCAGACAAACCTGTAACACCACCATAATACAAAGCTGCAAAACCTACTGCACCACCAGTCGATACACCTCCTGCTGCTGCAAGAGCTGCATTCATGTCTTCATCATCAGAAGCGGTTCGTGTTTTTTCAGAAATCGCTGCGCTTGCTTCCGCAACTAATTTTTCTACCGGCTTCAACGAATCAGCATTCTTGTATAGCGGTTCTTTTGACATCACCACGCCCCTTATTGAGTTGAACTTCACAAAAAATCCCGCGCCACTATAAACCGCCAAGTATTCATAAACAACCGTTTGGTTTTCTTTCAGCATCAGGCTTATTTCACACTTCGCCCATGCCTACCGATGAAAAACTCGCATTCACCAAACGCCTGAAGCTTGCTCTCAAGCGCAGCAACAAGAAGATCACCACGCCCGCCGAGCTAGCTTTGCAATTCAACTTGCGCCATCCGAATGAATCCATCACGCCACAGGCGGCTCAGAAATGGCTAACAGGCAAAGCCAAGCCAACTGCGGACAAGATTGAGACACTGGCAAAATGGTTGGCTGTTTCAGCTCACTGGTTGCGATATGGCTCTGCTAATGGTGAACAATCTATTCCTCCTGTGCGACAGACTAAGTCGCATCAAAATCCAAGTGGTGTTCTCTCTATTTCCGAGTTGAATCTAATAGCGCAAGTACGCCAACTATCGGAACACCAGCAGATGTTGATAGCAGAGTTGGTTGAGCAACTTGCCGCTGAGTGGAAGAACACTCCTAGAACTTAGCAACTTCAATATCGCCCCCCTCCCTTGGTATAAGAACCATACAGCGGAATCATTTCGAGTCCGCCCAACAAGGAAAGGAGTTGATCGTGCAACAAGTCTTTGCAGTGATCGCAAAAGCCGTATTGGTCACATTGGTCAGTACGCTTGCTGCGGTAGTCGTTGAAAGAATCAGGCTCTATAACGAAGGTCAGAATGAAGAGCTAAATTTCCATCAACATGATTACGACGAATATGAACACTGGTAATACCTAGCCTCACCCCGTTTAGCTTCATCAAACCATCGCCCACACGTGATCCGTGATGGGCTTTATTCATTTCCAAGGAAGGAAACATCATGGCCCACGAACTAGCATCGGCTTCAGATATGGCGTTTGTTGGAGATACGCCTTGGCATGGCCTAGGGCACAAGCTGCCCAAGAATCAACCCATCGAAGCATGGCAACGCGCAGCAGGAATGGATTTTGAGATCAAACAAACCGAAGTGCTCTTCAACACAGCCAGTGGCAGTGGCAGCGGCATGCTCAACCTTCGACTGAACAGCGATGCGACTGTGCTCTATCGAAGTGACAACCTCGAACCTCTCTCAGTGGTAAGCAAGCGGTATCGTGTAGTACAACCAAGAGACGTTCTCGGGTTCTACCGTGACCTTGTTTCAGTTGGTGGATTCGAACTGGAAACCGCAGGCGTACTCAAGGGCGGGAAAAAGCTGTGGGCGTTGGCACGAACAGGACAAGAAACACTGCTCCCAGGTCTCGACAAAGTGAAAGCCTATTTGCTGCTGGCAACCTCATGCGATGGGAGCTTAGCCACGACCGCGCAATTCACCTCAGTGCGTGTCGTGTGCAACAACACATTGCAGTTAGCCGTTGGTGAAAGCAAAGGAGCGATCCGCGTTCCTCACTCAACCACTTTCGACCCTGTAGCAGTAAAGCGTGAGCTTGGCCTTGGTATGAGTTCATGGGAAATCTTCATGGCAAATATGAAGTCGATGTCGAATCGGAAGGTAACCAAGTTTGAAGCTATGTCGTACTTGGTGAATGTGTTGGGTGAACCCGCACTGCCACTCAACAACCAACCGAACCAGAAAGCGATACAGCACGTTTACAACCTCTACGCTGGTGAAGGTAAGGGCAGTAAGTTGCAATCAGCGTATGGGACTGTTTGGGGCTTGGTGAATGGCATCACTGAGTACGTTGACGTACATCGTCGTGCGCGTAATCAAGATTACCGCTTGGACTCTGCTTGGTTTGGTCAAGGAGCACAGATTAAGCAACGCGCATTGGAAGGAGCAATTGCACTGACAGCGTAGTTTCATCAATAACAAGTCTCTTTGGCTGAGGGGATGGGGACGATAAATCTGACAACTCAGCAATACTCGGTCGCAAAGACCACAACAGGAAACGCCTCGGGATTCGTCTCGGGGCGTTTTGCATTTCTACAAGGAGAAACATCATGGAATCCGTATTCAAGAAGCTCTACGAAACTAACGTAAATGAGCACATTGAGAAGAAAGGCAACTTCAGCTATCTGTCTTGGCCGTATGCAATCGCTCAACTGCGTCTAGCCGATCCGACCGCCACATGGGAAGTGAAACGCTTTGCTGATGACCTGCCCTACCAAAAGACCGACTTGGGCGTGTTCGTCGAAGTATCGGTGGCTGTGCAGGGAGTCACCCTGTCACAGATTCATCCCGTATTGGACAGCAAGAATAAACCTCTCATGGAGCCTTCTGCCTTCGACATCAATACGAGCATCCAACGGTGCTTGGTCAAGGCCGTGGCGTTACATGGATTGGGTTTGTACATCTATGCTGGTGAAGACCTTCCCCAAGCTGATAGCAACGTTGAAGTATCAAAGCCATTGGTCGCAGTTAAACCCGCTCGTCCAACGCATCAAGGAGATGTCGCACTGCTGACTGATAAACAGCTGGGATACATCAACAAGTTGGTGTCAGATACCAAGAGCGATGTCCCGCAGCTCCTAGCGTTCTTCAATTTCAACTCGTTGGAGAGCATCCCCAAGTCTGAAGTGAATCGTGTCATTCGTGTGTTGGAACAGAACCGTCAGAAGGAGGCAGCATGAACGCCTTACACAAAATGGTTCAAGGTTCCGAGGAATGGCATGAACATCGAAGCCAGTACAGGAACGCATCTGAGACCGCCGCAGTCATGGGACTCAGCCCTTGGATAACGCCTTATCAGCTTTGGCTATTGAAGACTGGTAAGACTCAGCCAACAGAAGCAACAGTTCCGATGAAATACGGGACTGAGATGGAGCCAGTGGCTAGAGCTGCGTATGAGGCTAAGACAGGGCTTGTCATGCAACCGCTGGTGATGACTTCTGGCGAATACTCAGCCTCGTTGGATGGCATCACCATG
The DNA here is from genome assembly GCA_013824485.1 of Sideroxydans sp. Lineage (GTDB taxonomy): Bacteria > Pseudomonadota > Gammaproteobacteria > Burkholderiales > Gallionellaceae > Sideroxyarcus. The sequence goes on from PNNY01000030.1 coordinate 10,778, forward strand.
AGTGGCGATCTGATTGTCGAGATTAAGTGTCCTTACAAAGGCAAAGCATCGGAACTGTGGCAATCGGTCGAAGTGGGGGAAATCCCAGAGATGTACCGCGTACAAATCCAGCATCAGTTAATGGTGTCGGAAGCGTCGCAGGCACACCACTGGTGCTTTGATGGAAGCGACGGGTTGCTTCTCACAGTACAGCGTGACGAAGTATGTCAGCAACGCATCAGGAAGGCGTGGGACGAGTTCAATGTCTATGTTGTGACTGACACACCACCACCGATGACTGAAGCGGATACGGTGCTTCGTGATGACACTGATTGGCAAGTTGCCGCAGAAGACTACATCGTGCTGAAAGGTCTGGCTGAAGATGCTGCAACACGAGCAGACGAAGCCAAAGCGAAGTTGATCTCACTTGCTGTTCACAACCGAGAGTCAGGTAGCGGCGTGATGGTGACTCGTTACTATAAGCAAGGGAGCATCGACTACAAGCGTGTGCCCGAGCTAGGTGAAGTTGACCTGGAGAAGTATCGAGGCAAGCCAAAGGAAGAGGTTCGAGTGACGATTGCCAAAGCTACTGCTGCTTCAGAAGGAGGTGCGCAATGATCCTCATACAAGGCGCACTTTATTTCTTCATCATTCCGCTAGTTCTGATCGGCATTGGATTGGCGTGGATCTGGCTCTCTACGGTCTTGCTTCAATGGTTGTTTTGAGTGCAAGTTCCGCACTCGCACCCTCGATGTTCTGGGGGTGTTTTTAGGCTCGCCGCCACCTCAGTCGAACCTTCCCACGCAGCTTCTTCTGTCATATACCTATAGAAACCCCACCCCCTTAGACTGCCTTCTACTATTGGCTTTTAGCTAGATGGTCGCCCACAAATTACCGTCATTTCGTGGTCACTCATATGGCAGAGTGCGGCTGACCTTGGCCTTCTTGAATGAGTCGCAATCAACTGCTTCGCTGTAGCACGGGTCGCCGATTCCCAACTCAGACCAGTCAATCCCGTGTCCCAAATAACAAATAAGATCGTGGAAATATACGCAGCCTTGGCATCGATTCAGGACACCATACTTCTCGGGGAACTCGGACTCTGACACGGGCGGGATGACACTAACCGGAAGCGACTTGATAGTCTCGGCGTACCGCATAAGATTCTTTTCTAGTCGCTCAAAGTTCCATTTTTCAGGGAAGTTTGGATTGCTCGTATCCAGCTTTGAACGTACTCCTGCCGAAGCCTCATTCTTCTCAAAGCGAATCCCAATCGAAGCCATCCACTCAACGAACAAAGCCAACTTAGCATCAGCATGTTTGTTACGGTCATTTTTCCCACCTTTACTACGAAGCCTAATTGCTTCGTTCATCAGAGCATCCAGCTTCTTGCGGCGTTTAACAAACATGGATTCACTGTTGGCAAGTGCTACATACGCATTCCCGAATTTTTTATCCTGCGTGAGCTTTGATAGCAGTCCTTCGGTATTGAGTTCGCCTCTATTCCAGAGGTTAAGCTGGCTAACAAAGTGGATAATGCTATCCAGCTTCTCGGCATACACTTCGTTGGTCGTGCCACAACTAACTGGACGATAGCGCTCACTAATCCAAGGCGGCAAATCTCCCCATACCACCCTAAGCGCCCCAACATCCACTTTCTTTGCATCAGAATACCCACATCCAACAAAACCCATATTGATTGCTATCTCTTCAGCATCAATCTCCCGCTCACGAAGAGGATCAGGGCTTTTATAATTGTCACGGCGCACCTTGCTCAAGTTGCGGTGATCACTTAAGAGAAGGAATGGGTCACGCTTTAGGTAGTACGGAAGGTGTTTTTCGGCCATCTCCTCATACTTGATTTTTGCTTTACTCTTAGCTTGCTTGATGACTTCTGCTGCCTCGAACTTCGCCTTCCCAGTTACTTCAAAGCCACGAACCAAGTGTGCCACGATATGATTCTGAAATCCCCCAGACCTAATTAGCAACCCCATTGCCTTTGACGAATTCCGCTCCAGCTCTCGTTTCTCCAAATACGACACGCGTTCAATCAACTGCCCCATGTCAAACCCATCATTATGGATGTCACACTCACTTAACAAGAGATTGGAAATGATCTCTTGCAATCTCTCATCAACAGGGAATTCAAAAGGGGCCGTATCCACACTACCGTGATACAAGCGAGTCTCACATCGTACTTCGCCTCGGTTCCCACGATTAATCGCCTGAATTATCTGAGAGGTGTCGATTGGCAGAAGACTGACTTTGCACCACAGCACCTCTGGCTCCTCCTCAAAATTCAACCCGATTGAAAACAATGGGCTCGAAATCAAAATACGCGCATCAGAACATCGAGCTGCCTCTACTTCATCTTCAAGGCATTCAGGTCTAGAAACTACAACTGTCAAGCTCTCCAAGTTGTACTCTTCGACCAAAACTTTGAATACTTCCATGTGCGAGGTATCCACCAAAAGGACTGTTCTTGGAATTACCTCGCCTCTATTCTTGATAGCTTGGTACGCTTTAAGCAACTCAATGAAGTCCAGATAAAACATATCAGAATCTACAAGATGCAGTGGGTACGATTTGACAGAGGCGAACTCATAGCAGCAAAACGTCGAATTCGTCATGCGGCCACCGTGCAGCTTCTGGATTGTCGAGGCTAGCATCGTGCGCTGCACAGGTGTGAACGTGCCACTCATGTACAACACCTTGATAGCGCCGTTTATTGCTCTCTCAAATAACTCTTGCTTGCTGTTGGAATGGTGGAAATCATCCAACGCACGGTGTATCTCATCTATGATTAAGATGTAACTGGCATTCGGCGTAAGCTCTCTCAGTATTTTTGGTAATGACTCATTTGTCGTAACGACCACTCCACTCTTCAATTCCCAACTCGGGTGGACGTCACGGTAGTGTTTTGCATTCACTTGTCGAAAAGCTAAGTCCGCACGCATTTGGTTAACCAGTGGAATGGTCTGCGCCACGTAGATCACCACATGCTCCACCATGTTCCTGCGAATGAAATCGATAACTTTCGTCGTCTTTCCAGACCCTGTTGGGGAAATAATCAAGGCGTGTTTCGCCTCGATGAAATCGAACGGCGGAATGAATCCTTCCTCTGTCAGACTCATATGACGATGTGGCACCTCCGCGAACCAATCCAACTCATCTCGCACAAATGTAAACGCTGATTCAGATAGCTCTTTCAGAGGAATACGTTCGCCATCTCCAAAACGATATGCAATCTGAGGCATTAACTTATTAACATACCAAGACCACGGCGTGTTCTCATCAGTAAACCGAAGAAGTACACGTTTCTTGTCATCCGAGAGTTTGTATTCTGAAAGCTTCCTACCTCGACGCACTAATGAAGGATCGGCTGAAGCGTAGTAATTAGTAACAGCTATACCGTTCTTGCTTGAGATGATTTGATGGCGCTCTTGGTAACCGTTCTCTATTTTCCACTCTGCTATAACTCTAGCTTTTTCACTTCGATACCTGCCAATAGTCTCATTCGAAATCTCAGGTAGGGATACCACATCTAACCCCATTTCATTGACCCATCCAAAGCGATCTTCGTCACTCAACAAGCTAACCACTCCAGCGCCAATAATAGGCAACGCAAAGTAATGCACCTGTACCGATGAACGAATGGGGGCTGGATCAATCCCTAGTCTTATGATTGGAGTTCCCCCCTTGTCAAAAGCCTTCTCGAAGAATCCAGCTTCCAAGCAGTGAAGCGACAAGAAGGCATCCAAAGTTTTACCTAGAACTCTACGATTCAAAAAGTAGAACAAGTGCACACGAAGACCATCTTTGAGGAGGCTGCCGTCTGATTTGCAAACACCTGCGCTGCTGCTGAATTGATAAAAGCACTTTACCGCTTTAAAAGGCTCCGGCAATTTTTGCTGAATCAACCACTCGACAGCCTCTTGTGAAATGGTACTCATTCCTTCCGGCACATCAATGCCATCAATGTCCAGCATTACCCACGGAGTACCTTCTGAATGCTCAGGAAAATCGCCAGACGATCTAGTGCCAATTTTTTCTTTTGCTGCGGGATCACACCCCCGAATTAGGGCAACCTCTTTGCGGCTAGCATTCCCGCGTATGATCTCAGACAGATGTTGAATGTCATTACACGCAATAGGTTGTGACTTATACCGATAGGCATTTTGAAAATCCTGTTTTTCAACGTCGCCATGCTCGTTGAGATAATACGACTTGGTCATTGGCGCATCGGCTTCCAATAACGTCAACGTTGGAGAATTACTCAAGGTGGTGGCTCTCACCTCAATGCAGGGTGAATTGGATTTGCTATCTTTAGGGCCAAGGTAGTTATCAGCAGAAGATGCACTGATAATGATGCTGCCTGAAGGTGATGTCGATGCCACACTATTTCCTTTAACAAGAAACGTTATGGCCTTACGTTTGGAATGCTAGATACTATTATTCCGAGAACGCAAGACCATGGGCTTTACAGCCCAAAAAGTCTTAGCGCAATCAGAACTTCGGATAGCCTGTGATCTAACTTCGGCTCGTGATGTGCTTAAACTACCAATCCTCGCCACAAGAAACCTTGCAGCAGGGGGCGGCATTCTACCCCCACAACTTTTTCAAATGCAACTTGGACTGCTAGAACAACGACGAGATTGATATTTATTGCGGCAGGAATACAATCTGGAAAGCAACGAGATTGCTGGTTGGTGCTTTGATTTGTACCAGTTTTGTCCAGAAATGACTTGAGTGTTCGGTAACCTATTGAGCTTAAACGACGTTCGGCTCGATCGTACAGAAAGGGTAATTCTCCGCCGCGATGCCCGCTTTGGTGAGCGCATTGAACATGGTGGATTTACCCACGTTTGGAAGACCGACGATACCGCACTTGAGACTCATGATTGTTTCCTTGGTTAGTTGCTATGCAGCTTCAACATCGCTGCTTCCAGCTTGCCTTCGATGATGAGGGGTGCAACGTCTTGTGCGCGTTGCACTGCTTCATCAATTAATACTTGCTCTTCTTTACGTGGCGCGTTCAACACGAAATTCACCACTTCTGCCCTGTCGCCCGGATGGCCTACGCCGATGCGTAGTCGCCAAAACTCTTTAGTGCCCAGATGCGCGATGATGTCCTTAAGGCCGTTGTGACCACCATGACCGCCTCCCTGCTTCAATTTGGCACTGCCAGGTGGCAGATCGAGTTCGTCATGCACCACCAATATCTGTGTCGGCTCGATCTTGTAGAACTGCGCCACTGCACCGACTGCGCGACCACTCACGTTCATGAAGGTCTGCGGCTTGAGCAGATGCACTTCGTGTCCATGCAGACTGGTCTTGGCGATCAGGCCATGGAACTTGCTATCCGCTTTGTAGTTGGCGTTATTGCTGCGCGCCAACTCGTCCACCCACCAGAACCCTGCGTTGTGGCGTGTGGCATCGTATTCTTTGCCGGGATTACCCAATCCGACGATGAGTTTGATCGGTTCGCTCACGTGCACCTCAATAAATTCATTTTGCGGGCGAATCGCAGCGTCGCGTGCTCGCTCATTCCTCGCCTATCTACCCGATATGTCTCGTCATTCGCTGCGCGGCTCCTTGCGCTTCATCCCGCAAAAGTAAATTTCTAGAGGCGCCCGATAATGAAAAAACCCGCCATGCACTGTTAGTGTCATGGCGGGCAGTTCTTGATGCAGATTACTTCTTAGCAGCAGGTGCGGCTGGTGCAGCTGCAACGGCGGAAGCTGCAGATGCATCTGCAGCGGCAGCAGCTTCAGCAGCAGCTTCAACGTGGCCGCGTGGGATCTGAACGGTCGCCACAGCATCGGAAGCGTGATGGTGTGTCGCCACTTCAACGCCCTTAGGCAGCTTGACGTCAGATACGTGGACGGAGTGAGCGATATCCAGAGTAGCCAAATCGACTTCGATCGCTGCTGGCAGATCCGCTGCCAAGCAGACGATCTCCAGTTCGTTCAACACGTGAGTGACGATACCGCCACTTGTCTTAACGCCTGGGCATACATCGGCGTTCAGGAAGTGCAAAGGCACCTTCATGTGGATCTTCTTCTTCGCATCGACGCGTTGGAAGTCGATGTGTTGAACTTGCTGACGGAACGGGTGCATCTGGAAGTCACGCAACAGAACGGATTCCTTCTTGCCATCCAAGTCCAAAGACAAAACGGAAGCGTGGAACGCTTCTTTCTTCAGTGCGAAATAAAGTGTGTTGTGATCGAGTTCGATCATGGTTGCGTCGCCTGTACCGTAAACGATACCGGGGACCATATCCGCCTTACGCAGACGGCGGCTCGCACCCGTTCCTTGCGCCTTGCGTGTTTTTGCGCTGATTTCAATTGCCATTTTTACTTCTCCACTTCTAATGAAGCACTCCGCGACCAGAGGCTTCGGGTTACGCGACGACCAAAACGATCACCGCAAAAACTTAATCAACAAACAGTGAGCTGACTGACTCTTCTGCGTTGATACGGCGCAATGTCTCTGCCATCAGTTCAGCGATGCTCAATTGACGGATACGTTTGCAGTTGCGCGCGGCTTCGCTCAACGGGATGGTGTCGGTGACGACCAACTCGTCGATAGACGATTTCTCAAGACGATCAATCGCTGGGCCAGACAACACGCCGTGGGTACAGTAAGCGACAACGCGCTCAGCGCCCTTTTCTTTCAATGCATTCGCCGCTTCGCACAAGGTGTTAGCGGTATCTACCATGTCATCCATGATCAAGCAGGTACGACCCGCGACATCACCGATGATGTTCATCACTTTGGCAACGTTCGGCTTTGGACGACGCTTGTCGATGATGGCGAGGTCAGCATCCAACTGTTTTGCCAAGGCACGCGCACGCACCACACCACCCACGTCTGGCGATACGACGATCAGGTTCTTGAAATTGTTGCGCCACACATCCGACAACAGGATGGGGCTGGCATACACGTTATCCACGGGGATATCGAAGAAGCCTTGGATCTGGTCGGAGTGCAAGTCCATGGTCAACACGCGATCGACGCCGACGCCGGTCAGC
>PNNY01000031.1 GCA_013824485.1 Sideroxydans sp.
GATGAGTTGACCAACGCCTACGACAACACCATCTTGTTCACCGACCGCTTCCTATCCAAGACCATCGCGATGTTGGGCTCGATACCAAAGACCTCAACAATGATGATGTACGCGTCCGACCACGGAGAATCACTCGGCGAACATGGACTGTATTTGCATGGCACCCCCTACTCGCTCGCACCCGATGTGCAAAAAGACATCCCCTACATCGTATGGATGTCACCCACGTTCAAACAGCATAGGACGCTGGCCGCAGATGCCGCACTCAGCCACTCACAACATGCGCACGAAACGATATTCCATAGCGTGATGGGCGCATTCGATATGCGTAGCGACATCTACAAGCCGCAGCTAGACATCTTTGCCGATGTTCCCAGTATCAAGAAACAAAAGTGACCCCTCGTTTACGATAAGCGGCCTAGCGAACTTTGTTAGATGGCCTTTGTCTGTATGGTCGGTCCCTCAACCTTCAGGAGAAGAACGATGAATTGGAAAAACAGCACTTCCCGCTACGGCTCTTTATCAATCAGCATCCATTGGATCATGTTGATCCTGTTCATCGCCATCTACGCCACCATCAACCTGCGTGAGATCTACGAGAAAGGAAGCGATCCGCGCGAAGCCTTAAAGGCTTGGCACTTCATGCTGGGCATGTTGGCATTCGGCTTGGTCTGGTTACGCATTGCCACCCGATTCACTGGCCCCACACCTGCCATCACCCCCGAACCCGCGAAGGTGCAGATGCTGTCAGCCAAGTTGCTACACCTCGCGCTCTACGCATTAATGATCGGCATGCCACTGACAGGCTGGCTGCTACTCAGCGCTTCTGGCAAACCCATCCCCTTCTTTGGCTTTGAACTCCCTGCATTGATCGGCGAAGACAAAGACCTCTCCAAGCAGATCAAAGAGCTGCATGAGTTCGTCGGCACGATGGGTTATTACCTGATCGGTCTGCATGCGGTTGCCGCGTTGTATCATCACTACATCAAGCGTGACGACACGCTGACTCGTATGCTTCCTATCCGAAAGTAAGACCTATGATCCTCTCCGCCCTATCTCAATCTGAACGTTATGCGTCATTGCATCCTTTGTTCCAACGCGCGTTCGATCACATTCGCACGACGGATTTCTTCGCACTCGAACCCGGGCGCTACAACATCATTGGCGAAGATCTGATCGCCATCGTGGAGCAAGTTCCGGGCAAGACGAAAGAGATGGCGCGGCTGGAAGCACATCGCCGTTACATCGACATTCAGTTGGTGTTGGAGGGGGATGAGCAGATGGGGTGGAAACCGTTGGCGGATTGCCACAATCCGGTGAGCGAACACAGCGAAGAACGAGACATCCGCTTCTTCCACGATGCGCCAGCTTCATGGGTGGCCGTACCGCCTGACCACTTCTGCATTTTCTTCCCCGAAGATGCACACGCACCATTGGTTGCCAATGGGCAGGTACGCAAAGTGATCTTCAAGGTGGCGGTGAATCCGGCCACTTGATAGCTCGGCTGAGCTATCGCTATTTCTTTCCGCTGAGTTTGCGAATCAACTCCCTAGTCTCCTGCGACGTCAACTCCTTTGAGCTTTCTGGGCGGAAGAAAAACCACGCCAATGCACCATTGAATAGCACAAAGACCACCTCCTCATACAGCACCGAGGTGATGATGGCATGCATCGGGTCAGCCGAAAAGATGAAGTAGAAGCCCTGAAAATCAGATGTGTCCAGACTCTTGAGGTCGACCACATTTTCGAACGGCGGGAATAACAGGATAACGGTCAAATTGATCGCCACCACGATCAACACTGCATTCTGGATATTGAATCCACGTTTTGATCCGGTTTCTTGCTTCGTATCGCGAAAAAGCAACCAAGCTATACCGATATTCACCAACAACACCACTATCTCCAGAAACAGGACATCAGTATTGATGGCTTCGCTTGCACTGTGCGAGAACACGAAACTGAAACCTGCGAAGACCAGCGTGTTGGCTCCCGCGATCGACAAGGAATCAAAGGGCGGGAATAGCGTCAGGAAAACCAGATTGAAAAAGCCGACCCATAAGGTGATCTTTTGTTTTTGGTTCATGTCGACTCCCCTTTAAGTGCAGCCTGTCAGTGATACTAACGCCGAGCCAACTCCCGCGACAACTATTGCCTCAATCGAACGCCACATCCCCTTCGTCCACTTTCGCCCCCAACAGCATGTTCTTGAAATCGAACAAGCCGCCATCGAGCAGATGTGATGGTTTAACGTTTTGCATTGCAGAGAAGATGGTCTGCGAACGTCCGGGATACTGACGCTCCCAATCGGTGAGCATCTGCTTGATGTTCTGACGTTGCAGATTCTCTTGTGAGCCGCACAGGTTGCACGGGATGATGGGAAATTCCATGCCACGCGCATAACGTGCGATGTCCTTTTCGGCACAGTAGGCCAGTGGACGTATGACGATATGATCGCCTTTGTCGGTAACCAGCTTGGGTGGCATCGCCTTCAACTTGCCTGCGAAGAACATATTCAAAAACAGCGTCTCCACCATATCGTCGCGATGATGGCCGAGCGCGATCTTGTTCGCGCCCAACTCTCCCGCCACTTTGTAAATGATGCCGCGACGCAGACGCGAGCACAGCGAGCAAGTCGTCTTGCCCTCAGGGATCTTCTCTTTGACGATGGAGTAGGTATCTTGCGTCTCGATATGGAAATCGACGCCGAGGTTCTTCAGATAAGTCGGCAGCACATCGGCAGGGAAACCCGGTTGCTTCTGGTCGAGGTTCATCGCCACGATCTTGAAGTCGATAGGCGCGCGCTTACGTAGCGTGAGCAGAATGTCCAACAGCGTGTAGGAATCTTTCCCGCCACTCAGACACACCATCACGGTGTCACCCTCTTCGATCATGTTGAAGTCGCCGATGGCTTTGCCGACCGAGCTTTCCAAGCGGCCTTTGAGTCGATTGAAGTTGGTAGATTGCGATTCGAATTGGATGGGCTGGATGATGTCGTTCATGTGATTCTCAAATATTGATACTGCGACCGCCATCGACTGCGATGACTTGGCCTGTGATGTAAGGTGCATCCGCGATCAGGAAATACACCGCTTTGGCGATGTCGTCTGGTTCACCTTCGCGCTTCAGCAACGTGTGCGCCACGATGCGTTTGCGCTGCTCTGGGTCTTGCCACGCCTCGCCTTCTGGCCACACGATGACGCCAGGGGCAACGGCATTGACGCGCACCTGAGGCGCCATCTCCTGTGCTAATGATTTGGTTAGCGCAACCAGCCCAGACTTAGCCACGTTGTACAGCAGGTGACCTTGCATGGGGCGCTCGGCGTGGATGTCCGCGATATTCACGATGCAGCCATTGCGACGACGCAACTCTTCTGCCGCCGCTTGAGCCAGATACAAAGGGGCTTTCAGATTAGTACCGACCAGATCCTGCCACTGCGATTCATCGACTTCTGCCAACGGTGTGGCGTAAAAACTAGAGGCATTATTGATGAGCGCATCCAAGCGGCCAAAGCATTTGATCGCTTCTTCGATCATCGGTTTCAGCTCGGCGACATCGACCAGATCTGCCTGAACACACTGCACCGAATCCGCTCGGATAGCATTCAATTCAGCACGCAAAGCGAGTGCGTCATAGATCGAACTGCGATAGTGGATGACGATGTTCGCACCCGACGCATGCAAACGGCGAGCGATGGCCGCACCTACGCGCTTTGCCCCGCCTGTCACCAATACCGTTTTGCCTTGCATGCCTGTCTCCACTACACTTCGCTCACTTTCGATTATACCCGACCATGCGCGCTAACCTTCCTACTCCCAGCCCTGATGCCATCGCCCACAGCGAGCGATTGAGCAAACTCATTCGCCACGACATCGCCACTCAAGGCGGTTGGATACCCTTCTCACGCTTCATGGAGTTGGCGCTGTACGCACCGGGGCTGGGCTATTACACCGCAGGCGCGCGCAAATTCGGCGAAGCGGGCGACTTCATCACGGCGCCCGAACTCTCCACCTTATTTGGCCGTACATTGGCAAAACAACTCATCGAAGTGATGCAGGCCAGCACATCGCACATCCTTGAACTGGGCGCGGGCAGTGGCAAACTGGCACTGGATATCCTCACCGAGTTGGAAAAGCGCGACGCGCTGCCAGAAAGGTATTCGATACTCGAAGTCAGTGCCGACTTGCGCCAGCGTCAGCAAGCCTTGATACAGGAACGCCTGCCGCATCTCGCATCGAAAGTGATCTGGCTAGATGCTTTGCCCGATCACATCTCTGGCGCGGTCATTGGCAACGAAGTGCTCGATGCGCTCCCTGTCCATCTCGTTTATTGGTCTGATGGCGGCATCCTTGAGCGCGGCGTTAGCAGCAACGGCGGCACTTTTGCATGGCAAGACAGAATCCCCGAGAACACCGCCCTGCTCGATATCGCCAAAAGCCTCACCGTGCCTGACGACTATCTGAGCGAGATCTCACTTGCGGCGCGCGGCCTTATCGCCAGCCTGAGTGAGCGCATGGATAAAGGAGCGATGATCTTCATCGACTACGGCTTCGGCAGTGCCGAGTATTACCACCCACAACGTTCACGCGGCACGCTGATGTGCCACTACCGTCACCATTCGCACGATGACCCGTTCTATCTATTGGGTTTGCAAGACATCACCGCGCACGTCGATTTCACCGCCATCGCCGAATCCGCCATCGACCACGGTGCACATTTCTTGGGCTACACCTCGCAAGCGCATTTCCTCATCAACAACGGTGTGACCGATCTCATGAGCGAGGTGTCACCAGAAGATGTGCGCACCTATGCACCGCTTTCCAGCCAACTACAAAAACTCACCAGCCCCGCCGAGATGGGTGAGCTATTCAAAGTGATCGCGCTTGGTAAAGGGATGGAAGAACCACTGGCAGGATTCTTACGCGGCGACATGTCGCGTCGGCTGTGAAAATACGCCGCCAGATTCGCAGCCTCTGAGACACGCTCGATGGACGACCAAGACACCCAGCCTGCTGATTACGTCATGTGCCAATGCAGCGGCACCAAACGCAACAACATTCAAAACCTGTACGAACAAGGCATGGATATGGCTGCCATTTCCAGATGGACAGGCGCGCTCTCAGGTTGTGGGGGATGCGAATGGGATATCGCGGCGTTTCTGAAAGAGTTGGACGAACAAAGAAACGATGGCTCAATAACGCCGATGAAGTGAACAACAAGCTCGTTGTGCTTGGCTGATGACAGGCTGGGCTGTAAGCGCTACCTGAGATTCTGACCGACCCCAATTAACCCATAGCCGTCATAGCAGTTTTCCGTAAGCGGACAGTCAACGTTAAAGTAACGGTCAGCGTGTTGAATACGATGGGAAGTTATACCAGTAAGTGATTCCATCGGTTGTAAATGGCACCACCCCAAAAATCACATTTCGTACTTTGCCGAACGAATCAATTACGAGCCCTTTAGACTCAGAGCGGTAAACGTCCTTCACATTAAGACTTCGCTTCATAGACATAAATCCATCGTGGAGCGGGCCCGAAATTATCGAACTATCCGCCATAGAGCGATATTTACCGTTATAGCAAGTGCGATTGGCGCCTGAAAACTTAGTAAGAAACGAGCCCACCAACTGGTTGTCACTTGAATACACACTGACAGTATATTCGTTGCTTCCCGCAGACTTAAATTCGACATATGCGCCATCGGCTTTCTTGTCGTCTAAACGATAGTCGAACCTTCTTGGGTGTGCTGGGTTCACTTCCTTGCGATACTTAACGTTCTGAGGTCTATTTAGATCGAAAAAGTGTTCATAAATATCATCAACGACTTTCTCTTGGTCAGTCGGTATTAAAACAATCAGATGAAGTACGGAGTCTTTTTCAGTCTTAGTTGGAAAGGAGGCACTTTCTACCCGAGCTTCTCCTTGCCCATATCTTCCAGATAAATCAGGGCACGCACTAGACTCCAACTTTGCGACCCTGCTTGATGCGACATCTTGCAACATTAACGAGCATCCAGTCAGCCAAGCAGTGAATACTATTACAATGAATACTGTAAGCTTCATGGTTAGTGCGTTCTCAAATTCGTCTTAGTTGAATGTACCTGCAACTGACTGCTTCTGGCCGTTAGCAGCCTCATTCTAAAACGTCTGTTATTACTTCACTATCTGCTCTACCGCTGCGATACGCGCTGCGCGCACCTTGTCGGCAATGAGCATCTTGTCTGCACACGCACGTGCGATGTCTCCTGCATTCACAGCTTGCGCGGCGGCGGCGCATTTTAGGAAGTAGGCAGTCTGAGGGTAGGCATCGTTCTCGTGGCCGGTGCGTCCGCGCGCATCGGATTCGCAGGCTTGCAAGATGAGGGCGAAGCGTTCTGGTTTGCGCCACAGGTCGCAGCTATCGAACAGCTTTACGATGGTGTCGGCACGCAGTTCTTTCGCACGATGGATGTTGCCGTGATATTTGGCGACGAGCATGGCGAGGTCTCTGCATTCGGCTGGCACGCGCAAGCGTTCGCACACGCCTTTCAACAGATCGACACTGCGCATCTCATGGCCGATGTGGCGCGGCAAGATGTCCGCAGGGGTGTTGCCTTTGCCGAGGTCATGTCCCAGCGCGGCAAAACGAACTTCGAGTGAGTAATTGTGTTTGGCGGTGTCGTCCAACACCATCATGGCGTGGACGCCGCAGTCGATCTCGGGATGGTAGGTCGGGTTCTGCGGCACACCGAACATCACATCCAATTCAGGCAATACCTTTTTGAGCGCGCCGCACTCGCGCAGCGTGGTGAAGAAGCGCGAAGGATGTTGCTCCATCAAGCCGCGCGACAACTCTTGCCAAACACGCTCTGCCACCAAGGCATCCACTTCGCCGTTGCGCACCATCGCGCGCATCAACTCCAAAGTCTCTGGTGCGAAGGTGAAACCAAAACGTGCGGCGAAGCGCGCACCACGCAAGATGCGCACAGGATCTTCTGCAAAGGCTTCACTCACATGGCGCAACACGCCTGTTTTCAGATCTGCTTGCCCACCATGAGGATCGATGAGGTTGCCCGCTGCATCTTGCGCGATGGCGTTGACGGTGAAGTCGCGACGCAACAAGTCTTGCTCGAGCGTGACATCGGGCGAGGTATAGACGGTGAAACCTTTGTAACCTTGCGCCACTTTTCGCTCGGTGCGCGCCAAGGCATATTCCTCATGCGTCTTGGGATGCAGGAACACGGGGAAGTCGCTGCCGACTGCTTTGTATCCGCGAGCTTCCATCTGCTCTGGCGTGCTACCTACAACGACCCAATCGTGATCCTTGACGGGCAGACCCAGCAAGCGGTCGCGTACCGCCCCTCCGACACAATAGATCTGTGGTTCGTCAGATCTCATCTTTGTCAGCCTGCTGATTGGCTGGGTTGCGTCCTGCAATCACACCCAAGCGCTTCTTAAGCGACTCGGAAGAATGGCCGAACAGTTTTGAATAGTAGATGGTGTTGCTCATCACCTTCTTCACGTAGTCACGTGTCTCGTCGAAGGGGATGGTCTCTGCGTAGATCGCACCTTCAAGTTCCATGTCACCACGCCACCTACGCGCACGCGAAGGACCTGCGTTGTATGCGGCAGAGGCCATCACAGGATTGTCGTCGAACTGGCTATACACGTTCTTCATGTAGTAAGTGCCGAGTCGCAGATTTACATCCAGCTGATGGATGAGGCCTTTGCGATAGCCTTTCATGCCGATGCGGCGCGCAGCCCATTTCGCTGTAGCGGGCATGATCTGCATCAATCCTGCTGCGCCTACTTCCGATTTAGCATGGGATGCGAAACGACTCTCTTGGCGCATCAAACCATAGACCCACGCTTCTTCCAGTGCATGTTCTTGCAAGGGCGCTTGCATCGCTTCGCGATAGGGTGCGGGGTAACGCAGATTGAAGTCGTGCATCTCGACAGTACGGTTAGCGGCGTTGATGGAGCGGTCATACATCTCACCGCGACGCGCCACTTCAGAGGCCACCAACAACTCGCGGTCACTTAAGCCACGCATCGCCCAATCCCATTCTTTCGCCGCTTCGGTGCGCAGGCCAAGACGATACAAAGTCATCGTGCGCTGTATCTCGGGCCTAGATCGCATCGCCTCCAATTCGGCCGCACTTGGCTGGAAACTGGCCGAGACAATACCTGCGCCAGGAGACGTACCCAATTCTTCCGCAGCCAATTGTCCGTAGTAGTTGTATTCACGACTCAATGGCGCCCACATGGCTTCCGCCTCATCAGCATGGCCCAGCTCTTTCATCGCGCGCGCCTTCCAATAGCGCCACGTGCCTTCATTCTGTTGCTGCGGTGTCATCGCAGTGATACTGACCCAGACCTCGTGCCAGTTCTGAGCGCGCATCGCGGCACGTGCACGCCATGCCAGTTGCTGCTCACTCAGCGCGATGTCTCCCGCAGCGCCATACCAGCCTAGCGCACGTGGATCGTGATCTTTGGCAGCGGCGAATGCCAGCCAGGCGAAATAGTAATGTTTCTCTTCCTCCGGAAAGATCGCCGCGATCTTTTGGAATTGGACATGCGCAACATCTGCTGATTGCCGCGCTAACCGCTGCAAAGCATACATAGCAACGCGACGACGCCCGTCACTCGCTTTGACGAACGAGGTCTTACTCAGATAGCGCTGTGGGTTCTTCGCTGCGGCATCCAATTCTGCGGCAGGCAATCTATCGGCGATGGGCAGATAGGGAAGTAGTTTCTTAGCCTGCGTAGTGTTGCCCGATTCCAATGCCGTCCGCAGGCGTTGCATCACATCCTGCGGCGTGATGACGCCCGACTTGACCGCCGCTTCGAACAGACCGACACAGCTTTCCGCCATCGAAGCAGAGTTCACCCAAATATCCCGCGCGCCGCGCAGTGCGCCAACGTCGTCCGTCTTTCGTTGCAGTTGTAAGGCATAGCAGGTCAGCTCGGCATCCGCGTTCATCAGGTTCGGATACTCGCCCGCGAACTCTTCCCAGCGTTGTTTCTTGCCCAGCATCTTCAACCACTCACCGCGCATCTGGTCGATGATGGGCGTGTCTTCCTCACGTGCCAAGAAGGCCTTGATGGGCTTGCTGTCCTTATCTTCCCAGCCCATACGCAATTGATAGTAAGTGGCATACGGCTCGAACGGCGTCTGCTTCAATTTGGCTGCGGCAGCAGCGAGTTTCGCGCTGTTGCTCACTCGGAATGCCTCGCGGGCAGACATAAAATCCGCATCGACATCCGCCCAAGAGACGGCAGGTAAAAGCAGCAAAATAATCAGGAAGAATTTCATGGGGCGAGTATCAGTTAGGAACACCCAAAAGGATAACACAGCAACCCCTTGCCGCCCGCCATACCCCTTGCGATTGCGGGGAAACGAGCCATAAAAAAAGCGCTTCCGATGCGGAAGCGCTTTGGGGTTGTTTGATCGTCTTAACGTTGGCAGACGTACATCATCTTTAGGAATGCATCCACGTCGACATCAACCAGTGAGCGCGGGATCATGCCTGTCTTGATCACTGGATCACTTGAGCAGATGCTTGCTAAAGTAAGTTGTGGGTTCCATCCGGCCAACATCACTTCGTCGTCATAGCCTTCGGCTCTTTCGATCTCATAGCCGCTCATATTCATCACGGTTGCCATTTCACACCTCCTTACTTTCTGCACTTTGATTCGTGCCCTTGTGAGTCATGTATCGGCCAGTCTCTGGAAAAGTTTAGTGCAGCCCCTTTGATTTACATTCACCTACAGAATGGTCAACAATGACCACCCGCCAGCAAACGAGAAGGACAGCCGTGCGACACTCACTTGCTAACACCGTCTCCTACCGCGAAGCCTGGGCGTGGGCCATGTACGACTTCGCCAATTCCGGCTACACCACGGTGGTCATCACCGCCATCTTCAATGCCTATTTCGTCGCTGTGGTGGCAGGCAACGCACCTTGGGCCACCTTTGCATGGACGGCGGCATTGGCGGTCTCCTACGCCGCGATCATGTTCAGCGCGCCACTCATCGGCGCTTATGCGGATGCCTATGCCGCCAAAAAAAGATTGCTCGCGTTGAGCACCCTCGGCTGCGTGACGTTCACCGCGCTGCTCTTCTTCAGCGGACCGAATAGTCTGTGGCTCACCATCGTGTTCATCATCCTGTCCAATTTCTTTTACGGCACCGGCGAGAATCTGGCGGCGGCCTTCCTGCCTGAACTGGCGCAAAGCAAATCACTCGGCAAAGTATCCGGCTGGGGATGGAGCTTGGGTTACGTCGGCGGGTTGGTGAGCTTGGGTGCGAGTCTTGCCTATGTCACTTGGGCGCAGCAACAAGGCCAGCATTCAGAATCGTTCGTGCCCATCGTGATGCTCATCACCGCCACCCTGTTCGCGCTCGCCAGCTTGCCCACCTTTATCTTCCTCAAAGAACGCGCCCTACCGCAGCCTCATCTGCAAGGGAAAAATCTATTGCAAGAATCCTTCGCGCGCCTTGCCCAAACCATCCGCCACGCGAAAGACTTCCGTGACCTGCGCCGCTTCCTCATCTGCACCGTGTTCTATCAAGCGGGCATCCAAACGGTGATCACCCTCGCCGCCATCTACGCGCAACAAGCGATGCACTTCACCACGCAGCAGACCATCATGCTGATCTTCGTCGTCAACATCACCGCTGCTGTCGGTGCTTTCCTGTTCGGCCACCTGCAAGACCGCATCGGTCACATCCCCGCCATCGCACTCACCTTGGTCGGTTGGATCGTCATGGTCCGGCTGGCATGGGGCGCACAAGGGCCAGATATGTTCTGGGTCGCAGCCAACCTCGCGGGAATATGCATGGGCGCTAGCCAATCTGCTGGGCGCGCGCTGGTGGGTCTGCTCAGCCCTGAGACACGCCGTGCTGAGTTCTTTGGGCTGTGGGGCATGTCGGTCAAGCTGGCCTCCATATTGGGGCCGCTCACTTACGGATTGGTGAGCTGGTTATCGCAAGGCGACCATAGACTCGCCATCCTCATCACCGGCAGTTATTTCATCATCGGCTTGGTCATTCTGGCTGGTGTCAAAGTCAAACGCGGCAGACGTGCCGCACTCGCGGGGAGATACTGATGAAGACACTTTTGCAGAATCGTCAGGCCACTTTTGCTCACGCCTGTTTATGCGCCGCCCTACTCAGCACAACCGCCAGCGCAGATGATTTCAAATCAGAGATCGTGGGCGACATCGGCTTGGGTGCTTACTACACAGGCAACATCATTCGCGGCAACCACAACCAGACCAGCGTCTTACCGTATGTCGATTTCAACTACGGCAGAATGTTCGCGCGCGTCGACACCTTCGGCATCAAGGCGCTTCCATTGGGATATGGTCATGTGGAGTTGGTAGGCCGCTTCAGTCAGGATGGATTCGATACGAGCGACCCCGCGCTGGCAGGGCTAACAAAACGAGACAATTCCCTCCCCCTCGGCATCGGCACACTTCAAGTCACACCCATTGGCGGCTTCCTCATCAATGCGTTCCACGATGCGAATAGCTCGCGGGGAAACATCTTCGAGGTGATCTATGGTGGCAGGCTTGAGTTACCTAGGACGAAGTTGTATCCCATGCTCGGCGTGGAATATCGAAGCAAAGAATATGTGAACTATTTCTACGGGATCTCACCGCAAGAAGCCGCGAACAGCAGCTATGCGGCCTACCAAGCGGATGGCGCGACGAACAGCCTCATCGCCCTGATCGTCGACATCGAACTGACCGATGAATACCATCTTCATCTCTATGCGCGTCGCAAATGGTTAGGTGATGCGATACGACAAAGCCCGCTTGTCGATAAAAATTATCTGGATACAGGCTATGTCGCGGTGAGTTATCGGTTTAAGTGAAGTCGCACCACACAGAAAATACTGCATATTCAATGCTTGACCCTAACATTGGCAATCTGCCTTACAACTCTACAGTTGCTTTAATGTAGGCTCACCAATACCTACCGCATATTTAGCACATAAAATGTGAATACTGCACTTGCCACATTGATTGCAAAAGAAACTGCTATCCCGAACCAAAATTTATAGGTAGATGCTGAGATTTTCGATATTGCCTTTGTTTGATTGTTCTCATCTCCGCTAGTTAATTCAAATATTGGAAACTTTCCCATACGTTCAATATGCTTTTCAATTAAACGTGCCATCCAAGACGAAAACCTTGCGGTTACCCTTGCCACAAATATGAACACCATGACAAAAGTTAATCCGTATGCAACAAATGTCGTGGTGAGAGTCTGTTCAAACTGACCGTGAAACCAAATATATACTCCCGAAAAATATGCGAACGGCAATACCAACTCAAGTGATAAATCTACTGTTTTAGATATGCCGCGTTGATATTTTTGAATCAGCCCTCCAATTCCAGTTAGAGGCGCTGGTTTTCTTAAGGCCCCATGCCACTCATTTACTAGAGTAACCAGCTCTCGGCTAAGTAGGTTATCTACGTAATCCACCTCGCATGTGACTGGCGCCAATCTCATTTGAAGCTTTTCCATCTCATCCCTATCACTAGATAGCGCAGCCCTCAAAAATTGCATTGGATTAATTGATTCTGTAATTCTAACGCTCAAAATATGCAACTCTGGTTTGCTGTAATCATCTGGCTTGTAGAGAAATTCCCAATTCAAAACTATCGACTTTGTCCTTTCAGAAATATCCCAATTGAAGTTATTCAGCTGTCTCCAGCCAATCAATTGGTAAGTTCTGTCTTGGTCAAAGGTAATTATTGTCTTCAGCAAAATACAATTTTCTTCCACTCTCAATTGTTTAAGCTTGGCAGACACTCTTTGTGCAATGTTGGCCAAATCTTTTGGGCTAACCAATATGGGATCTGGGAATAATTCGGTAAGGCTATTTCGTGGTTGCGCAAGTGCCATTAACAACTCACGTGTTGTGTCTTGATGAAATATTGATGCCTCAGTATTCAGCTGACTTTCGACAATCTCTTGCTCCATTTATGGCCTCCAAATTGGTTTACTAAGCTCATACCGAAAACGCGAATGGGCAGTGAAATACAACCCGCCGAATACTGCGCCAGATGCCCTTCGGTTTCAACCAGAAAAAATATATAGGCCTGCCCTGTTCAGAGCAGAAATTGCGCTGACGATTCGATGAGGGAAGTGATGCGGCACTCAGACTTAAGTGCCCACATTCATGCATGTTTGGTGCGCTCGGCGGGAGTCGAACCCACGACCCTTGGCTTCGGAAACCAATACTCTATCCAGCTGAGCTACGAGCGCGTTTTGAAGCGGTGCGGAGGATAGCGGCTTTTATAGCCACCGTCCAACTAGGTTCATGTCGGAATGCAAGCCAGGTTCTGCGCGTGACACACATAGCCCTTGGCGTAGATCAGGCCGATCCACAACCAGAACAATAGAAAGAAGCTGGCGATACCCATGTGTTGGTCGGCGATGTATTTCGGCGAGATGAGGCGGGTGAATTTGGTGATGGGACTGGTGACGACCAAGAACAGGCGATAGACGAAATTGTCTTGTTTCGCTCTGCCTGAGAGGAAGCCGACCACGCCCTGCGAAACGAGTGCAAGTGCCGCGACCTCGACCAGTGCCTTAAGTGAGCTGACGATGAACAATTCGATTGAGAACATGGGATGTGTGCCGAGTTGGATGTGCACGGATTTTAACATCCTCGATGGATAATGCTTGCGGCTTATGGCGCCAATACGGAGAATGCGGTCTGTTTTTGATGAAGGAAAAAAGATGAATTTTGAGAAGTGGCAACATTACTGGCGAGCGAGTGTATTCCAGTTCTTCAACAAGGAAGATCAAGCGATCCAAGAGTATCGTCTAGCGCTTTTATCAGCCCCCGATTTTGCGCGTGCGCCTGAACGCGCCGCCTTCATCTACGCCAATCGTGGTGATTTCAAATCCGCCGCTGCCAGCTTCCGCGACGTGCTCGCCATCGAGCCTGACAACGCGGTGATTCACTTCAACCTAGGGTTCGCTTATGACAAGACGGGCGACATCCCTGAAGCGATCGTCGCCTTCCAAGATGCTACCCGCTTGAATGCACAGCTCGACCGCGCTTGGTATGGTCTAGGTATCTGCCATGCCAAACTCGGCAAACATGCAGAAGCCGCCGAGGCCTTGCATGAGGCTGCCACGTTGCAACCAATGAACCCGCACGCTTGGTATGCGCTGGGCATGGCTAATCATCATCTGAACAAACCAGAGCGCGTGACCGAGGTCATCATGCATCTGCATCGTTTCGACCCGATCATGACGCGCCAACTGATCCATGAGACCAATCGCTCAGACCTGACCCATCTGGTCGCTGATCTACTTGTATAGATAAACACCCGCTCCACGGACGAAACAAACATTCCTCCGGCACAAACGAAAAGGCCTGCTTGCGCAGGCCTTTTCGTTGTTACTTGCTACAGGGAATCGTTACTTATGCAGCTTTAGTGTCGATGTCGTTTTCCAAGCTTGGGTAACGTACATGGTCAACCATGTCTTGGATCTCTTTGCTCGGAGCAGCCGTCAACATACTGCCCACGATCACGCCAAGGATACCGACTGGCATACCGAAGATACCGGCAGAGATCGGGTTGATGTCCCACCACAACGGCGCGTTCACACCGAAGAATGGATAGGTCATGTACATGTAGTACATACATGTTCCCAAACCAGCCGACATACCGACGATCGCGCCCCACTTGTTAGCACGCTTCCAGAACACGCCTAGGGCGAGCGCAGGGAAGAAGCCAGATGCAGCCAAGGAGAACGCAGCACCGACCAAGAACAAGATGTCACCTGGTTTCAGCGAAGTCACATAGGCCGCAAACACCGCTACGACCAACAACAGCCCCTTGGAGATCGCCAGACGACGAGTCGTCGCAGCATGTGGGTTGATCATCTTGTAGTAGACGTCGTGAGACAAGGCGTTAGCGATAGTCAGCAACAGGCCGTCCGCAGTGGACAACGCAGCAGCCAAACCACCCGCAGCCACCAAGCCAGTGATCACGTATGGCAGACCCGCGATCTCAGGTGTCGCCAACACGATCAAGTCACCACCGATGGTGATCTCAGCCAGTTGCACGATGCCGTCCTTGTTGATGTCAGTCACACTCATCAGTGTCTTATCTACTGCAGCCCACGATGCGACCCAGCTTGGCAACTCAGAGAAGCTCGAACCTACCAACAGCGTGTAGACGTCGAACTTAGCCAATACAGCCAATGCAGGTGCTGTGAAGTACAACAGGAAGATGAAGAACAACGACCAGAACACAGACTTACGCGCTTCCTTCACCGATGGCGTGGTGTAGTAACGCATCAGGATGTGCGGCAACGCTGCCGTACCCACCATCAAGCACAGTACCAATGCCAAGAAGTTCTTACGTTTCTTGTCGATAGCGGCTTGGTCCTTGCCAGCGAATGGCTCGGCGTGAGCTGCGATAGGTGCTGTCTTAGCTTTAGCGCCTGCTGCTGCCTTGGTCCATGCTGCTTTAGCTGCTGCTGCATCTGCAGGGAAATCAGTAACAGCTTTGTCTGCTGCTGCCACTGCTGCTGGATCGGCATCAGGTTTAGCTTTCAGATCGGCAGCAACTTTCTCAAGTTTGCCTTTCTCTTCAGCCAAATAAGCTGCGCCGCCTGTTTCCAGCGCCTTCAACTTGGCTTCTGCACCTTCTTGACGAGTCTTGAAGATGGCACGTACTTCAGCTTCTTTCGCGCCTTCTGGTGTGGTTGGATCGTTCAGCACTTTTTCACGTGCAGTCACTTTTTCCAACACATAACCGTAAGCCACTTGAGGAACTGGGTTGCCTGTGTGTTTAACCGACAGCCATACCACGGGGATCATGTAAGCCACGATCAAGATGATGTACTGCGCGACTTGTGTCCAAGTCACCGCACGCATACCACCCAAGAAGGAGCACACCAAGATACCGCCCAGACCGACGAACACACCGATGCTGAATTCCAAGCCAGTGAAGCGGCTAGTGATCAGACCCACGCCGTAGATCTGCGCGATCACATAGGTGAACGAACACAAGATCGCAGCGAACACGCCGATAGAGCGAGGGATGTTGCCACCATAACGAGCGCCCAAGAAGTCAGGGATGGTGAACTGGCCGAACTTACGCAGATAGGGTGCCAGTAACAACGCTACCAGACAGTAACCACCTGTCCAACCTAGCACGAAGGCCAAGCCGTCATAGCCAGACAGATACAAAGTACCCGCCATACCGATGAAGCTCGCGGCCGACATCCAGTCCGCACCTGTTGCCATGCCGTTGAACAACGCTGGAACGCGTCGGCCCGCCACATAGTATTCAGATACGTCTGCTGTTCTAGACATGAAACCGATACCGGCATACAACAACACCGTCGCTGCCAAGAAGATGTAGCCGAGGATCTTATTCGGCACACCCATCTGCTCAAGGATGGCGACGATGATGACGAAAGCGATGAACCCCCCAGTGTAGAAGGAGTAATAACGCTTAAGCTGTGAAAAGAACTGTGATTGAGATTGCGTAGCCATTATTCGTCTCCTTCATGTACGCCATACTCTTGGTCGAGTTTGTTCATGTAATGGGCGTAATACCAAATGATCGCCACATAGATCGCCAGCGAACCCTGTGCTGCCATGTAGAACGGGATTGGGAAGCCGATGAAGGTGACAGTTTGAAGATCACGCGCGAAATAGGCGATGACGAAGGTGACAATGAACCAAACCGCCAACAAGAAACCTGTCATGCGGAGATTCTTCTGCCAATACTCTTTATGCTTCTCAGTAAGTTGCATGTTTCCCCCTGATTTATTAAAAATGCATCGCGCTAGCATTCCTTGCTGTTGCGATGCTTCTCTGGAGTGAAGAATAAAAAAGCCGTGAATGACCTTGTTCAGTTGCAAGACTTGGACAATTCACAGCCACCACTTAAAATACCCCTTGAGAATGTTGGAACCCTACCCTCTAACACTCTGCGCCCGAACCTTAATGCTGCATCCTTACAAACAGCTTACAACCCTATGCGCATACTGATTGCCGAAGATGATGAAGTGTTATCCGATGGACTTTGTCGCTCCATGAAGCAGTCGGGCTATGCCGTGGACTGCGTCAAAGACGGACAGGCAGCCAGCATCATCTTGAGTGGTGAGCAACCTTTCGACCTGGTGATCCTCGATCTCGGCCTGCCCAAGATGGACGGTTTCTCTGTGCTACGCGGACTGCGCGAAAAGAACAAACAAGTGCCCGTCATCATCCTCACTGCGCGCGATGCAGAAGGCGACCGTGTCAAAGGACTGGACTTGGGGGCGGACGATTACATGATCAAACCGTTCAGCTTGCCCGAACTCGAAGCGCGCGTGCGTGCGCTGATACGACGCGGCCAATGCGGCGTGAATCCCGTACTCACCTGCGGCACGCTTTCCTTCGACAGTGTGGGTAGGCGCGCCCAGATCAATGGCGAGCTACTCGAACTCACCACGCGCGAACTCAGCGTGCTAGAAGCATTGATGACCCGCATCGGCTGGGTCACCAGCAAGGATCAACTGCTAGAGCGCCTGTATAGCTATGCGGAGGAAGCCAGTGGCAACGCCATCGAAGTCTACATCCACCGCTTACGCAAAAAGATCGA
>PNNY01000032.1 GCA_013824485.1 Sideroxydans sp.
CATTCCCCCTTCCGGATAGAAAGATCGAGGCCATCCACCACGCGATGACCGCCGTAGGATTTTTGCAGGCCGATGGCTTTGATGACGGGATTCACAACTTCACTCCGATAAAATGCTTGCGCACGATGTCGCGCAAGTGCGTCAGACGTCCGTGAAAATAGTGATCCGCTCCAGGCAATACGACGATAGGCAGCTTTTGAGGGCGCGCCCACTCGAAGGCGTCCGCCAAGGGCACGACATCATCATGTTCACCGTGGATGACCAGCGTGTCGGGTGATACCGCAGGCATGGCGAAACGTCCCACCGCAGGCCCAGCCAAAACGAGGTGCTGCGGCTTCAGTGTTTGCGCTGCACGCGCGGCAACGTAGCCACCAAAAGAGAAACCGGAAAGCAAGAGCGGCAGTTCATCGCCGAACTGCTCTTGCGCATAGCGGGCAACAGAGATCATGTCCTGCTCTTCACCATCACCGCCCGTGTATTGGCCTTCACTCGCCCCCACGCCACGAAAATTAAAGCGGAATGTGACACAACCAAGGTCAGCAAGGGTCTTGGCGAGAATGACTGCGACCTTGCTTTCCATGTTGCCACCCATGGTTGGCAGCGGGTGAGCAACGACGGCAATGGCACTGGGGATATCATCCGGCACGTGCACAATCCCCTCGAGACGGCCTGCGCTACCAACAACAGAGAATTTTTGTAACACGATAGCCATTATATTTTTAGGCGCTCCACAACTTTCCCGTTTTTCAGATGCGATTCGATGATCTCGTCCAAATCGCTCTCGTCCACGAAGGTGTACCAAATGCCTTCGGGATAGACCACCAACACTGGGCCATCGTCGCAACGATCCAAACAGCCAGCCGAATTGATGCGGATCTTGTTTTGGCGATTAGAAAGTCCTAAGGCTTTGACCTTGTCTTTCACATAGTCACGCGCTTTTTGCGCGCCGCGATTCCCGCAACAATCACTGCCGTCCTCACGCTGATTGGTACAGAAAAAAACATGCTTATCGAAATAGTTCATCGTTGATCCCTTGCTATTTAAGGTCACTCGGTTCGCCGCCTGCTCGTTCTCCACAGATAGCCCATCAGCAATAGCGGGAAAACGCCAGATACGATCTGCGACATGCCGTTGTAATTGAGCAGATGCCCATAGCGCCAATGATACAGGCGCATCGCTGCCGAGGGTGTACCACTATCGAGCACCCACAGCGCGAGCATGAGATAGACCAGCGCCGCCGTCGCAGTCACCCATAACAGCGCGACCCTATGCAGGGAGTGCATCGTCCACAACGCCAGCATGCCCAAGACGATACCAAGCATCGCTTCGCTGTTCAGCCACAACATGAGCGCCCACGATTTGAGCAACACGGCAGCAGCGATGAATTTCGCCAATGCCACCACACACAGCACGATCATCAGGGCGACGGCTGCATCACGGCGCACTCGCAACAGGGTCTGCAACAGTAACCCGATCATCAGGAGATTGAGCGCGACTGCCACACTCGCCCAATAATTGAAGGGCTCTTCGGGCATCGCCACGAAGATGCGATGCGCCGCCTCGGTGATGAACACGTTACCCAACATCGGTAAAGTCGGATTGATCTGCGCGAACATCCACAACATGAGCAACGCCAAGCCGAAATCCACACCATGGCCACGCTGGAACAGATCGATGCGCCATTGTGTAGCGCGTGTGAACCATGGCATCGGGGCGATCATCAACACCAGCACACCGCCGATCGATGCGCCCAAGGTGTTAGTCAACAGGTCCGCATTCGAGCTGATGCGACTAGGCAGATACATCTGCAGGTATTCCAGCGTCAAAGACAACCACATCGCAGCCAATACAGTCAGGAGCACGTTGCGCCATCCAGCGACATAGGAACGCAAGGTCAATGCCAACAACATACCAAGCGGCAGATAGGCCAAACAGTTTGTGAGCGCATCAAACGCGGTGTAGGTCTGCCGAATGGGCGATGAAAGCACTTCCAACAAGGTCAAACCTTGCTCTTGCCAGCCCACAAAAGGAGAAAGGCTGGCGTAAATGATCATCAGCACATATCCCGCCAATAGATAGCGGCGTAAGAGTGAACGTGGAGTGACTATTAGAGAATCGCTCACAGCTCAAACCTTAATGAAACAGTAGGACTCATTTCGATTGACGGCTGGATAGAGGTAGGAAAGAATGCGCCCTTAGTCGCATATAAAAAAACTAGCTTCACGTTGGAGGGGATTATGGCATACCTGCACTGGACCAATGACCTGAACACAGGCATTGAGGTCATCGACAAGCAACATCGTCGTCTCGTGGAATATCTGAACGAGCTGAACACCGCGATCGCTGAGGGCGATCAAAAAGGTGTGAATCACGTCTTGGAAGAACTCATTGATTACACCCTCTCCCATTTCAGTTTCGAAGAGGAGATGATCGAGAAGTCTGGCTATCCCTTCTTCAAAGCCCACAAGCGAGTGCACGACATTTTCACCAAACGTGTCGGTGAATTTCAACAACGTGCAGCAAAAGGCGAGAATGTCGCGCCAGAGATCCTTGCGATGCTGAAGATATGGCTCATCAACCACATCAAAGGCGACGATGCCGACTACGTGGAAGCAGTCACGAAGTCTCTTGGTATCGAAGCGAAATCCGCCGAGCCAAGCGGCGGCTGGCTAGGTAGTGCACTCAAAAAGTTCTTTGGTTGATTCTTTTCGGGCGAGCGCGTCCTCGCCCGTCCGGTCTTCGTCGACGGATGACATATCCTCGACATCTGTAACGCCTCCCACCCATTTGAAACGCCCATTCTGAGCAGGAAGGGCGCTGGCATAGACATTGCTGATTTCAATCAACAGCAGATAACTGGACCACTATTTGTGGTCCGTTGTTGTAAAAAAATCACGCACTTAGGGGAGCGCGCATGCAAAACATAAACTGGACTGACGAACTGAGCATCGGTATCGAGTCTATAGACCTGCAACATCGCCACATCGTCGATCTTTTCAATCGATTGAATGAGGCACATAAACACGGCCATGTAACTGTCGCGAACGAATTGCTAGCGGAATTGATCGGATACAAAGTGTCACACTGCGCCTATGAAGAAGACTTGCTGAAAAAGTCTGGCTTCCCTCTATACAAGATGCACAAACTCTCGCACGAGCTGCTGATCAACAAATGCTTGGCTTTACATCAACGCGCGGAAAGCGGCGAATACGTCGTCAACGAAGCGATTCCTTTCCTTAAGACAGCGCTGTTGCGACACATAAAAGGGGAAGATGCAGATTACGCCACTTACATGCGCCAATCACAGCGCAACGGGCAAAAAGATGGGCGAGGACTACTCAATTCGCTGAGGCGAGTGTTTAAATAACCCCCTCAGAACCTTTCATACCCCGCCATATAGCGCCATTGCCCCTGCGCGAGCTTAGCCATCGACACCCGCCCGATGCGCAAACGCTTCATCAACGTCACCTCCAAGCCCACACTGCGACACATGTGCATGATCTGACCTGGCTGCACACCCTTCAGGGCAAAACGTAGGCGCGTCTCGTTCTGCCAACTCACCTTCGCAGGCGCAAGCGGCTTGCCGTTGAAAGACAGCCCGTGATTCAAAGACTGAAGACCTTCAGCAGACAACTCGCCCGACACCTCCACCACATACTCCTGCTCGATGGTGTTCGCATCGTCAGCCAACTTGCGCGACACCCGAAAGTCCTGCGTCAACACCGCCAAACCACTCGCCCCCACCTGCAATGGCAAACAGTGCGTCAGGTGTAACAGATGTTGTTTGAGCGGGCGGATACCTGAATGGTCTTCGGGTGAACGTGTATCCGCACAGATCAGCTGCCGGATGGAATCGGCAGTCATCTCCACATCATGAGGCTGATGGAACAGTATCGACACAGGCGGAAGCGGCGTCAGCTTGGCATCAGGGTGCAACTCCACCATCTGCTCAGACACCATGAACTGCGGCTCTTCCACCACCACCCCGTCTACGCTCACCCAGCCCCCTGCGATGTACAACTCGGCTTCGCGGCGAGAGCATTGCTTCAACTCGACGAGGCGTTTGGCGAGACGGATGGGTTCTGACATGGGGAGGTGCCGAGGGATTGAAGAGGCGGCATTGTATTTGTAATTAGGTTGTTCTAGTGCAGAGCCTCAACCCGTTCGTCCTGATAACCAGCCACTTGCCAGCTTGCTGGCTTAGTGGATTGGCTAGTAGTTTCATCAGTAGGCGCAGCCGTATCGAAGGATGGGCGAAGCCCGCTGGCTCGGTGATTCAAACCCAACACCGTCGGGGGTTGCCCGACAGCAAGTTACTTTCTTTTGCTTCGCCAAAAGAAAGTAACCCAAGAAAAGGCGACCCCGGTGCGCCGCTGCTTCGCAGTTCCCTGCGTTGTTGGCTACGACATAACCTAAAGGTTAGTCTCCGCCGCAACAAGCCGCTACGCGGCGTGTTGTCGAATGGTCAGGCCTTCTCATAAACTCGCACGATCCGCTACGCGGCCACGTGCTCTAACATATTCGTCGGAATTCCCTGACCAGCCTGCGCTACTCGGCGGCGTACAGGGGAAGGAAAATCATAACTACATGGGGCGCACTTCCTGCGCCCCATGCTTAGTCACCCCAAATACTGAACCACCAACTTCCCAATCACCACAATAAGAGCTAGGCCTGCCAATACAATCGGCAAGATAAAATCGACCGCACTCTTTGAATATATTGCAACATGAATAATCGAATGCGATGTAATCCAAATACGGCCACTTAATGGAATTGAATAAGCATGGCGCAGTCCAGAAATCGTTACTAGATTTCGGGAAGAGTCTGCTTTCAAATACTCTTCTGTAATACCAACCGTCCCTTCCCACAATTGCTTGCCATTATCAAATTTAATTTCAATTGGTGATCCGTTATCCCACGCATTCTGCATATGAAGACGAAACTGTATTTCGCAGGAATGCTCCTTCTTGAATTTTTCAATTTGTCGATTAACCTCATCCTGTAGGGTTGCTTCGAAAATTGAATTAAATTTTCCTGCACGATTGATTAAAGCTATCTTGCGTAATAAATATTTTGAAAGATAATTTCCTCTCTTTTGTCCTAACTCAATGGATAAATTGGTCAGCTGTGAATTCGTAGCAGCATCAAATTTGTAACGGAAAAACAAATAGACTAGAACAACAAAAGCGACAAACCATAACTTTATTGCATCAACATTATTCAAATCCGATGCTGATACAAACAGTTGTGTTATTGCCGCCAATTTCAGGTCGAGAAACCACCCAATTACAATAGCCGCACTAAATACAACGAGATTACGTCTTACTTTGTCTTGCGTGTCTTCCACATCGCCTCCCTAAGGAAAAGTCTTACCCACAACCCACGTATTGAACCAATGTGCCAAACTCGAATTGCTTTGACCATGATGGGCAGCTTGCTGCCCATCATACGGTTTTGATCTCTGCTTTTCCCTCCCCTGTACGCCGCCTCGATTAGTCGTGAACGAGCGGTGGGGTTAGGCGAGCACTGTTTGAGCACGTGGCCGCGCAGCGGATCGTGCGAGTTGCGCAGCCCCGCTCGTTTGCGACTAATCGAGGGAACTGCGAAGCAGCGGCGCACCGGGGGCGCCTTCTTTTTGGTTACTTTTTCTTGGCGAAGCAAGAAAAAGTAACTAGCTGTCGGGCTACCCCCGACGGTGTTGGTTTTGAATTTTAAGGGCGCGACTACTTAATGCGCCTCATCCCAATTCGCCCCCTCACCCAATCCCACTTCCAACGGCACTTTCAACTGCGCCACGTTGCACATCAACTCGCGCAACTTCTCTTTCACTAACACCAATTCAGATTCAGGCACTTCGAGTATCAATTCATCGTGCACTTGCATGATGAGTTTGGTTTGGAGTTTTTCCTTCTCCAGCCAATCCTGCACGGCGATCATCGCGAGTTTGATGAGGTCAGCGGCGGTGCCTTGCATGGGGGCGTTGATGGCGGCGCGTTCTGCGGCTTGTCTTCGCATGCCGTTGGCACCGCTGATCTCGGGTAGCCACAGGCGACGACCGAACCATGTCTCGACATAGCCGAGCGCTTTGGCTTGTTCGCGTGTGTCGTCCATGTAGCGCTTCACGCCGGGGTAACGCGCGAAGTAAAGATCGATGTATTGCTTGGCAGCACTGTTCTCGATGTTGAGTTGCGAAGCCAAGCCGAATGCAGACATGCCGTAGATGAGACCGAAGTTGATGACCTTGGCATAGCGGCGCTGTTCGTTACTCACCGCATCCAGCGCCACACCGAACACTTCGGCGGCTGTGGCACGGTGGATGTCTTCACCGTTCGCAAACGCTTTGAGCAGCCCTTCGTCACCAGACAGATGCGCCATGATGCGCAGCTCGATCTGCGAATAGTCGGCAGAGACGATGCGTGAACCCGCAGGGGCGATGAAGGCTTCGCGGATGCGGCGGCCTTCGGCGGTACGCACCGGGATGTTCTGCAAGTTGGGATCGGTGGACGCCAAGCGCCCTGTCACCGCGACGGCTTGCGAATAGCTGGTGTGCACACGGCCTGTCTTTTGATTCACCATCAAAGGCAGCTTGTCGGTGTAGGTGGATTTGAGTTTAGCCATACCGCGATGCTCAAGCAGCAGCTTCGGCAACGGATAGTCGAGCGCGAGTTCTTGCAACACCTCTTCATCGGTTGAGGGCGCACCAGTGGCGGTCTTCTTCTTAACTGGTATTCCAAGCTTCACGAACAGTATCTCGCCCAACTGTTTGGGCGAAGCGAGGTTGAACGGTTGCCCCGCCATCTCGAATGCCTGCGCCTCGATGGACACCAACTTCTCACCCAACTCATGGCTCTGGCGTGCCAGCTTGCCACTATCGATGAGCACGCCGTTGCGTTCCATCTTGAACAACACTTCGCGCACCGGCATCTCGATGTCGCGATACACCTCGGTCAGTCGCCCTTCCAATTGGGGCAACAAGGTCTGGTGTAGTTGCAGCGTGATGTCGGCATCTTCCGCCGCATAACGGGTGGCGGTATCCAGATCGACCTGATCGAAACCGATCTGCTTCGCGCCCTTGCCCACCACATCGGTGTAACTCACGGTCGCCAGCCCGAGATGGCGTAACGCAAGGTTGCCCATCTCATGCGGCTTGTGTGATTCCAACACATAGGATTGCAGCAAGGTGTCTTCGGCGATACCGCGCAAGGCGATGCCATGATTGGCGAAGATGTGCTGATCGTATTTGAGGTTCTGTCCTAGCTTCTTGTGCGCCGCACTTTCCAGCCACGGCTTGAGTCTTTGTAGCGCGTGTTCCAGCTTCACTTGGTCAGGCGCACCCGGATAGTGATGTGCCAAAGGAAGGTAGGCCGCCTGATGTGCCTCGATGCTGAACGAGATACCCACCAGCTGTGATGCCATCGGGTCGAGTCCTGTGGTCTCGGTGTCCAAACTCACCAACGGGGCAGACATCAGCTTCTCCAACCACGCATCCAACTGCGCTTCGGTGCGGATGGATTCGTAGTGACTGGTGTCGTTGGTCACGGCTGTCGGAGCCGCCTCTTGTTCCAATTCGAAACGACGCGGCTCGGCATCGCGCCCTTTCTTCTCCGGCGTTTCGCCATTCAACTCGCGCAGCAAGGTCCTGAAGCCGAAGCGTTCGAACATCGCGCGCAGCTTCTCTTTGTCTTCGGTCGGGGCAGCCAATTCATCGTAACGTTTGTCCAGCGCCACATCACATTTCACGGTGACCAGCTTGCGACCTTGCGGCAACCAATCCAATGCGGCGCGCAGGTTCTCACCCACTGCTCCGCCGACGTCTTTCGCATTGGCGATCACACCATCCAGCGAATCGTACTGGGTAAGCCATTTCACCGCCGTCTTGGGGCCGCATTTGTTCACGCCCGGCACGTTGTCCACGGCATCCCCCACCAGCGTGAGGTAATCCACGATGCGATTGGGTGGCACACCAAACTTCGCCAACACGCCCGCCTCATCCATCACTTCGTTGCTCATGGTGTTGACCAAGGTGACGTTGGCATTCACCAACTGAGTGAGGTCTTTGTCGCCCGTGGAGACGATGCAGCGCGCGCCACTATTCGACGCCTGCTGTGCCAGCGTGCCGATGACGTCATCCGCTTCCACGCCATCCACCATCAGGATGTTCCACCCTGCTGCTGCGACCAGCTCATGCAGCGGCTCGATCTGCCCACGCAAGTCGTCCGGCATGGAGGGGCGATTGGCTTTGTACTCGGGATACCAGTCGTCGCGGAACGTCTTGCCCTTTGCGTCGAACACGCAGGCGCTATAATCCGCCGGGAAGTCGCTGCGTAATTTTTTCAGCATGTTGAGCACGCCTTGGATGGCACCTGTCGGTTCGCCCTGAGGGCTGCGCAAGTCAGGCATGGCGTGGAATGCGCGATACAGATACGACGAGCCATCCACTAACAACAATGTCTTCATAATTTTGGAGTCCGAGATGAACAACGATTTGAAACTGCCCCCCGTTCAAGCGCCCGAATTGATGCAGTCGAAGGAGTCATGGCGTGTGTTCGGCATTATGTCAGAATTCGTCTCAGCCACTGAGCGCCTGCGCGACATCCACCCTGCGGTCAGCATCTTCGGTAGCGCACGCACCCCGCATGATCATCCCTATTACCAACTGACTGAAGAGATAGCGCGCTTGCTGTCAGATGCCGGATTCACAGTCATCTCCGGTGGCGGTCCCGGCATCATGGAAGCCGCCAACAAAGGCGCGTTCTATGGCAAGTCAGCCAGCGTCGGCCTCAACATCCAATTGCCGCACGAGCAACATAACAACCCCTACCAGAACATCAGTCAGTCGTTCCAACACTTCTTCACACGCAAGGTGATGTTCGTCAAATTCGCCAGCGCCTATGTGGTGATGCCGGGCGGCTTTGGCACGTTGGATGAGTTGATGGAAGCACTGACGCTGGTGCAGACAGGCAAGACACGCCGCATGCCCGTCATCCTCGTCGGTAGCCACTTCTGGGGCGGTCTGATGGAATGGATCCAGACCAGCTTGTTGGCGGAAAAGATGATCAGCCCAGGAGACATGGACCTCATTCAAGTCATCGATGAACCCGAGCAAGTCGTGGCCGCCATCTTCAAGCATTACGAGACGCGCGGCTTCGAGCCGTCTGCCGCAGAGCGCGAGTTGCAACTGAATCTTTAAGGGTAAAATCCACCCATCACTTCGGTCACTGGAAATCATGCGCCTACTTACCTTGCTGTTCCTCTCGCTACTGAGCCTGAGCACCTTCGCCGCCGAGCCCGTCCCTGCCTCCGCCACGCCCATCCAAGATGAGGCTGTCGATGAGCCACAGGTGACTATCAGCAGACAATCCGAACAGACCGTGGAAGAGTACCGCGCCAACGGCAAGCTCTACATGATCAAGATCACGCCCAAGCATGGCGTGCCTTACTACTTGGTGGATGATAGAGGCGACGGCAAATTCGCACGCCAAGAAAGTTTGGATTCCGGCCTGCGCGTTCCGCGTTGGGTCATTTTCCGTTTCTGATTTGATGGACTGCTTGATGAACACCTCTAAAAATTCACTTTTTCGGGATGCAGCGCAAGGCGCACGGAGCGCAGCAACCGAGACATACCCTACAGGTAGGCGAGGCTTGCGAGCACCGCGCAACGCCGCGATGCGCCCGAGAAATGAATTTGTAGAGGTGTGTTGATGGCTGTTTTCACTCGTGTCACCGAAGCCGACATCTCCGCTTGGCTGTCTGATTATTCCTTAGGCTCGCTACTCGAATTGCAGGGCATCCCTGCCGGTATCGAGAACACCAACTACTTCGTCACCACCAGCAACGGACGTTTCGTACTCACGCTGTTCGAAGTGTTGAAGGCCGACGAGCTTCCGTTCTATCTCAACCTGATGTCGCACTTGGCGCGCCACGGCATCCCGTGCCCAGCACCTGTCGCGAATGGCAAGAACCATTTTCTCGGCGAACTGAATGGCAAACCCGCCTGTATCGTCAGCCGTTTGAGCGGCAAGTCGGTGACACAACCCAGCGTGGCGAATTGCGCCGCAGTCGGCGCGATGCTGGGGCAGATGCATAACGCTAGCTTGAGCTTCGGCAGCACGATGGAGAATGCCCGTGGCGCAGCTTGGCGCGCTAGCACGGCTCAACAAGTGAAGCGATTCCTGTCCCCAGAAGATGCCGCGTTACTGGAGAGCGAAGTGGCTCTGCATGCCAGCTTCCCCAGCGACAAACTGCCGCGCGGTGTCATCCACGGCGATCTGTTCCGCGACAATGTGTTGATGGATGGTGAGCGCGTCGGCGGCCTCATCGATTTCTATTTCGCCTGCAACGATGCCTTCGTCTATGACTTGGCCATCACCCTCAACGACTGGTGCATGGCCGCTGAAGGTAAGCTGGATGTAGCTCGCGCAGAAGCTATGCTGAAAACCTATCAAACGGTGCATCCACTCTCCCAAGCCGAAATCGATGTATGGCCGATGACTTTGCGTGTGGCCGCACTTCGCTTCTGGATATCACGCCTATACGACCTTCATCTGCCGCGCGACGGTGAGATGGTTACACCGCACGACCCCGATCATTTCAAGCGTATCTTGAAGAATCACATCGCATCTGCTCAATCTGTTTTGCTCTGAGAGAATTCAAATGGAAATAAAGAAATTCACTGCCGCCCGTGGCTGGACTTGGATCAAGCAAGGCTACCAGCTCATCATGATCAGCCCCATCCTTGCCATCGCCACCGCCTTGATTGGCGCACTGGCGATCTTCCTAGCATTGCTGATCCCCCTTATCGGGCCGCTACTCGCCGTCATTCTCATGCCGATCATGCTTGCAGGTTACATGCGCGTCTGCCGCTCGCTAGAAGAGCATGAAGAAATCGAGTTGACTCACTTGCTCGCCGGCTTCAAGAAGCACACGCCTGCATTGGTCTCTTTAGGAGCATTCCTAATGATGGGCATGTTGCTCGCCTCTGCCGTTATGGTGTTCGTGGGCGGTGATCAACTCACTACCTTGATGGAGGAGGTGCGCGCAACAGACAACCCGCAAGTGCTGATGGAGGCTATCAATACAGCGGGCAGTGGCGTGGCATTGGCGATTTTGCTGGGATTCACTTTGGTGCTGATGCTCATCGTGGCTTGGCAATATGCGCCGATGCTGGTGTTCTTCAGCGGCGTGCCCCCTTTCATCGCTCTACGCGATAGCTTCGTCGGCACCATGCGCAACATCGTGCCCTACACCGTGTACAGCCTCATCATGCAACTGGTAGCGCTGATGTTAGGCATCTTGCCGTTCGGCATCGGCATGATCCTGCTGTTGCCGATCGGACTGACTTCGCTCTACGTGAGCTATCGCAACATCTTCCCGTGGTTGGATGCACCTGTCGCAGTCGCTAGCGAAGCAGATGCTGGAACACCTCAATGAAGACTCAAGCAAGCGCCCTCGAACGCAAGCAAGCGCAAAACCCGCACAACCTTTTCGTCGCGGGTGTGTTTGCCTTCGACCTGTTGATGACACCTGCTGTGTTGAGCCTGAAGATCGGCATGATCGGCTTATTGATCCCGCTGGTCTGCTCCGGTAGTCTGCTTGCCTACATCTACCTGCGTAGCCGCAAACAGACGAGTTGGTTCGTAGACATGCACTGGCGTTTGACGTGGAATCGCAGCCGCTTGTTGTTGCTGGGCTATGCGATATCTGCCTTTTTGGTGTTGGTGGCGTGGTTGCTCAGCATGATCTCCAATGATCCACACATGGCGAGCATCGTGTGGACGGCACTCACGCGCATCGCGCTGATGCCAACGCTCATCTTCGTATTATTCACCTCGGTGCTGGAAGCAAGCGCGATCGCTCAAGCCACTAATGGAGAAGTGCCAGACAAACTAGCGGCGAAATATGCGCCGCCAGCTGATTTGATTTCTTGATGTTTAAGCTTTAGTACTGAATTCGTCGAAGGCGAATAACACTTCACCCGCATACATCAACGATGGGCCACCGCCCATATACACCGCGACGGACAACATCTCATTGACCTGCTCGCGCGTCGCACCCAGACGCACCAAGGCTCTCACGTGATAGGCGATGCACCCTGCACAACGCGTGGAGACCGCGATCGCGGTTGCGATCAATTCTTTATCTAATGCGGAAATAACACCTGCAGTCATGGCCGCTTTCGACATCGAGTCGAAGCCCGTCATCACTTCAGCGGATTCTTTACGGAATGCACCCAAAGGAGGATTCAGATGCTGGATCAGTTCTTTATACGAGTTGCTCATGGGGTAGTTCCTTAAGTAGATCGAACTCGTATATTAGAACATGCTGATACTCTAATCAACCCCTCTGATGAATACCGCTGCCTGACCGTGATAGCCGCCTACTTCATCCAACAGGTTCCATACGGTCGTATCCGTGATCATGAAACGCCGCCCACTCTTGGCGATACGCATGCCTGAGTAGGCATCGACGTAGCCTTGTTGCGTCACTTTCTCCAGCAACTTCACCCGCGCTTCTTGTGCCATTGGCTCCGCAGACAAGCGGGAAGGCAGTTGAGCGAACTGCTCTGCCGTCATCTCGAACCATTGCAGTGCCACGCGATTGCCATAGAAGAAGATGGGATCCGCTTCTGTGCCGTGCGCCACGATGGCGCGCGGCGCTTCCCACAGGGCGGCTCGCAACTCGACCGCATCAGATGGAACAACGGGAATAAGGGGTTTGCCCGTGAGACGCTGATAGCTTTCGACGATCAGCCGTAGCGTGGCATCAGAGGGCTTCGAGCTTGGCATATTCGAGGGCGAGCCATTTGCTGCCAGCACGTTTGAAATTGACTTGCACGCGACCTTCCGTGCCGCTGCCTTCGCTGCCCGTCACCACGCCCTCGCCGAACTTCTGATGGAACACGCGTTGTCCGATACGCCACATCGCACTCGGCGCAGGCGGTGCTTTCTCCATAGGTACGGCATTGAACGCTTTGGCGTAGCTATTCGTCTCGTAGCTGCTGGACAGGAACGATGGGCTGGCGCTGTAACGTGGTGTGATCCAATGCAACAAGCCTTCTGGCAACTCGCGCATGAAGCTGGACACGCGGCTGTAGTGCGTCTGCCCGTGCAACATGCGACGTTGCGCAAAGGTGAGATACAAACGCCGCCGCGCACGGGTGATGGCCACGTACATCAGGCGCCGCTCTTCATCGAGGTCGTTATTGTCGATACTGTTCTGGTGCGGAAACAGGCTCTCTTCCAAGCCCGTGATGAACACGGTATGGAACTCCAATCCCTTGGCCGCATGCACCGTCATCAGGTGCAGCGCGTCATCGCCATCGCCCGCCTGATGCTCACCCGACTCCAATGAGGCATGGGTGAGGAATGCTGTGAGGCTATCGTCTTCGTTCTCATGCACGAACAAGGTGGCGGAGTTGATGAGCTCGTTCATGTTCTCCAAACGCTCTTCCGCTTCGCGACGCTTGGAGGCGATCGCCTTCTCACTCTCGTAATGCGCCACCAACCCACTTTGATGCAGCACATGCTCCATGATCTCCGGCAACGGCAAACCGACTATGCCACTGCGCAAGGATTCGATGAGCCCGACGAATGCAGTCACTTTGCCACCCGCGCGCGCAGCGGCATCCCATAGCGTCGTGTTGTTGATGCGCGCCGCTTCCTGTAGCTGTTCGATGCTGCGCGCGCCGATGCCGCGTGTGGGAAAGTTGATGATGCGCAGCAGCGCGTTGTCATCATCTGTATTTTCCATCAGGCGCAGATAGGCCAGCGTGTGTTTGATCTCTTGCCGCTCGAAGAAGCGTAGCCCGCCATACACACGGTAAGACAGCCCCGCCGACACCAGCGCATGTTCCAGCACGCGCGACTGCGCATTGGAGCGATACAGCAACGCCATCTCGGTCAGCTTCACCCCTTCGCGTTTGAGCTCTTGGATCTCCTCCACGATGAAGCGCGCCTCATCCACATCGGTCTCTGCTTCATACACACGCAACTGCTCGCCGCCATTCTCAGAGGTCCACAGATTCTTGCCGAGGCGATTCTTGTTGTTACTGATGAGCGCGTTGGCGGCATCGAGGATGTTGCCGTGCGAGCGGTAGTTCTGCTCCAACTTGATCACGTTCTCCACATGGAAGTCGCGCAACAGCTCTTGCATGTTGCCCACGTTAGCGCCACGGAATGCATAGATGGACTGATCATCGTCGCCCACCGCAAAGAGGGAGTTATTGCCACCCGCCAGTAGCTTCAACCAGCGATATTGCAGGGGGTTGGTGTCTTGGAACTCATCCACGAGGATGTGTTTGAAGCGCTCCTGATAGTGTTCACGCAAGCCTTGATTGCGCGACAACAATTCGTAACAGCGCAGCAGCAACTCGGAGAAATCCACCACGCCTTCGCGTTGACATTGCGCATCGTATTCGGCGAACACTTCTACCTTGCGTTGCGTGAACTGATCGTAGGCTTCCACTTCATGCGCGCGTAAACCTTGCTCTTTGCTGCCGCTGATGAAGTTCTGCACATCGCGCGGGATGTACTTCTCTGGATCAAGGTTCTGCGCCTTCATCACACGCTTGATGGCGGAAAGCTGATCGCCACTATCGAGGATCTGAAACGTCTGCGGCAGATTTGCCTCGCGAAAATGCGCACGCAACAAACGATTACACAGTCCGTGGAACGTGCCTATCCACATGCTGTTGATGTTGACGGGGAGCATGCTCGACAAGCGCGTCTTCATCTCCTTCGCCGCCTTGTTGGTAAAGGTCACCGCCAAGATGCTGTGCGGATTAGCTTGCCCTGTGCTGATGAGATAAGCGATACGCGTGGTCAGCACGCGCGTTTTGCCGCTCCCTGCGCCCGCCAATATCAGTGCAGATTGGGTAGGCAGTTCGACAGCGGCACGTTGTTCGGGGTTGAGGCCTTGCAGCAGTCTAAGCTGACTACCCTCTGCAACTATTATTTTTAACTCAGCGACAGGGCTAGGTAGAAAGCTTTGCTGTTTTTCTCTTTCCAAGGAGAGTGCTTTTAATCGAGCTTTTTCTGCCGCCTTGATTGACTCTAATTCTTCATCAATCTGCTTATCTAGTTCTGCGCTCTTTGAATGAAACACCCATCCTTTATATTTGCCGTCTTCAAGCAAAATATTTTTTAGCGCAGTTAAATTCAGGCTCACACCGCTACGAAATTCATCGCGAAGTGCGCACAGATTTACTTCAACACAAGTAATGCCATTTGCCTTAAAAAAATCCGCCTTGCTGGCGTTCACTCTATTTGTTACTACAATTTCAATTGCAATCGTTTCATCGCCAGAAATTGCTATCAAATCAGGGCGGACTCGAGTGTCTTCAAACGAAATATTCTTCTCAACCTCTATAACATTAAACCTTTTCACCCCCCCTGCGATACTTCGGGACACGCCTTCTTTTGCTCGAATTAAATTTGGAATGTATAAGCTTTTCTCTGTTTCGATTATTTGTTTTGCGGCTGCATGCAATGCACTTTCTAACGCGCCTATACAACCGTCCAAGTTGTTGAACAAATCACCGTCTGAAGACTCGTGCGCAAAATGATGGACATTTTTTTCTCCCTTTTTGGCTACCAATGGTTTCTCGCAATTTATACAGAAACACCGACAAGCCTTTCCCCTAGGCACATCATCAACATCCACTATCCGACCCGACCCGTTTTTTGCGAAAGGTGAGTGATTGCTCTTACTCTGTTCCAACATTTTTTCCTCAAAAGAAACGGGGAATCAAGCCAAGCCTGATTCCCCGTTCTGTCATTACTTTAAGACTTACTTCTTTTTCTTCTCGATCATGTCGTGCATGATCGGCGCCAAGATGATTTCCATCGCATGGCTCATTTTGCCGCCAGGTACCACGAGGGTGTTGGCACGAGACATGAATGAGTTCGGGATCATTTGCAGCATGTAAGGGAAGTCGACACCCTTTGGATTGCGGAAGC
The DNA here is from genome assembly GCA_013824485.1 of Sideroxydans sp. Taxonomy (GTDB): domain Bacteria; phylum Pseudomonadota; class Gammaproteobacteria; order Burkholderiales; family Gallionellaceae; genus Sideroxyarcus. Next base: position 15,957 of record PNNY01000032.1, read on the forward strand.
GAACGACCACGAAGCTTTCATCCGGTGTTGGAATGTCACGAGCAACGAAAGGATTGGATGTATCCACAGTCGCTACGCGTTGGAAGTTGATGTCCGTGTAGGTGAATTGTGGCGTGATGTATTTGATGTAATCAGGCATACGACGCATGATCGTATCGACGGTGGCTTCTGCTGAGTAGCCGCGCTCTGCCTTGTCGCGATGGATCTTTTGGATCCACTCGAGGTTAACCACTGGCACAACGCCGATACCCAAGTCTACATAGCGACGTGCATCAATGCCTTTGGATTCGTCTTGAGCCAAACCGTGCAGACCTTCGTAGAACAACAGGTCGGAACCTGCTTCGATGTCTTCCCAAGGAGTGAACACACCCGGTGTCAGGTTGGTCAAGCCGAAGTGCTTGTTGTGTTCTACGGCTTCAACATCACTGTGCACGTAGTAACGGCGTTGGCACATGCCTGTTTCGCCGTATTGTTTGAACATGGATTCGATCTTGTCGAAATGGTTGGCTTCTGGGCCGAAATGGCTGAATGTGTTGTGGCCTGCCTTGGCAGCTTCAGCAGCAGCAGCGCGGAACGCCATACGATCCAAGCTGTGCAAGCTATCGCCTTCAACGACGGCGGCCTTGATGCTCTCGCGACGGAAGATGTTTTCGAACGCGCGTTTAACGGTAGTGGTACCAGCGCCAGATGAACCGGTTACTGCGATGACTGGGTGCTTGACTGACATAACGACCTCTCCTGAAAGATTGTTGAATAATGATTATTAAAATTTTGAAGCGCGATTCTAACCCAGTTTGGCCGCCTAGCGCGAGACGCTCGGATTTTCTGCCCCTAGCTGCCCCTTGAGTTGCGCCGCCAATTGTTCCGCTTCGGCACGACTCGCCAGTTGACCGATGCGTAATTCATAAGACCAACCACCGTCGTGAGCCACAGGATGCAGGCGAGCATCGTACCCCGCTGCTTGCCATTGGTCATACGCGGCTAAGGCAGCAGC
>PNNY01000033.1 GCA_013824485.1 Sideroxydans sp.
CCACTGAGAAACACTGGGTATTGCGGGTGGATGCGCAAGTCGATCCGACTCTCGCCCAACTCATCATCAAAAAGGTCACCCGATAATGGACGCAAAACTGCTAGACATCCTTGTTTGCCCACTGTGCAAATCCCCCCTCGTCTACCGCAAGGCCGAACAAGAACTGATCTGCAAAGCGGATCGCTTGGCTTACCCCATCCAAGACGACATCCCTGTGATGTTGGCTGATGAGGCGCGTGCGATGTCCGTTGAGGAAATCGAAAAGCTCTAATGTGCATACTCACTAGATAATGAAAATTGTCATGCCCATACCCTCACCTCAATCCTCTCCCGCAAGCGGGCGAGGAAGCGAACGAATCGCTATGCGAATTCAATGATGCTGCTTCAGTTCAAAGTCGTCATCCCCGCCCGCTTCGCCTCTACGCGTCTGCCTGGCAAACCCCTATTAGATATCGGCGGCAAGCCGATGGTCATTCGTGTCGCCGAACAGGCTGCGCAGAGTGGTGCTACACAGATCGTCATCGCCACCGACCATCAGCCCATCATTGCGGCAGCGGAGCTAAATGATTTCGTCGCTTGTATGACGCGAATCGATCACACCAGTGGTACGGACCGCATCGCAGAAGTCGCGGCACAACACGCATGGTCTGACGACACCATCGTAGTGAATGTGCAAGGGGATGAGCCACTCATTCCACCTGCACTCATCCGTGCTGTCGCTCAACATCTGCATGAGCATCCAGAGTGTGCTATCGCCACGGCTTGTCATCCCATCCATGACGAGACGTCCATGCGCAATCCAAACATCGTGAAGGCGGTGTTGGACAAGGACAGTAACGCACTCTACTTCAGTCGCGCACCTATCCCTTGGCCGCGTGACGCCTATGCTGCGAATCAGCCACTGCCACACAACGTCAACGTCCTGCGCCACATCGGCATCTACGCCTATCGCGCAAGTTTTCTACGTGAGTTCGGTGGTCTCTCGCCCGCACCACTGGAGCAAGTCGAGTCACTAGAACAACTGCGTGCGCTGTATCATGGCTACAAGATCGGCGTGACGATCACACAAGACGCACCGCCCAGCGGTGTCGACACCGAACAAGATCTACAAACCGCAAGACGATTATTCAACACACATTCCAAGGAGAGAACATGAGAGTGATATTGCTAGGCGCACCCGGTGCAGGTAAAGGCACACAAGCCAACTACATCAAGGAAAAATTCAGTATCCCCCAGATCTCCACGGGTGACATGTTGCGTGCAGCTGTCAAGGCTGGCACACCACTCGGTGTCTCGGCGAAAAAGATCATGGATGCAGGCGGTTTGGTTTCTGACGAGATCATCATCAATCTCGTGAAGGAGCGTATCAAGGAAGCAGATTGTGCCAATGGTTTCTTGTTCGATGGATTCCCACGCACCATCCCGCAAGCGCAAGCGATGAAAGATGCGGGCATCAAGATCGACTTCGTCGTCGAGATCGATGTCGCCGACAAGGAGATCATCACTCGTATGAGTGGCCGTCGCGTTCACCTCGCATCAGGACGCACCTACCACGTGGTATTCAATCCTCCCAAAGTCGAAGGCAAAGACGACATCACTGGCGAAGATCTGGTGCAACGTCCAGACGATGTGGAAGACACCGTTGTCAAACGCCTGAACGTCTATCACGACCAAACCAAACCACTCGTCGAGTACTACTCTGCTTGGCAAAAATCAGGGACAGCGAATGCGCCTCAAGTCGTTCATGTGCCTGGCGTGGGTGACGTGAATGCGATCCGTGATCGCATCTATAAATTGCTTGGCGCTTGAATATGACCAGCAAACCCATCCTGACATTGGAAGATGCTAAACGTATCGCTGCCGCAGCCGAGGTCGAAGCTCAGAAGAATGGATGGAAAGTGGTGGTCGCTGTCGTCGATGATGGCGGCCATCTGCTGTATCTGCAACGCGGGCACGAGACGCAATGGGGTAGCGTAGATACGGCCATTATGAAGGCCAATGCGGCGGTTGCTTTCCAGCGCCCTACCAAGGCTTCGGAAGATGCAGTGCTGAGTGGTCGATTGATTCATCTAGCATTGCCGGGCGTTATCCCTGCCGAGGGTGGTGTGCCGCTCATTCGAGATGATGTCGTCATCGGCGGATTAGGGATTAGCGGTGTGCGTTCTGTGCAAGACGGAGAAGTCGCAGCCGCAGGTGTGAACGCACTATAAAAAATCAGGCTGGTTCTACAGCCTGATCCTATTTATCATTTTGGTACTTTGTAGTGATCCTGTGTCATCAGATCGACACCACAGGGTAGTGCTTCGATCCAATTCAAGAATTCGTTCACCATCTTCTTGCCTTTGAACATTCGCCCATGTTGGGGAACGATCATCTCGACATCCAAGGTGCGTACCATATTCACCCAAAAGCGGCATATCTTGTTCGAGACCATGTAACGTTTATGGAAGCCTTCCATGTAGGGAATATGTGATTTGAAATCCTCCACTGGCGTATCTGCGGCATCGTGCGCCACGATGGAAGCGCCCATATCACCAGTGAAGAGTATCTTGCTCACAGGATCGTAGAACTGGAAGTTACCTTCCGAATGCATGAAGTGAGCGGGGATCGCTTTGATGATCGATTTACCCAGATGCAGATTCATTCCTTCATCTGGAATACCTTCCACACGCCCCTCCGCATTACCGACCGTACAGAAATGAGGGACGAAACGCTCCCACAATTTTGAGATCATCACTTGGCAATCCGAATGGATCATCCATTTGTTCACCGATGCGATGATGTCTGGATCAGCGTGAGAAGCTAAGATGTATTTCAAATGCCGTGGTTGAAAATATCCATGCATCGCCATCAATAGTCCGTTGTAGGTCATATTGCCACCAGGGTCTAACAACGCACCCTGCCCGTGATCGACGATGAGGAATTGATTGGCCTGCACTGCTTCACCTGAGCTGTCATCCACCAGATCATCGAACATGAGACATAGGTGCTCTCCATTGTTGAAAAGCTCGATTGCCATAAGCACCTCCAAATCCCTTGTTGCACTGACTTTATTTAAAGACAGTACGAAGGAATAATTTATAGTTGACTGCGAAAGTTAAGTAATCGTACTCCACTCCACAGTCTACGCAAGCCAAAAAAGCGTAAGATGCGCGTCAGCAATTAAAATGATAATTCCAACAACTCGGAGCAAGTCTCATGGCAAAAAAGAACGCGTTCTACGCACAATCTGGCGGTGTGACCGCCGTCATCAACGCCTCAGCCTGCGGTGTCATCGAGACAGCGCGCAAACATAAAGACAAGATCGGTAAAGTCTATGCAGGACGCAACGGCATCATCGGTGCACTCACTGAAGACCTGATCGATACCAGTAAAGATTCCGCTAAATCAATCTCCGCATTGCGCAGCACGCCGGCAGGAGGCTTCGGCTCTTGCCGCTTCAAGCTCAAGTCATTGGAACAGAACTTACGCGAATACGAGCGCCTGATCGAAGTTTTCAAAGCACACAACATCGGCTACTTCTTCTACAACGGTGGCGGCGATTCTGCTGACACTTGCTTCAAGGTCTCTCAGATCTCCGAGAAGATGGGCTATCCCGTGCAAGCCATCCACGTGCCTAAGACCGTGGACAACGACTTACCTATCACCGACTGCTGCCCTGGTTTCGGTTCAGTAGCAAAGTACGTCGCCGTTTCTGTGCGTGAAGCCAGCTTCGATGTGGCTTCGATGTGCAAGACCTCGACCAAGGTGTTCGTAGTGGAAGTGATGGGGCGTCATGCAGGCTGGATCGCGGCTGCGGGTGGATTGGCATCGGACAAGAATTGCGAACTGCCTATCGTCATTCTGTTCCCAGAGATCGAATTCGACCAAAAGAAATTCATTGCAAAAGTTGATGCCATGGTGAAGAAGCACGGCTATTGCAGCGTGGTGGTGTCTGAAGGTTGTCACTACCCTGATGGTAAGTTCCTCGCTGAACAAGGTACGCGTGATGCTTTTGGTCACGCGCAACTCGGCGGCGCAGCGCCTGTCGTTGCCAATATGGTGAAAGAAGCACTGGGCTACAAGTTCCACTGGGCGGTTGCTGATTACCTGCAACGTTCCGCTCGTCACATCGCCTCCAAGACTGACGTCGATCAAGCTTATGCGCTAGGCAAAGCCGCTGTCGAACTGGCTCTCAAAGGACAGAACGCAGTGATGCCAACGGTAGAGCGCATCTCTGACAAACCTTACAAGTGGAAAGTAGGCGTGGCTCAATTATCTAAAGTCGCCAACGTGGAGAAATTCATGCCGCGCAATTTCATCACACCAGATGGGTTCGGTATCACGGAAAAATGTCGTACTTATCTCTCACCACTCATCAAGGGTGAGGATTACCCAACGTTCAAAGATGGACTGCCACAATATGTCCAGCTGAAGAATGTAGCTGTTGCTAAGAAGCTAAAAGAATTCAAGATCTGATTTTTGTTTACCGCTCCGCAAGGGGCGGTTTTTACTTGGGGAGGAAATAATGTCATCAGCTTTGGGGTTCACCTTGTTGTGCGCTGTTGCTGCGATCCTGTATGGGATATTTTCGAGCAAGTGGATTTTGGGGAAATCAACCGGTAGCGAGAAGATGCAAAGCATCGCGGCGGCCATTCAAGAAGGCGCAACTGCTTATCTGAACCGACAGTACGTAACCATCGGCTGGGTCGGCGCTGCTCTTTTCGTCGTTATCTTGATGGCACTCGGTTGGCAAACAGCGGTCGGCTTCGCCATCGGCGCAGTACTTTCTGGTGCAGCTGGCTACATCGGCATGAACGTCTCGGTGCGTGCTAACGTACGCACTGCAGAGGCAGCAAAAGAAAGTCTCAACGCTGCGCTCAACGTGTCATTCAAAGGCGGTGCGATCACAGGCATGTTGGTAGTGGGACTCGGCTTGCTCGGTGTCGCAGGTTATTACGCGATATTGGTCGGGACTGGTTCTACCTCGGGTGAAGCGACACACGCACTGATCGGCCTCGCATTCGGTGGCTCTCTCATTTCCATCTTCGCGCGTCTTGGCGGCGGCATCTTCACCAAAGGCGCTGACGTTGGCGCGGATCTGGTGGGTAAGGTAGAAGCAGGCATCCCCGAAGATGACCCGCGCAACCCTGCGGTGATCGCCGACAACGTCGGTGACAACGTCGGCGACTGCGCAGGTATGGCAGCCGACTTGTTCGAGACCTATGCAGTGACCATCATCGCCACCATGTTGTTGGGTGGTCTGTTGATGGCTAATGCCGGTCCTAATGCAGTCCTCTATCCTCTAGTCTTAGGCGGCTTCTCCATCATCGCGTCCATCATCGGCACCTTCTTCGTCACAGCACGTGAAGGGGGTAAGATCATGAACGCGCTGTATCGCGGCCTTGGCGTCTCTGCTGTGCTGGCACTCATCGCCTTCTACCCCATCACCAATTGGTTGATGGCGGATAACGGGGTGTATTCCGTTGGTGCCTTGTATGGCGCGACACTCATCGGCTTAGTACTAACTGCAGCATTGGTATGGATCACCGAGTACTACACGGCGACCGAGTTCTCTCCTGTACGCCACATCGCAGAAGCCTCCACTACCGGCCATGGCACCAACATCATCGCGGGTCTAGGCGTGTCGATGAAAGCTACGGCTGCTCCGGTCATTGCAGTGTGTATCGCCATCTGGGGTGCCTATGAGTTGGCAGGTCTGTACGGCATCGCCATCGCCGCGACTTCGATGTTGTCGATGGCAGGCATCATCGTTGCACTGGACGCATACGGCCCCATCACCGACAACGCTGGCGGTATCGCACAGATGGCTGGTTTACCCAATGATGTGCGCGAGATCACCGATGCATTGGATGCGGTAGGCAACACCACCAAGGCCGTGACCAAGGGGTATGCCATCGGCTCTGCAGGTCTGGCCGCGCTGGTACTGTTCGCCGACTACACACATGCACTTGAAGCAAAACTGGGCGTCGTGACCTCCTTCGATCTGTCTAACCACATGGTCATCATCGGACTCTTTATCGGCGGCATGGTGCCTTACTTGTTTGCCGCGATGGGCATGGAGGCAGTGGGACGTGCGGCCGGAACGGTGGTGATCGAAGTGCGTCGCCAGTTCAAAGAGATTCCTGGCATCATGGAAGGCACAGGTAAGCCTGAGTATGGCACCTGCGTGGATATGCTGACCAAGGCAGCCATCAAAGAGATGATCGTCCCTTCCCTGCTCCCCATCGCTGTTCCGGTGATCGTCGGTCTGACACTGGGTGCGCAAGCATTGGGCGGCGTGTTGGTCGGCACCATCATCACCGGTATCTTCGTCGCTATCTCGATGACCACCGGTGGCGGTGCTTGGGACAATGCGAAGAAGTACATCGAGGAAGGTAACTTCGGCGGTAAAGGTTCGGAAGCACACAAGGCTGCCGTCACGGGTGACACGGTAGGCGATCCTTACAAAGACACCGCTGGCCCCGCCGTGAACCCCCTCATCAAGATCATCAACATCGTGGCTTTGATGATCGTACCTCTGTTGTAATCTTGGTGTAAGCGTCACCACAAAGGGCTGCCTCGGCGGCCCTTTTCATCGCCTCGGATGATACAATTCGCGCCTTTCAATTCACACGTAAAGGTGGCGCATCATGGGTTTGAACAAGGTTCCTTCCGGCAATAATCTTCCAGACGATTTCAACGTCATCATCGAGATTCCACAACACGGCGAGCCCGTCAAATACGAAGTGGATAAAGATTCCGGCGCGATCTTCGTTGACCGTTTCATGAACACTGCGATGCACTACCCCTGCAACTACGGTTACATCCCACATACCCTGTCTGACGATGGTGATCCTGTTGACGTATTGGTCATCACGCCTGTGCCATTGAACAGCGGCGTGGTCGTGCGTTGCCGCCCCTTGTGCGTATTGAAGATGGAAGATGAATCAGGTTTCGATGCCAAAGTATTGGCGGTGCCCGTAGACAAACTCTCCACGCTGTATCGCGGCCTGAAAAGCTACAAAGAACTGCCAGAAATCACGCTAAAACAGATCGAACACTTCTTCGCGCACTACAAAGACCTAGAACCGAACAAGTGGGTGAAGATCGGTGGTTGGGAAGGTGTGGAAGAAGCACGCAAAGAGATCATGGCAGGGGTTGATAACTACAACAACGCCAAAGTAAAACCAGAGTTCTGATTCAGGAGAAGACGATGACTGCTCGCATCATTGACGGAAAAGCCATCGCACAAGAAGTGCGTGCTGAATGGAAGGTTCGTGCCGATGCACTCAAAGCCCGTGGCATCACGCCTGGGCTGGCAGTCATCATCGTGGGTGAAGATCCTGCTTCCAAGGTGTATGTCGCTAACAAGGTAAAGGCTTGCGCTGAGCTGGGTCTACATTCCGTGCACATCGCCCTGCCCGCTGACACCAGCGAAGTTGCATTGCTGGCAAAGATCGCAGAGCTGAATGCCGATCCAAAGATACACGGTTTGCTCGTTCAACTCCCTGTCCCGAAGCACATCGACAGTGAAAAGATACTGAATGCCATCAGCCCAGACAAAGATGTGGATGGTTTCCACCCACTGAACGTAGGCGCATTGGCGACAGGCAATATGCGCTTCGCTCCTTGCACACCTTACGGTTCATTGGTGCTTCTGCAAAAGAGCGGCGTCTCCATCGAAGGCAAGCATGCGGTCATCGTTGGCCGTAGCAATATCGTTGGCAAACCGATGGCATTGTTGCTTCTACAACACAACGCCACCGTCACCATTTGCACCTCGAAGACTCAAGACCTCGCCAAGCACACACGCGATGCAGATATCTTGGTCGTCGCCACAGGCAAACCGAAGATGATCACTGGCGACATGATCAAACCGGGGGCTGCGGTGATCGACGTGGGTATCAACCGTATGGCCGATGGTAAATTGTGTGGGGATGTGGATTTTGAATCGGCGAAAGAAGTTGCTGGTTACATCACTCCGGTTCCCGGCGGTGTCGGCCCCATGACTATCACCATGCTAGTCGCCAACACCGTGCAGTCTGCCGAACGCGCTGCGGGTTAATTCGCTAGCGGCACACTGTATTTCCGAACGGGTCGGTACCACAGCGCTCTGCTGGCGTATCGACCTCGTTACCTGACTCCTTGACTTTCTTTTCTTCTGCCGTCTCGCTTGCGCCATGTTTTGTTGCTGTCGATTTTTCTGGCGACTTGGCTTTGGAAGGCTGCGTGCTCAATACCCCATCCCTATCTACACAAACGATGTTGCCGAACGCATCGTGACCACAACGCGGTTGCACCGCCCATGCGGACACTGACGTCAGGCTGATTATTAGAAGTAACCACCTCATGATGCCGCCCCGCGTTGACTGTTGATGCTGATCATCAACACACCGCACAGCACCAATGCCGAGCCTGCCATCTGTAACCAAGACAGTGATTCACCTAGAAATACGTAAGCCATATAGATGGTACTGACTGGACCGATAGAGCCGATGAGCGATGTAGAGCCAGAACCAATACGCTTGATAGCGAAAGACAACAAGAATACGGGCAGCACAGTTGAGAATATCGCCATCGCGATAGAGAGTTGATACACCTGCGCTGGTAATTCAAGTGCGCTCATAGGACGTGTCAGCAAGAACTGCAACACGCACGCCGCACTCGCCACCAGCGATGCGTAGGCAGTAAAGCGCATTGCACCGATACGTGCGATCGCATGACCCGCTCCGACAAGATAGATCGAGTAAGACAAGGTACTGGCGAACACCAACGACGATCCGATGAGTACGGCACTTCCCTGATTCACGCCCACATCATGCAAGAACACCAATGCGATACCCGCATAGCTCAACACCATCGCAGCGATGACCACCTTGCCTATGGCGCGCTTGTACAACAAAGCCGACAGGATCACAGTCATGGTGGGATAGAGGAACAAGATGAGGCGTTCAAGTCCAGCAGAGATGTATTGCAACCCAAGGAAATCAAGATAGCTGGATAGGTAATATCCAACCAAACCCAGCCCAATCACCAACCAGCGGTCATGCGTATCAAGCGGCGCAGCATGTCGACGTTGCGCCCATATCGCCACACCCAAAAAGAATGGCGCAGCGAACACCATGCGTAAGGCCAGCAAAGTGACGGCATCCACATGATCGACATAAGCGAGTTTGACGAAGATAGCCTTTGCGGAGAATCCGACAGCGGCTAGTAGTGCGAAGACGACGCCAAGGAATACCTCTCGCTTCAATGGGATCGTCATCGCTGTCTTTACACCACCTACGTTCTGCTAGACCGTAAGTGCTCGGCTGTTAAGCCAAACCGACATACACGTTCTGCACGTCATCATCTTCATCGATCGCTTCGAGAAAGGCTTGCACTTCTTCGAGTTCGGTTTCATTGCTGATGGTGACAGGATTCTTGGGACGATAGCCGATCATTGCCGAGGTGACGGTGAAACCTTGAGCTGGCAATGCTTTGCACACGGCATCCAGGTCGGTGGGTTCGGTGATGAAAAGAGTCGCCCCCTCTTCGGCTGCTTCCAAATCTTGCGCACCCGCTTCGATGGCGGCGACTTCGGCATCTACCTCTTTTGAATTCGGTGTCGCTTCGATCATGCCCACATGATTGAAGTCCCACGAGACGGAACCGGGCGCACCCAACTGCCCCTTGCGGAACAGCACGTTCATGCTGGACTTGGTGCGGTTGATGTTGTCAGACAGACATTCGACGATGACAGGTACACGATGCGGTGCAAAACCCTCGTACACCAGATGTTCCATATGTAATGGACCATCCAGCAGTCCCGCGCCTTTCTTGATGGCACGATCCAAAGTGTCTTTCGGCATGGAGGCTTTTTTGGCCTGTTCGACTACCAGACGCAAACGGGAGTTAGAACCAAGGTCCGCACCGCCTTTTGCAGCAACCATGATCTCTTTGGCCAACTTGCCAAAGATCTTACCCTTTGCGTTCGCCGCGACTTCTTTGTGTCTTGCTTTCCACTGTGCGCCCATGTGTATTCTCTTCTAAGTTGGTTGTTACAAAAATCCAGAGCGCGCATCTTGCCTCAAGTGGCGCTCCGCTTCAATCTCAACGGCGATACTCCTGTTCATTTTCCATTTGCGACATTCTCTAACACCTGCAAAAAGTCATCACCGTACTTCGTTAACTTTGACTGTCCTATCCCGCTGATCTGCCCCATCTCGGTCAGCGTCTGCGGCTTGCGATTGAGCATCTCCAACAAGGTACTGTCGTGGAAGATGACGTAAGGCGGCACACCTTGTTCGCGCGCCAGTTCCATACGCTTGGCTTTGAGCGCTTGCCACAATGGATCATCGTTCGCACCTGCGAAGGTTTCACGCAAACGTGAGCTACGCTCAGCTTTGCTGCTGGTACGTTTCGCTGGCTCAGCATCACGACGCAGCCACACCTCTAGCTCACCACGCAAAACAGGGCGTGATATTTCGGTGAGTTTCAATCCGCCATAGGCTTCCATATCTACACTGATGAATCCTGCTGCGACCAGTTGGCGGTAGACACTACTCCATTGCTGCTGCGCTAATTCCTTGCCGATGCCAAAGGTGCTGAGTTGTTGGTGATTGAACTGTTCAATCTTTGGGGTGACCTTGCCAAGCAATACGTCGATGAGGTGCGCGACACCAAAGCGTTGCCCAGTGCGGTAAACGCAAGACAGCGCCATACGCGCGGCCTCGGTGGCATTCCAAGTATCAACGGGCGACAGGCAGTTGTCGCATTGACCGCAATCACCGGGATGCTCTTCACCGAAGTAACGCAGGATGGTCTGGTGACGACAATTTGTAGATTCGCAAAAACCAAGTAGCGCATCTAGCTTCTGCAATTCGACACGTTTACGCTCTTCGGGCGAATCACCAGAAAGCAACATCTGCCGCATCGACACCACATCGCCCAGACCGTAAGCCATCCAAGCATTCGCGGGCAGACCATCGCGCCCTGCTCGGCCTGTTTCCTGATAGTAGCCTTCCATACTTTTAGGTAGATCGAGATGCGCAACGAAGCGCACGTTGGGTTTGTCGATGCCCATGCCGAAAGCGACGGTGGCGACCATGATGACACCTTCTTCGCGCAGGAATTTCTTCTGATTCTTACTACGCACCGCCGCATCCAATCCAGCGTGATACGGCAAAGAATCCCAGCCCTGCTCCTTCAACCATGCGGCGGTCTCTTCCACTTTCTTGCGCGATAGGCAATACACGATGCCCGAATCGTCTGGGTGCTCTGTTTCGAGAAAGGTCTGCAATTGCTTGCGGGCGTTATCTTTGAGGGTGATGCGATAACGGATGTTGGGACGGTCAAAGCTGGAGACGAATTGCTGCGCCTGTTCTAATTGAAGGCGCTCAATGATCTCGGCGCGAGTCGGCGCATCTGCCGTAGCAGTCAATGCGATACGTGGCACGTTGGGGAAGCGTTCATGTAGCACGGTCAGCGCGCGGTATTCGAGACGGAAGTCGTGCCCCCATTGCGATACACAGTGTGCTTCATCGATAGCGAAAAGGGCGATGCCGTTGTCTTCGTTCAAATCATCCAATAACTCAAGAAAACCCTGCGTCATCAATCGCTCTGGCGCGACATACAACAGCTTCAGTTCGCCGCGATTAATCTGCCGGTACACCTCACGCGCCGCATCCGCATCGAGACTGGAGTTCAAGAACGCGGCCTGCACGCCTAACTGCTTCAGCGCATCGACTTGATCCTGCATCAGTGCGATCAGCGGCGAGATGACAACAGCACATCCGGGGTGGAGCAGTGCAGGTACTTGGTAACATAAACTTTTTCCCCCACCAGTCGGCATCAACACCAGCGCATCACAGCCGCCGACGACGTGGTCGATGATCTCGGCCTGCGCACCGCGGAAGGAGGGGTAGCCGAACACGTTGCGCAAAACGTTCAGAGTGCTGGTTGTGGTTGTGGTTGACATGGAATCTGAGCTAATTTTGGGGAGGATGGCTTCGCACGCTAGTGTTTCGCAATCCCTCGAAGGTTAGGAAATCGACCACCATCAGGATGGAGCTTGCAACCGTTTCACTCTGCAAAAAGCAAATACTGCAGGGATTCCAGTCAATTCAGTTGTCAACTGAAATACTTTTTTTCGGCCTAATCTCGTCGGTTGACTTAAATCGACATCTGTCCCCGATATATCTATAGGCTGGAACGCAACCGATTCCTCAACATAATAAAATCCAACGCCCGTGGGCATCAATACCAAGGCATCGCCACCCGCCACGACATGCTCGACGATGTGCTGCTGCGCGCCCCGAAAAGTGGCGTAGCCGAAAGTGTCACGGAGTATCTGTTGAGCGGCGCTGGACATCATTTAAGGCACAAATAAAAGGGGCGCAAGCTTAACGCAATGCACACAATCTGAGGCATTTCATGCCAACGAGGAGTATCATTTATGCAGAAAAAACGAGGTCAAACACAAGGGAGATTTTTAGATGAGTATCCGCACTGTCAACACCCAGCCATTTTCCGATCAAAAACCCGGCACTTCCGGATTGCGTAAAAAAGTCCCCGCTTTTCAAAAGCAACACTACCTAGAAAATTTCGTACAGAGCATCTTCGACAGTATCTCGCCGCCTGCTGGCGCGACGCTGGTGTTGGGCGGTGATGGACGCTTCTTCAACCGCGAAGCCATCCAAACCATCCTCAAGATGGCGGCAGCTAACGGCTTCGGCCAAGTATTGGTCGGTCGTGGCGGCATCCTTTCCACACCGGCTGCATCGTGCGTCATCCGCAAATACAAGACTTACGGCGGCATCATTTTGTCAGCCAGCCACAACCCTGGTGGCCCAGACGGCGACTTCGGCATCAAGTACAACGGCAGCAACGGCGGCCCTGCAACAGAGACCGTCACCGAAGCTATCTTCGCGAAGAGCAAAGTCATCACCACCTATCGCATCCTAGAGGCCGCTGATGTTTCACTCGACCAATTAGGCGAAACGACATTGGGCAGCATGAAGGTCAAAGTCATTGACCCAGTGAGTGACTATGCCGAGTTGATGGAATCGTTGTTCGACTTCCCTGCTATCCGCTCTCTGCTGACTAGCGGCTTCCGCATCAAGTTCGATGCGATGCATGCAGTGAACGGCCCCTATGCCAAAGAGATATTGGAAGGTCGCCTCGGCGCACCTATTGGAAGCGTGATGAACTTCGTCCCACTGGAAGATTTCGGTGGTGGCCACCCCGATCCTAACCTGACTTACGCACATGACCTCGTTGAGATCGTCTATGGCAAAAATGCACCTGACTTCGGCGCAGCTTCCGATGGTGACGGCGACCGTAATATGGTCTTGGGACAACGCTTCTTCGTCACCCCGTCTGACAGCCTAGCGGTAATTGCAGCCAATGCCACGTTGGTGCGCGGTTACAGCAAAGGTGTCGCGGGTGTCGCCCGATCGATGCCTACGAGTGCAGCGGTTGACCGCGTAGCTAAAGCAATGAACATCCCGTGTTTCGAGACCCCTACCGGTTGGAAATTCTTCGGCAATCTGATGGACGCTGGCAAGGTCACCTTCTGCGGTGAGGAAAGCTTCGGCACTGGCTCTGACCACGTACGTGAAAAAGATGGTCTGTGGGCGGTGTTGTTCTGGCTCAACATCTTGGCCGTACGCAAACAATCGGTTGAATCCATCGTGCGCGAACACTGGGCTAAGTTCGGTCGCAACTTCTATTCACGTTACGACTACGAAGGCCTGCCAACCGAGGATGCTAATGGCGTGATGACGCATCTGCGTGACAACTTCGGCGCACTCACTGGCAAAAAATTCGGAAAATATACCGTCGCCACCTGTGACGACTTCAGCTACACAGACCCTGTCGATGCCAGCGTGAGCAAGAACCAAGGCATCCGCATCTTGTTCAGCGATGGCTCGCGCATCATCTTCCGTCTGTCTGGCACAGGCACAGAAGGCGCAACATTAAGGGTCTATCTGGAAGCGTATGAGGCCGATGTAACAAAGCATCATCAGGATGCGCAAGATGCTTTGAAAGAGTTGATACAGATCGGCCTAAATATCTCCGAGTTGATCGCCCGCACTGGACGTCAACAGCCTACTGTAATCACTTGATCTTATTGGAGGGGGTTGCTGCGACGGCAGAGCTTGCAGCAGCCTCACCGATGACTTGAAAGAACACTTCACCCTGCTTGACCATACCGAGCTCGCTACGTGCGCGCTCTTCCAAAGCTTCAGTCCCCTTCTTCAGGTCCTTAACTTCGGCATCTAGAACAGCATTGCGCTGCCTAGCTTGTTCGTTGATCTCTTTTTGTTCGTTGAGTTGGCGGTTGTTGTCCCACACCTTTAGCCAACTTCCCTTACCCAGCCAGAGCGGATATTGCAAAAGCAGGATAAGGGCTAGAAAGATGTAGGTTACAACACGCACTACTTAACCTAGCTGGTAGTAAGCCCCACGGCCAGGGTAAGAAGCACTGTCACCGAGGTCTTCTTCGATGCGCAACAGTTGGTTGTACTTCGCCATACGGTCAGAACGCGACAAAGAGCCAGTCTTGATCTGCATTGAGTTAGTCGCCACAGCCAAATCAGCAATGGTTGAATCTTCAGTCTCACCGGAACGATGTGAGATCACAGCGGTGTAGCCTGCACGCTTCGCCATCTCGATAGCTGCGAAGGTCTCAGTCAATGTACCGATCTGGTTAACTTTGATCAAGATGGAGTTGGCGATACCGCGCTTGATTCCTTCGCGCAGGATCTTGGTGTTGGTCACGAACACATCGTCACCTACCAACTGGATCTGCTTGCCGAGGCGGTCAGTCAATGCCTTCCAACCATCCCAGTCATGCTCGCTCATACCGTCTTCCAACGTGATAACTGGATACTTATCGACCCAAGATGCGTACATGTCGATGATCTGCGCAGCAGTCAACACCAAGCCGTCCGCCTTCAGATGGTATTTGCCATCTTTGTAGAACTCAGAAGCCGCCGCATCGATACCGATAGCCACGTCTGCACCGGGCACATAACCCGCTGCTTCGATAGCTTCAACAATGACCTTCAGAGCGGCTTCATTGCCACCCAAAGCCGGTGCGAAACCACCTTCGTCACCAACCGTCGTTGTCAAACCACGATGATGCAAGATCGCCTTAAGTGCATGGAACACTTCAGCACCGCAACGCAATGCTTCACGGAAGCTTTGTGCGCCGACGGGAATGATCATGAATTCTTGGATGTCCGCACCGCCCGTAGCGTGTGCACCGCCGTTGATGATGTTCATCATCGGTACTGGCATCTCCATGCGCGCTGCACCGCCAAGATAGCGATACAGTGGCAGACCACTTTCTTCAGCAGCGGCACGTGCCACAGCCATGGACACCGCCAAGATAGCGTTAGCGCCCAAACGAGATTTGGTGTCTGTGCCATCCAAATCAATCATGGTCTGATCGATGAATGCTTGTTCAGCCGCATCCAAACCAATGATCGCTTCTGCGATCTCAGTATTCACATTCTCAACTGCCTTCAGCACGCCCTTACCCAAGTAGCGCTGCTTGTCGCCATCGCGCAGCTCGATAGCTTCCTTCTCACCTGTGGAAGCGCCAGACGGTACGGCCGCACGGCCCATCACGCCAGATTCCAACAACACGTCTGCTTCTACAGTCGGGTTACCACGGGAATCCAAAATCTCACGGGCGATTACATCAACGATTGCACTCATTCTCTATTCCTTCTTTCACACACTTTTTAAGTTAACGTTCTCTTCGATAAAACCTTGTTGCTTCACCAAAGCGTCAAGCGCTTTGAGTGTCTGCAACATCTCTTGCAGATGTCCCAAGGGAAATGCATTTGGACCATCCGACAATGCTTTTGCGGGATCAGGGTGTGTCTCCATGAACACTCCTGCCACCCCTGCAGCCACCGCTGCTCGCGCCAACACAGGCACGAATTCGCGCTGACCGCCACTTGCTGTACCTTGACCACCTGGTAGTTGAACTGAATGCGTGGCATCGAATACGACGGGGCATCCTGTGTTGCGCATCACAGCTAAGGAGCGCATGTCCGACACCAGATTGTTGTAACCAAACGATGCACCGCGCTCACACACCATGATGGTATCGCCACCGCTGACTTCGCGTGCTTTGTCTACCACGTTCTTCATATCCCATGGTGAAAGGAACTGCCCCTTCTTGATGTTCACCGGTTTACCCGATTTCGCCACGGCATGGATGAAATCAGTCTGACGGCACAGGAAGGCGGGCGTTTGCAACACGTCGACCACAGAAGCCACGGGCGCGATCTCATCTTCATCATGCACATCGGTCAGCACTGGCACGCCGATCTGCGCCTTCACCTTTTCCAAAACCCTCAGGCCGGCTTCCATGCCAAAACCACGGAAGGTCTTGCCGGAACTACGATTCGCCTTGTCATAGGAGGATTTGTAGATGAAGTTTATCTGCAAACTATTGCAAATCTCTTTCAATTGCCCAGCAGTGTCGATCGCCATCTGTTCGGATTCGATCACGCAAGGACCGGCGATCAAGAACAGCGGCTTATCTAGGCCGACATCAAAGTTGCATAGCTTCATACGGTTTCCTTATGCGCCACAGCAGCTTTGACGTAAGCCTCGAACAGAGGATGCCCGTCACGC
>PNNY01000034.1 GCA_013824485.1 Sideroxydans sp.
TTCGTGTTTGGATTCCACATGGCGCATGCAGGTTTGGCGCTGTCCATCGGCTTAGGTGCCTGTCTTAACTCCGCTATCTTGTTCTACTTCCTTCGCAAGAAAGGCATCTATCAAGCTGAAGCGGGGTGGATGAAGTTCTTCCTCAAAATCATGTTGGCGGTTCTAGCGTTGGGCGTGACGCTCTGGTTTGGTATGGGTAGCGAGCAGCATTGGCTCACGACTTCGGGGTGGTCGCGCATCATCCATCTAACGTGGTTGGTGGTTGCGGGCGTGGCCGTTTATTTTGCTGTGCTGTTCGCGCTTGGATTCAGGCTCAAAGATTTTTCCAAACGCGGCGCGAGTTGAGCCTGCGTTCGACTGTTGATCTATGCACACTCTTGATGCCTTACGAGCAGGCGAACTGATTGGTATCAAACGGCTCGATCTCGCCGCCGATCTGACTGAATTCCCTGCAGAGATATTCGATCTCGCTGACACATTGGAAGTGCTCAACCTGTCGAGCAACCAGCTGAGCGACCTTCCTAAAGATCTGACTCGGCTCTACAAGCTACGCATCATCTTCTGCTCAGATAATCGATTCACTCATGTGCCCGAAGTGTTGGGGCAGTGTGCGAATCTGGAGATGGTCGGATTCAAGGCGAATCAGATCGCACATCTTTCAGCCAAGGCATTGCCACCTAAATTGCGCTGGCTGATCTTGACCGACAATCACTTGCAACAGCTACCCGCCGAGATCGGCGCGTGTGGAAATCTGCAAAAACTCATGTTGTCTGGCAATCAGTTACAGGAGTTGCCAATTGAGATGGCTGCATGCACACGCCTTGAATTGTTGCGCATCGCGGCGAATCGTTTCGAGCACCTACCAGAATGGTTGCTGGGAATGCCACGTCTGGCTTGGTTGGCTTACGCAGGCAACCCGTTCAGTGATGCCATAGAGAAAGAGGTGATGGCAGGTCTTAGCGTGGATTCTATCGATTGGAATTCGCTGGATGTCCAACATGCATTGGGTGAGGGCGCATCCGGCATCATCTATCGCGCACATCGCACGTCTGAGTTTGGAGCACATCCGGTCGCGGTCAAAGTGTTCAAAGGAGCGGTCACGAGCGACGGTTTGCCGCGTAGCGAGAAATCGGCATGTCTCGTTGCGGGAGAGCATCCCAACCTCATCCCTGTACATGGTCGGTTGCACGGGCATCCTGCGGATGCCATCGGCATGGTGATGCCACTCATCGATCCCAGTTTCATCAATCTTGCAGGGCCGCCGAGCTTGGAATCTTGTACGCGAGATGTCTATGTGCCAACGGCTAGATTCTCTTTCACGCAGCTATTGGGGATCGCGCAGGGCATCGCTTCGGCGGCTGCGCAACTGCATGCAAAAGGCGTGATGCACGGCGACTTGTATGCGCACAACATCTTGTGGAACGCCAAAGGTGAATGTCTTCTCGGTGATTTCGGCGCGGCCTCGTTCTTGCCGACGCATGATGAAAAATTCAGGCAAGGATTGCAGCGCATCGAAGTGCGCGCCTTTGGCTGCTTGTTGGAAGAGTTGTTGGCGCGCTGCGATGTACACCCCAACACTCAATCCATTGCCGACGTTCTATCTAGCTTGCAGCAACGTTGCCTGCATTCACACAGCCAAGCGCGTCCCATGTTCAAAGAGATCGTTGAGGAATTGGGAGTGATGGTCGCGTAGTCGGCCTGAACTGCCTGTGGTGCCTGTATTTACCAACGGCAGGTATGTGTCGTATTAGAGACGGTCGACGTTGGAAATACTATTACCTTGTCAGGCGGCGCACAACCCGATTTAGATGATCATTCATCATATGGGCCAACTCTAATGCAGGCAGCGATGTGTGATGGAACCTGATTAAGCGCAAACTTTACTCTTGCTGTAAGGAATTTGATTCTCCTTTGACTAATGATTGCATCCGCCATTTCGGCAGTGCTCAATCTTCTCAAGGAGAGTCACAATGAAATTCAATCAAATCGCAAAAACTCTGCTTTCTTCTGGCGCATTGGCTGCCGTCATGAGCGGTGCAGCAATGGCTGCTCCTTGTGGTGCGGCTAATCCCTGTGCGGCACGTTCCAAGATGTCGGCTTCTGCCAATCCTTGCGCGGGCAAGAATCCATGTGCAGGCAAGCATCCGTGTAAAGCCAAGCACAAACAGCACAAGGCGAATCCGTGCGCAGCGAAAAACCCCTGTGCTGCTAAAAATCCATGTGCAGGCAAGAATCCATGCGCCGCCAAGACTCACTAAGCGAATCAACTGCGATGCCAACCATCCTCCCAACTACGGGGCGGGTGGTTGAGCCAGATCTTTCTGCTTTGCCGCTGTCTCAGTTGCTGGTCATGCAGCAAGCGGGGCTGGAGATCCTCGATTGTTATCGTGTACTCAAGAAAACCGGGATGAATATCGTGGGTGAGGTTTTGCGCGACACATTGAGTCGCGGCGAGACGTTCTACGAATTCAATCACTACCCCGATGACGATGTGTATGACCGCGAGAGTCATACGCAGTATTACTACCACGCGCATCGCGGCGAGATCGGAGAGCATGGGCACTTCCATTGCTTCCTGCGCCCCAAGGGGATGCCGCAAGGTGTGAAGCCGATTGAATATCCCGCCACTGATCCGTGGCCACAAGGTGATGAAGCACTGTCACACCTGATAGCCATCGCCATGGATGGCTACGGTTTCCCGACCGGTTTATTCACCACCAATCGATGGGTGACCGCCGAGGCTTGGTATCCGGCGGAGCAAGTCACGCAGATGTTAGATCGCTTCGTCATCGACCATGCGTTCCCATCGTGGCCCGTGAATCGTTGGATAACTGCGATGTTCGTACTGTTCCGCCCTCACATCGAGATGTTACTCAAACAGCGTGATGAAAGCGTGTGGCAATGGGCTGCGAATCATCCTGGCGAGGATGTGTTCGAAGACAGGGAGCTGGACATCACCAGTCAGATGGATGTTTCTGTGGAAGATACGCTATGGCTGCTGAAACTGGCGATTGCCCAGCGGCAAAGCTAACCCACCTTCATATCCAATAATTCCCCTGCCACACCCCACGCACGAAATCGAGTTTGACCCGCTTGGGCGCGATCTTGCGTACGTTGGGGGTGTCGATCTCGATCTCGGGTTGTCGGCCCAAACGGTCTGCCACTTCAAATGAGCAGGCAGTGGAGGTGACGGGACGGAAGAAGACAGCGAGCTTGTCGCTGACTGCGACGGTGTCGCGTTGCGGTGGCGTTTCGTGGAAGTGGACGAACTTCTTCACCAAGCAAGAGAAATACAGTTCCAGTTCGACCACGAGCGGTTGCGTGCGCCGAGTCAATTCGCGTGCGGCGGCTTTCGTCCATTCCACCGACACCGACCTGCCGTTGATCTCGATGGTGTTGCTCAAAGGTGCATTCATGGTTACACCTCACAGTACGTGTGGTGCGATGTCCGCGACCATCGCCCCTATCAGATCGGGATCGCTGTCAGGTGCTAGCACTGCTGCATCCCCCATTTGCCCAGTCATGTCCAACTTAAGGTTGGTGCCGACTTTGTTCAGGCGTGACTCCCCGCCACAGGCACGACAATAGATGTGCGAGCCATCATGCTGTGAACGCTTGATTACCACTGGGGATGCGCAGGAAGGGCAAGGAAGCAAAGGCATACCTGGTTCACTGTGCCCGACGATGTGAGCGATGTCGTTGGTACGATCTAGTGCTAAGAAATGATGCCCCAGTCGCTCATCGAATTGAGAACCCAATTCTTCTCCGATGATGCTCAATGCTCTCTCCATTGGCATGCCCTTGCGATAGGCACGCGTGCTGGTCATGGCATCAAAGGCGTCGGCGATACTGACGATGCGCGCCACCTCTGGGATCACTTCTCCAACGATACCATGCGGATAACCTTTGCCATCCGCACGCTCATGGTGACCAACCACGGCATCCATCGCCAAATTGGCGAGAGGATGGTTTGCCAATAGTCTGCCACCCACCGCCGGATGCGTCTTGATGATGGAGAACTCTGCGTCGGTCAGTCGATCTGGTTTATTGAGAATGGCATCAGGCACACCTACCTTGCCAAGATCATGCAAGAATCCGCCAATCTCACTCAATGCCACATCGCGTTGAGAAAGCCCCGCTTGCTGGGCCAGCAGTTTGGAGAATTGCGACACACGCCACAGGTGGCCGCCGGTGTAGGGGTCGCGTGCTTCAACGATCATCGACAAGCCGAGCAACGTGTTCAACAACGATTCTTTTTCTGCCATCACAACCTCCGTCAATAGCGACTGGTCAAAGTCACCAACCAGTCAGGCATCACGTTCACCGCCCATTTTTCAAATGACTTGTCCGCACCAGACAGCACCAGTATGCCGATCAACAACAGCGCCGCACCCAATACCTTCTTCGCCTTTTGTCCTGCTTCCATCATACGTCCGCGCCATTTACCCAGCGCCTGACGCGACAACATTCCGATGGCTATTAGCGGCAATCCAGCACCAAAGCTAAACATCAACATCACGCTGGTCACCTCAAGCAGTGCCTGTCCTTGGCTAGCGAGTGTGATTGCCACGCCCAGCGTGGGGCCTACACAAGGACTCCATACGACACCGAGTAACAAGCCCAGCAAGAACTGTCCATGCAGTCCATTCAGATTGAAGCGAGACAGCAATCCTTGTCCCACGCCCAATCGACTGATCGCACCACTCACAGCTTCTTGTAGCGCGCTCGACATCAATACCGCACCGAAGACGAGTAACAACCCACCCCCCACTACGCGCAGGGTATCTTGTTCCAGACCGATCGAACCACCCAACGAACCTAGACCCACACCGATCAAGGTGAACGAAAGCATCAGACCGACCACCAATGCAAACGAGCCGAAGCGATGTGTGCTTGCGGCTGAACCCATCAGGATAGGTACCAGCGGCAACACGCAGGGGGATAGAGTGGAAAGAACGCCTGCCAAGAATGACAGGCCATAGCTACTCAAACTGAGTTCCATGTGATCCGCCTACAAGGCTTGGCGTAGCCACTCGGCGATACGCTCACGATCAGTCTCGGCGGTCACACGAACAACTTCCTTTCCACCTTTGAAGAGAATGAAGGTACTTTGATATTTGACGCCGAATGAGCGCAATACAGTCTTCTGCTCATCGAAGTTCACCTTCAGCGTAGTCAATCTCTTGAACTCAGCCATTGGCAGCAACTCGTTCAGTATTTTCTCCTGCGCCTTGCAGGTCGGGCACCAATCGGCGTAAACGAACACCAGCGTGGATTCGCCAGCCTTGTTCAACGCATCCATCTTTTCTTGCGTATAGGTTTCGCCGACAGCATGGGCGAACAACGGGAACGACATAGCCAATACAGCCAACAGTCTTTTAAGTGCATTCATAGCGCGCTCCTTTTTTGAGGTCATCGAACATCTCGATGTGCATTGGTCGGACAAAACGACGTTTCCTTACATCGAAATATATTTTTGTAAGGTTTGTTCATCCCCTACGACCAATGCACGTCACAGTCAGATTCGTGACTTATCCAATACTTGATAGGAGGCAGAAATGTCCATGATGTGCAAAATGAATAGCAGTTGTGAAACGACGCACGGTATGTGCATCCACGAAAAGATGATGCTGGCGATGGTCGTATTGATCGCTTTGGGCGTTACTGCCTACCTGTTCTTAGCCTAAGCACAGGAGCAAATATGACACCCTCAAACCTGACCAAGATGTTGATCTCATCTGGCGTGCTGACTTTGTCGATGGGGGGCTTGGCTATCGCTTCCCCCTGCCGTGCCAATCCATGCGCACCGCGTAGCTCACGTATGAACCCATGCGCCGCAAAGAACCCCTGTGCTGCCGCCAACCCATGCGCAGCAGCAGTGGTCAGCATGGATGTGAAAGCCGTGATGCGCCCAGCTAACTATCGTCCGTACCCAGGCAAACAGAAGGCACTCATCAAAGAGGGAAAAGCCTTATTCAGTGACACGCGTTTGAGTAGCAACGGCATGTCATGCAACACGTGTCACGATGACAACGGTGCTTTCCAAGCGACGTTCGCGCAGCCCTATCCGCACTATGTGCAAATGAGCGATGAGCGCGCAGGAGTCAAAGCGGTACACCTAGATGAGATGGTGCAGTTCTGCATGGTGGTGCCGATGGCGGCCAAACCACTGGCTTGGAATGGCAAGAAGTTGGCGGCATTGACTGCCTACACCGCCTCTGTGCAAAAAGGGTTCATGCGAAATACCAATCCATGTGCCGCAAAGAACCCCTGTGCCGCTCGCAACCCATGCGCGGCCAAGAATCCGTGTGCAGCACTGAAGAACTAATCTCGATGATGATCGCCAATGCAACCTACCTGCCGCAGCTTGGCAGGTAGGTTGCATTGGGCTATAGAGCAGATGCCTGCCAGTGCTACTATCCTTCGCCATATAACGCCACCCAAATGGGAAATGCATGAGTGCCGCAATCAATCTTGACGTCCTCAATGAACATCGCAGTTATCTGGTGCGCTACGCCATCCTGCAGCTACGCGACCCGCATCTGGCCGAGGATGCTGTGCAGGAGACCTTGGTAGCCGCCATCGAGAGTAAGAGCAAGTTCTCAGCCCAATCATCCCTGCGCACTTGGCTGGTCGGCATCCTTAAGCACAAGATACTCGACGTACTGCGCAAGCGATCTCGCGAACCGCAATTGAACGTCCCCGATGGAGAAGATGAAAGTGAACTGGTCGACGCTTTATTCAAGGAGAACGGACACTGGGCCGATCCGCCGCAGACATGGGCTAATCCAGAGCAGTCCATGGAGAACACGCACTTCTGGGAAATCTTCGAGCAATGCAATCAACATATGCCGATCAACACGGCGCGTGTTTTTATGATGCGTGAGTTCATGGATATGACGACAGAAGAGATATGTCAGGAACTGGCCATCAGCACGACTAATTGCTGGGTTCTTTTACATCGCGCGCGACTCTCGTTGCGCGAATGTCTCGATTTGAAATGGTTTGGAATTGCGAGGTAATCATGCTCGACTGTAAACAAAATACCGAATTGTTATCTCAATCGCTGGAGCGGCCGATAACACTGCGCGAAAGAATGGCCATGCGTATGCACTTGATGATGTGTCGCGGTTGTCGCAACTTCGAGAAACAACTTGCCTTTATCCACAAGGCCGCACGCGAACTGCCGCGCAAACTTTAATCATCCCGATGTCACTGCCAACACATCACATCAACGATTTTTTTCGTCATCTGCATCTTGGCTCAGAGGTCTATTACGTCGGTCAGTTGTGCGATGCGTGGCATATGTCTACGCCAGGCGGGAGTGATGCCACGACCTTCCATATGCTTTGTCATGGCGAGGCATGGATACATATGCCGAACCAATCCAAACCGACGCAGATGCGTGCGGGCGATATCGCATTGTTCCCCCATGATGCTGCACACACTTTCAGCGCATTCCCTAGCGTCCCAGATCATCCCTTCGATTACAGCAAACCTAGTCAGCTAGACAAGGATGCTCCGGGATCGGGGCTTCTGTGTGGACATTTGAGATTGCCCACCCATATCCGTCGCCTCCTGCTCGCCTCGTTCCCCGACTTCATGCTGATCCGACCGGATGTGAGCCCAGCGGGACGGCAGATGCAAGACTTGATCGAGATGATGACCGTCGAGGCAACCCACAACGATCTGGGTGTCACGGCGATTCTGGATCGATTGTCTGATGCGTTGTTCCTGTACGTCATTCGACACGCGCTTCACATCGAACCGGGACTTTCGCCGCTACTCGCCGCTTTGTCGGACGAGAATCTACGCCTTCCCATCTCAGCTTTCATCGATAGCCCCGATGAAGTTTGGACGGTTGACCGTATGGCTTCTCTCGCTTGCCAATCACGCTCCACCTTCTCGGAGCGTTTCACCCAACTCGTCAAGATATCCCCCATGGAGTTCGCTGCGACATGGCGCATGCAGTTGGCAACCTCCCTGCTCGCCGATGGTCGAGCCAACATGCTGGATGTCGCTATGAAGTGCGGATACGAATCAGAAGCGGCTTTTCGCAAAGCTTTCAAACGTATCGTCGGTATCCCACCGGGTAAAGCACGCAGCTGATATTCATCTGTGATGGTCTGGACGTTCGGACATAAATCACCGCCTTGCAGTCATGGAGAGCAACACTCCGATTCCTGACAATGAGTCCCAGCAACAATCAAGTTGCCCAACCATTTTCAGGAGACCGTCATGAGTACATTCAAACTACATACCTTAGCCACTGCCCCAATCGGGGCACTGCCTATCCTCGAAGCTGCGAACAAAGGTCTGGGCTTCATCCCCAACCTGTACGCCCACCTTGCCGAAGCGCCTGTCGCGCTGGAAGCCTACAAACAACTCGGAGCCTTGCTGGAAAAGAGCTCGCTCACGCCGGAAGAACAGCAGGTCGTGTTGATCACTGTCAGCACCGAGAATCGGTGCGAATACTGCGTCGCTGCGCATTCCTTCATCGCACGCAACATGGTGAAAGTGGATGGTGCGCGCATCGATGCCCTGCGTGGTCAAAGTTGCCTGCAAGATGCAAAGCTAAATGCGCTAGTCGCTTTCACTCGTGCAGTGGTACGTGAACGCGGCCAGGTGGTCGGCGGTCAAGAATTGATCGACTTCTTTGCGGCGGGTTACACCCAGCAGAACGCGCTGGAAGTGCTGCTCGGAGTCGCCATGAAGACCTTGAGCAACTACACCAACCACCTGACCGACACGCCTCTTGACGCCGCATTCGCTGGAGAAGTCTGGCAAGCCTCGGACGAACACGCATCCTGCAAGATGGCAGCGTAGTTACTTTCACCCCACCCGCGCTTCCATGCGGATGCGCGGTGGCCATCAACATCAGGCAGGAGAAATACCATGAACTTACTCAAATCAATATTTATCAGCAGCTACATGATGGCGATCATGGGCATTGTCGGCTATGCGATCTGGATGCTAACTGGCGGCGCTGACACGATGGTCTGGAGCGGTGTGCTGTTGACCACAGCACCAATCCTGATGATCATCATGCGCGCCATGATGTTGAGGGATCTGGCACGCACCAGTGCGCATTTCCCCATGATCAATCTACTCGGCGCAGCGGGTGTGACATTGACTGCTTATGTCTGGTTCAGCATCGGCACGGAAGGCTTGGCCGCACTACTCGCCGTGATCGGCTGGACGACTTTCCTGTTGTACTCCTACTGGTTCTCTACTTATGGTGACCGCCATCCAAGTATGAAACTGATCGTCGGCACCAAGCTACCGCATTTCACCGTGCGCGATGTGAACGACAAACTGATCAGCTCGGCACAATTGACCGACAAGCCCGCGATCCTGATCTTCTATCGCGGCAACTGGTGTCCCTTCTGCACTGCTCAGATCAAAGAGCTGATGGGGCGCTATAAAGAGATAGATTCATTCGGCGTGCGCGTCGCTCTGATCGCCCCACAACCGCATGAGAATACGGTGGGCGTCTCAAAGGTCTATGGCGCGAAATTCGACTTCCTGACCGACGAAGGCAACGCAGCGGCGCACGCACTCGGTATCGAACATAAGAACGGACTGCCCATGGGCATGCAGATGATGGGGTACGACAGCGACACAGTGATGCCGACGGTGATCATTACCGGCAAGGATGGAAAGATCATATGGACGCACGAGACGGACAACTATCGCGTGCGGCCGGAGCCAGATACATATCTAGCGGTATTGAGAAAGCATGGGATAACCACAGCCTGAATATGATTTCGTACTTAAACAGGGATTGTTGGTGAGGCAACGAAGCGTGTCGAAAAGCTACGGGTGCTAAAAATATAGGCTGGATTCGATTTCCAGCCAAATCATCAATTGCTATGCGATTTAATCGCGCTGGCCATCGTGAGAGTTTCATCTTGAGCGGTACGAAATCTCTCAAAGCGGACTCGGTTGGTAGATCATCCTAATGTCCGCTTTAGGTCTGCTTCCGGTCAAATTTTGAAGCACTCTGATTCGTCCGCTTAGGCCGAGTGGTTGCCGCTCTCGCCAATCCGTTGTTACTTGTCGTTCAACAACCCCTGCATCGCCGCCACAGGTTTCACCTGTGGGTAGTACACCTGCTTCAGATTGTTGCCTAGGTTCTGCGACCACGAGAGTCCATCGGTGCGTCCTAGTTGCTTCCAATATTCCATGATGGTCGCATCGTAGTTGTCGATGGCTTCTTGATAGTGCGAAGCATCGTAACGTTCATCATGGCGGAAAGTGTTCACGTCCATGCGCGGTTTGAGTGGCGCATCTTTTTCGATGTGGCCAATGCACAAGCCAACGAGTGGGAAGGTGAGCTGAGGCAGTCCGAGCAGGTCGACTATCGCTTGTGGGCTACGACGGAGGCCACCGATGGGGACGATACCCAAACCTAACGAGTGTGCCGCCACCATCATGTTGGCCAATACCAAGCCGGCATCTATTCCTGCGACTATCAACCCCTCCATACTTTCGTGGATGACTTGTGTCTGTCCGGCCTTACGCACGCCGATGTCGGTCTTGTTGTAGTCAGCCACGATGGCGATGAATACGGGCGCTTGGGCGATCCAAGCTTGTCCGCCCGCCAGTTCGGCGATCTTGGTTTTGCGCTCTGCGTCACGCACAACAACTACGGATATCTCTTGCGCATTCATCGAACTCGGCGCGCGATGCCCCGCTTCGATGATGGCATTCAACATCTCATCGCTGACGGGATCAGCCTTGTAACTGCGGATGCTGCGGTGGTTATGCTGGAGTTTGATGGTCTCGTTCATATTCAGTCCTATTGATGGATATGCATCGCTTTTTCGACGACGGCGCGTGTGAGGTGCGGCGCGAACAACTCAATCAGATCGTAAGTATAGCTGCGCAGATATTCATTCTTGCGCAGGGCGAGGTAGGTGGTCGTGGGTTTGAATAGATGCCCCGCCTCAAGTTTGCGCAAATGCCGGTCGCGCTCGGGAATGAAGGCGAGTTCAGCAAGGATGCCGATGCCTAGTCCCAATTCCACATAGGTCTTGATCACATCGGCATCGATCGCGGTGAGCGCGATGTTCGGCTCGATGTTGGCGGCTGTGAATGCGTCGTCTATCTTGCTTCTGCCGCTGAATGCATGGTCGTAAGTGATGATGGGATATTCCGCCAGCTTTGCCAATGTCAGCTTTTTCACATCGAGCAGAGGATGCTTAGGCGGCACCACCACGCAATGATGCCACTCGAAGCAGGGGAGTGAGACCAGCCCTTCCACCAACATGATGCTCTCCGAGGCGATAGCGATATCCGCCTCACGATGCAGTACCTGTTCGGCGATCTGAGAGGGATTGCCCTGATGCAAGCCGAGCTTCACCTTGGGATAGCGCTTCATGAACTGCTTCACCACGGGCGGCAACACATAGCGTGCTTGGGTGTGTGTGGTGGCGAGGATGAGTTGGCCACTGTCTTGGGCTTGGAACTCTTGTCCTACCTGCTTCAGATTGTCCGACTCGTGCAGGATGCGCTGTGCGATCTCAAGGATGCTCTTCCCCGGTTCGGTCAAGGCGACGATGCGCTTTCCGCTACGCACGAAGACCTCGATACCGAGTTCCTCTTCCAATAGCTTGATCTGCTTGCTGATGCCGGGTTGCGAGGTGTACAGCGCGGCGGCGGCATCGGAGATGTTCAGTCCTCGGCGCACGATCTCGTTCAAATATCTCAGCTGTTGAAGGTTCATGGTCGGCTCTTATATGTGATTTGGTTATAAAACTCTAACAAAAAAGTATTTATTAGTATATTCCTCGCCGACTACAATGCGCGCCTCTTTAAGGAGTATCGCGTGGATTGGCTCTATACCCTGTCGGGTTTTCTGGTTGGATTGATCGTCGGTGTGACCGGTGTGGGCGGAGGCTCATTGATGACGCCGCTGCTCGTCTTGTTCTTCGGTGTATCGCCCGCGACTGCCGTGGGTACGGATCTGTTGTATGCCTCCATCACCAAAAGCATGGGCGGCTGGGTGCATGCCGTCAAAGGCTCGGTGGATTGGAAAGTGGTCAAGTTGTTGGCACTGGGTAGTATCCCCGCCGCCATCATCACCATTACCTTGCTCAAAGTGCTGGCGCTGGAAGAGAAGACGTTGCGTAGTGTGGTGACCAGTGTGTTGAGTGTGGCGCTGTTGGCGACTGCGGCAGCGCTGTTGTTGAAGGACTGGATTAAAAAGATCGCGCGGCGTGATGACGGTACGGTGTATGAGATACATCATCGTCACTTGCCTGCAGCCACCGTTCTGACGGGCGTGGTAGTGGGCGCGCTTGTGACGATCTCCTCCATCGGTGCCGGCGTGTTGGGCACGGTGGCGATCTTGTTCCTATATCCTCGTCTCCCCGCTGTGAAGGTGGTGGGAACTGACATCGTGCATGCGGTGCCGCTCACCGCCGTGGCGGGGTTGGGGCATATGGCGCTGGGTACGGTCGATTTCGTATTGCTCGGCAGCTTGTTGCTGGGGTCATTGCCAGGTATCTACATCGGCAGTCATCTCAGTGCCAAAGTGCCAGAAAAAGTATTGCGTCCTTTGTTGGCAACGATGTTGCTCATCATTGGATTGAAGATGGTGTTCTACTAAACAAGGTGAAATCATGAGCGCAAACAAAGAGAACAAACCCAAATCAGTGAGCTGGTTCAACGGCTGCGGCGGACGTATCGGCGTGGTGATTGGAGAAGAAGGCGAGCATGCCTACATCGGCGCCGCCTTGCGTCACGATGAGGATGCCGATGTGGCGCACATCTTGGCTTATGGGGCTAAGTTTCCCTTGGCGGCTGCGCAGTTGTTGCCAGTCTCCAAAAGCTTCTCCTCTGGTAATCAATAATGTATCGCTACGATCAATTCGATCATCAGATCACCGCAGAACGCGTCGCGCAGTTCCGGGATCAAGTGCGTCGCCGTTTGTTGGGTGAGTTGGCAGAGGACGAGTTCCGCATCCTGCGTTTGCAGAACGGTCTGTACATGCAGATCCACGCCTACATGATGCGTATCGCGGTGCCTTATGGCATGGTCAGTTCAGACCAGATGCGCATGTTCGCGCACATCGCGCGCAAGTATGACCGTGGCTATGGACACTTCACCACGCGCCAGAACATCCAGTTCAACTGGCTCAAATTACAAGACGCGCCGGACATCTTGGCGGATTTAGCGACGGTCGAGATGCACGCCAACCAGACTTCGGGCAACTGCATCCGCAACATCACCAGCGACGAATTCGCGGGTGTGGCGCGCGACGAGATCATCGATCCGCGTCCGTACGCCGAGATACTGCGTCAATGGAGCACCTTCCATCCCGAGTTCGGTTTTCTACCGCGCAAGTTCAAGTTCTCCATCACAGGAGCGACTACGGATCGTGCTGCGATTGCCGTGAACGACGTCGGGCTACAAGCCGTGAGGAACGAGCAGGGCGAAGTCGGATTCCGCGTGTTGGTCGGTGGTGGCTTGGGGCGCACGCCCTTCATCGGCACCGAGATCGCATCCTTTATCCCATGGCAGCACATCCTGACTTACTCCGAATCCATCGTGCGTGTTTTCAACGAATATGGTCGCCGTGACAATCTGTACAAGGCGCGCATCAAGATATTGGTGAACGCCATCGGCATCGACGAGTTCCGTCGTCAAGTGGAAGAGGATTGGAAGTTCACCAAGGATGGGCCCTGCACCGTTACCCAAGCCGAGTTGGATCGTGTCGCAGCGTGCTTCACCGCACCTGCTTACGAAAAATTGGCTGATGTGGCCTTGCCGTCTGACAACAAGGCATTCAGCAACTGGGTCGCGCGCAACGTCAAACCACACAAGGTCGCTGGTTACGCTTCGGTCGTGCTGTCCTTGAAGAATGCAGGCATCGCCCCCGGTGATGCGACAGAGGCACAGATGGATGCAGTCGCTGATCTGGCGGACAAATACAGCTTCGGCGAACTGCGCATCACCCACGTGCAGAACTTGGTGCTGGCGGACGTCAAACAAGCGGATCTGTTCGCGCTGTGGGAAGCTGCCAAAGCGAGTGGCTTGGCGACGCCCAACATCGGACTGCTTACCGACATCATCTGCTGCCCCGGTGGCGACTATTGCACCTTGGCGAACGCGCGCTCCATCACGCTGGCCAAAGCCATCGACGAGCGCTTCGACGACCTTGATTACTTGCACGACATCGGCGAGATCGACCTGAACATCTCCGGTTGCATCAATGCCTGTGGACACCATCACGTCGGTCACATCGGCATCCTCGGCGTGGATAAATCGGGCGAGGAGTGGTATCAAATCACCATCGGTGGCAACAAAGGTAGCCCTGCGAACATCGGCAAGGTCATCGGACGCTCCTTCTCCTTCGCGCAGATACCCGAAGTCATCTCGCGTCTGTTGCAGGTCTATGTCGCCAAGCGTGACGAAGGTGAACGTTTCATCGACACGCTGCGTCGTGTCGGTCCCGATCCGTTCAAAGAATTCGTGTACGCCACGCCTGTGCCGGAAGAAGCCAAGTTGCAGATGCCAGACTACGAGTTGATGGCGCAAGGCACACCCTATGACACTCCACTTTATTCGCCGAGGTTCTGATGGCTAGCCCTAAACAAATCATCAAAAACAGCGCTGTCGTGAATGACGACTGGAGCGTGTTGCGCTTGCAAGAGGGCGATACTGCGGAGACCGTCATCGTTCCTATTGGCAAGACGCTTGTGCCGCTGAAAGTCTGGTTGGCGCAAAAAACAGTCCTGATGCATCGCGCCGATATCGGTGTGTGGTTCGCCAGCGATGAACGCGTAGAAGACTTGCAAGACGATGTGGCGAAGTTCTCTGTCATCGCGGTGGATTTCCCCAAGTTCGGCGACGGACGCGGTTACACCATCGCCTATCGTCTGCGTAACCGTGCAGGCTATCGCGGTGAGTTGCGCGCCATCGGTGACGTGCTGCGTGACCAGTTGTTCTACATGCAACGTGCGGGTTTCGATGCCTTCGCGGTGCGCGCCGACAAAGACATCCACGAGGCATTGAAGAGCCTGAAGGATTTTTCTATCACCTACCAAGCATCGACCGACGAGGCGCAGCCCCTGTTCCGTCGCGTGCAACGAGGAGCTTGATGATGAGTGACCTGCAAACCAAGATCGCGCAGACCATCGCCGTGTTGCAACAGGCTGCGCGTGAGTTCGCCCCGGTGACTTTTGCGAACAGCTTAGGTGCGGAGGATATGGTGCTGACCGACCTCATCGCCAAGCATCAACCCGACATTAGTTTATTCAGCCTGGATACAGGGCGTCTGCCGCAAGAGACCTACGACCTTATGCAGAAGGTGCGCGAGCGTTATAGCGTGCCTCTGAATGTGTTTTACCCCGATGCGACGCAAGTCGAACCGTATGTGGCGCAGCATGGCGTGAACGGCTTTTACGACAGCGTCGACAATCGCAAAGCCTGCTGCAACGTGCGCAAGGTGCAACCGTTGAAGCGTGCGTTGGCGGGCAAGAAGGCGTGGATCACCGGCATGCGGCGTGAACAAGCGGTGACGCGCGGCAGCTTGGAAGTGTCTTCGTTTGATGCGGATCATGGCTTGCAGAAGTTCAATCCCTTGCTGGATTGGACGAACGCCGAGGTATGGGAATACATCAAAGCGAACGACGTTCCGTATAATGCGCTCCACGATCAGTTCTACCCCAGCATCGGTTGTGCGCCTTGTACTCGTGCCATCACCCCCGGTGAAGATATCCGCGCCGGACGTTGGTGGTGGGAAGATCCGCAAAACAAAGAATGCGGTCTGCATGTCGGCAAAAGTTCGGCACTGAAGTTCACCGCAAAATAATTACAAAGTTAGAGAGATAAACCATGAGCAGTCACACCCTTTCACATCTGGATACGCTAGAGAGCGAATCCATCCACATCATGCGCGAGGTCGCGGCGGAATGTAAGAA
>PNNY01000035.1 GCA_013824485.1 Sideroxydans sp.
ACGTAGATGAAGTGCGTGAAGAAGATCGCGACGAACAAGCCTGCAACGATGCGATGGATGTGGTTGATCGTATGAGGACCGCCCAACCATTTCGCGACTACAGGCGCCCAAGCCGTCTCCGCGAACAACGCCGTCGTGCCGGTCAACACCAAGGTCATGGTCACCAAGGCGAACACCAGATGCGCGACTCGCCATCCCCATGGGAAGCGCTGGAAGAACTTCTTCTCATCCACCGGCAGATCGCCCGCACGGATGTAGGACACGACTTTGCCCTCTTTCTGCTCTTTCCATTCGCGGTAATACCAGAGCGCGGAATGTAGCCAGAAGAAGACGAACACGCCTATCAACAAGGCGATCATGAACTTGGTCACGATCCACATCTGCGGGTATTTCGCAAAATCATGACTATTCGCGTGAGGGCTGAATGTTAGGAAACCTTCTGTGGCGTTGTTCATGCCAGGCTTCTTGTCGTTGTGACACTTCTGGCAAGTCTTCAGGCGTTTGTCTGGGTGCACCTTGGACTTCGGGTCATCCACTCTGCGCACATCATGACTGCCGTGACAATCGAAACACTTGGCTGTGTAGGCATAGCCCAGCGAACTCACTTGTCCGTGATAGGTGGCGCGGTAGGTCTTGAAGTTCTCTTCATGGCACCCACCACAGTTCTTGGTGATCTCCAACTTTATCGGTGATGCTGTGGGACTACCAATCGCATGTGTCGTGTGACAGTCGATGCAAGCTGCCGCCTTGTGATTGTTGTTCTGTAGCAATTCCTTGCCGTGAACCGAATTGACATACTGCCCTAGTTGTCCGGCGTGGCAATTCTCACCACAGACCTTAGGTGTCTCGTGGTGCCACTCATCGTGCTCAGGGGAGCCACTTGGGGCGACGTTAAAGGTATGGTCGTCATGGCAGTCGTGGCAAGTGGCGTTGGGAACATCCGGATTGTCCACATTAGGTTTGGCATGCGACGATTGCTTATAGACTTCGATGTTGCGCATCACCACGCTTAGCCCAGGCTTTTGTTCTAGCGTGCCTTCTCGCAATGCGCTAACCCATAGGGAGATATGGCACTCTGCACAATCTGGTTTTTTTGTCGCTACCGAGATCTTGTGTGGCGTTTGACCATCCTTGATCTCTACGTGGCAAGCCACACAAGCGACATTCGCATGCACGCTCTTCTGAAATTTTTCTGGAGGAACTGCATGTAGCTCGCGCTTCTCGCCGTTCGAGTCCTTTGTGTGTTTGACACTCTTACCGTCATGGCAAGCAAGGCAGGGGGCATTTTTTGATGCGACTTCATCTGGTGGGGCCAACGCAAGCGCAGCGCTCGAGAACCAAGTCGTAACAAGAAATGCCAACAGGCCTAAGCCTCTTGGCACAGAAGAGAACAGCACGAGGGTTTTCATTTTATTCTTCCAGACAGTTTGGAGCGTGATTCGATACGTCCAGTACGACATGCGGTCGGCGTGGCATTTTGAACCATGCCGACCGTAACGACTACATTAGCGAGACAATATCCATTTGACCAGATTCTTCACTTGCGCTGGATCAGCTTCGACTTGTGGATGATCGACCATATCCTCGCCGATCTTTACTGTGCTTGGTTGCGTGAGGTGCTTGATGATCGCAGCTTCCGCACCTGGCTTACCCTTGCGCTCTGCCGCGATTTTCTTATAGGAGCGGGCCGTCTTGGTCTTGGTCACATCGTGACAATTCAGGCAACCATTCTCATTCAG
This sequence comes from Sideroxydans sp., assembly GCA_013824485.1. Lineage (GTDB taxonomy): Bacteria > Pseudomonadota > Gammaproteobacteria > Burkholderiales > Gallionellaceae > Sideroxyarcus. The sequence goes on from PNNY01000035.1 coordinate 1,740, forward strand.
CAGATTCTTCGCACCGGCCTCATCCACTCCCGCTTGCGCCCCTGTGGCAGCGAATGCTGAGATCATGAATACTGCACTAGCTAACAACACTTTGGTTTTCATTTCATTTCTCCTGAGATTACGATTAAAAATTCATTGTAAGGCGACTTACTTAGCCTCTTGCGCTGAATAATACTCAGCCAATCCCTCTATGGTCGCATCGAAGAGCATGGCCGAACTGATCGAATGCATCGCTGAATTCCCGCGATCACCATCACGATAGGTCGTCATCGCATTGACTAAGTAAGCGCGATTCTGACCATTCAATTTGGGCGTCAACATATCTGGGTTTGTATTGCCAGCACTGTGGCAAAGATCACATTTCTGCACCAATGAATTGATCGTCTCTGGTGGCGCAAAACTGGTTTGCGCGGGCAGTTCTGTCGCAAAGTAGGTAGCGATCTTGTTGACCTCACTATCCTTCAATCCAGAGAGCGCCTGATGCATCACTTTATGATCACGCACATTGTCGCGATATGACTTGATGACGGTATTGAGATACTGCACGTTTTGCCCAGCCAGATTGGGCACACTCAAATCATCGCCCGAACCTGAAGGGCCGTGGCATTTGACACAAGAGCTGATGAATTGTGTGCCCTCATGCGAATTGACTGCCTTGCTAGAAGTCGACTTTGGTTCGTTCAGTGCGAAGTAGATGGCGATATTCTCCATATCGGCAGCACTCAAGCTATCCAGCTTTGCATGCATCGATGGCATGGTGCGCGTACCATCATGATATGACTTCGCGGCTTTAATGATGTACTGCGGATGTTGCCCGGCCAAACGTGGAACGCCTGCAACTGTCGTGTTCCCGTCCTTCCCATGACATGCAGCACAGGGCTTGCTCAATGCTTTGCCGCGCTCGTAATAGGAATATTCCACCTTCACTTTAGATTGTGCTTTAGCCACTGGTGGCAAGCTTGCGTAATAACCCACTGCATTGCGTAGCTGTTGATGAGTCAATCCTTCAGCGACATTCATGACATTACCGCTACTGTCAACGCGCTTGCCATGATCATAGCTCTGTACGGCCTTGATCAGATAGGCTTCGATCTGTGCGGCCAGATTAGGGATGTTGTCTGCAACCCCCTTGCCATCCATGCCATGACAGATCGCGCAACTATTCTGAGCGACCACCTTGCCCGCTTCTAGATCCAAAGGTAATTTGGAAAGATCTTGCGGGCCATGTTTTTCCGAACATCCAGCCAAGAAGATCAGCAGTGTAGCGAGTGCAAAGATATGTTTATTCATGACGCCCTCTATTTGAAATTTGATTCCGAATATCTATTCTGTACGCATGCCCAATATTGGGCTGATTCTACAACATCCCTATGAAGTATTGCCTGCTCCACAACGGCGCGCGACATCCCTCACCACTCTCATATCAAACCACTTTCTGTGGATTCATCATGCCGTTAGGATCCAAGACCTTCTTTATTTTCCGCATCAATTCCAATTCCACGCTACTCTTGTAATGCGCGATCTCTTCGCGCTTCAACTGGCCAAGACCATGTTCTGCGCTGATGCTGCCATCAAGCATTGTCACGACTTGGTACACGATGCGATTGACATCATGTTCGAGCTTCTCGATGAAGGCTGCGTTCTTCGAAGAATCGAGCATGGAGATGTTGTAATGGATGTTGCCATCCCCGATATGTCCGAAGGCAACGATGCGGATACCTTGGAAGGCGTTATACAGGTTGGCACTCGCTTCCTTGATGAATTGCGGCACGCTACTGATGGGAACGGAGATGTCGTGTTTGATGCTGACGCCTTCGGCTTTTTGTGCCTCGGCGATGTTCTTGCGTAGCTTCCACCAGCGTTCGGCATGCGACTCGTCAGCGGTGATGTCGAATTCGGCGATGCCGTCGCCGAACGATACAAGCGCTTCGCGCAAAGCCGCATCCAGCGGCGCTGATAACACATCGGCCAGCTTGGTGATGACGAGCCACTCGTGTTGCGTTGCGAAAGGTTCGCGTGTGTCTGATATATGCTTGAACACGAGATCAAGACAGGAGCGCGAAATGATCTCGAAGCCACTGATCTTGTCGCCACAAGTAGCACGCAGATGCGAGAGCAATGCGACAGCCGCCGCAGGATCGCGCACAGCGATGCAGGCAGTAGCAGTTGATTTTGGTCGCGGATACAGCTTCAACACGGCGGCAGTGATGATGCCCAGCGTACCTTCCGCTCCCATGAAAAGATGTTTGAGGTCATAACCTGTATTGTCTTTGCGCAAGCTACGCAGACCATTCCAAATACGACCATCCGGCAATACCACTTCTAAACCCAGAACAAGATCACGCGCGCTACCGTAACGCAGCACGCCGATACCACCCGCGTTAGTGGAGAGGTTGCCACCGATCTCGCAGTGCGGCGCAATGGCAGTGAGGCCAAGCGGAAACAATCTGTCGATCTTTTCTGAAGCATCGTATATCGAAGCCAACTTACAACCCGCCTCAACAGTCATGGCGTAGTTGATCGCATCTAGGGCACGAATATGATTCATACGGGAGAGGTTGACGACGACCTGCTGGCTACCATCCGACAATGGCACCGATGCGCCGCACAGACTGGTGTTGCCACCCTGAGGCACGATGGCAACGCCCTTCTCGACACATAATTTCACGACATCGCTGACTTGCTGCGTATCTGAAGGAAACACAACGGCGAGTGCCTCACCCGCGTAACGTCCGCGCCAATCTTTGCAATACGGTGCTGCAGCATCACCTGTCAAAACGCCATCGGCGCCCGTGACGGCGGCGATGGCGTCGATCAGTTGACCATTAAGGCTCACGCGCGAATCTCACTGTATGGGAGGATCGATAGGTCTCGCTTTGCGGCGCGGCAATATCCACATCTGATACAGCGAGGTAAAGATCATCACGGTCGCTGACATGCCATAACCGAAACCGCCGATGATGACCAGCCATGCGAAGTTAGGATTCCACTTAGTCAGCCACCACGACAACACGTCGACGATCAGGAACAGGAATGGCACGGAGATCAGGATCGCCTTGTTCAATTGCGAGATGCCCGTTGCATAAGTGAATATCCATCCCACAAAGAAGAAGATGAACGCGATGCCGAACAAGTGGATGTGCGAAACACGAGTGAGCGTAGAAGGCGATTGTCCTTCATCGACTTTGAGCATCTCATCCATCACAGCCCTGTCAGTCAAATTGGCCAAGCCTGGAATGTTAGCGTGGCAAGGAGCACAGTACTGATCGACATCCATCGATATCTTTTCGTCCCACTCTTCAGCGGGACCACCCGCCTCTGCCCACTTGATCATTGCGAGACGAACATCAGGTGGCGCATTGTCTTTCATCGAACCATTGAGCTTAGCGATCAACTTGGAGCCTTCATCACGCTTGCCGTGGTAGCTGTAGATGATGTCATCCACAGACAGTCCGACTTTGCCATCCGCCAAACCATGTGTGAGCATGATCTGCCCGCCTGCGAACAATAGGCCTAAACCTATCACCAACAAGTAGCCAGAGAAAAGTGTCTTCATGGGAAGCGTAAGATCAGCGAGGGTGAAGCGTTGTATCTCTTTCATTTCCTGCTCCGTATCAACATTGAAATCCTGCGCATTATATTCTTCTAATATTCAGAAGGGTCATAACCCTATCGGGTAATTATTAGAATTCTAGGGGGTCGATATCTAAAGACCAACGAATTTGCTTGGTTTGTATCGCATCCAATCGCGGCTTCCACGAGCGCAGGAAATCTTGCAGAGTCCTTCTAGCATCGCTTTGTACCAGCAGTTGGACGCGATGATGATTGGCACGCTTAGGCATCGCAGCGGGAATGACGCCGTACACCTCGACCGGCTTTTCTAACTCAAGAGCGGTAACACGTGCTCGCTTTAAAAACGCCAATGCCTCCCCTTCTTGTTTCGCTTCTGCACTCAACAGCACTTGGAACATGAAGGGCGGGAAGCCTGCCGACTGACGTTCTTCCAACAATATCTGAGCCCACGCCTCATAGTCGTGCTCCCGCAAGGCATTGAACAAAGGATGCGTCGGGAACGCAGTTTGAACGATCACTTCACCCACCTTGTCTGCACGACCGGCACGACCACCGACCTGAGTAAGTTGTGCGAATAGTTTTTCTGATGCGCGAAAGTCTGCGCTGTACAAACCACCATCTGGATTCAACACGCCGACCAAAGTGAGATTGGGGAAATCATGCCCCTTCGCCAGCATCTGCGTGCCAACCAAGATATCCGCCTCGCCATCGTGAATCTTTTTGCGCATCGCATCCCACGCGCCCTTGTTGCGGGTGCTGTCGCGGTCCACTCGCAAGATACGTGCTTCGGGGAAGCGCGCCTGCAATGCCTCTTCGATACGCTGCGTGCCCATCCCCACTGGTTTGAGATCGGCGTCACCGCATGTCGGGCAAGCATGTGGCACACGTTGCTGCGCTCCGCAGTGATGGCAACGCAAAGTGCGATCTTTCAAGTGCAACACCAATTTTCCTGCGCAATGTTTGCATTCTGACAACCAGCCACAGGCGGTACACATCAGCACGGGCGCATAGCCGCGACGATTGATGAAGATGAGGCTCTGCTCTTTACGCTGCAAGCGAGATTCGATGGCTGTGAGCAATGGCTCACTCAGTCCTTCCTGTAATGGCAATTGCCCCACATCGAGGCAGCGCACGAGAGGCAATGTTGCGGGTTGAACGGCTCGCTGTGTCAGCTTCAACATCGTGTAGCGCCCACTCTGCGCGTTGTGCCAGCTTTCTAGGGAGGGTGTGGCTGAACCCAGCACAATAGGCACAGCGTGCTGGTTCGCGCGAAAGATCGCCACGTCGCGCGCAGAGTAACGCAAACCATCTTGTTGCTTGAACGACGCATCATGCTCTTCGTCCACCAAGATTAGACTCAACTTTGGCAAGGGCGTAAACACAGCAAGGCGCGTTCCCAACACGATGCGTGCTGCGCCAGATTGCGCTTTGATCCAATTCTGTGCGCGCTCTCCATCCGCCAAGCCACTATGCAGACTTACCAGCTCTACGTCTGGAAAACGACTGCGAAAATAATTCTCCAATTGCGGCGTGAGGTTGATCTCAGGCACCAACAGCAACACCTGCCCCCCTTGTTTCAACATCGCATCCATCAGATGCACATACACCTCGGTCTTGCCGCTGCCTGTGATGCCATGCAACAAGAAGCAAGCAAAGCCTTTCGTTTGCGTGACCGCATCCACGGCGCGTTGTTGTTCGGCAGTGAGTGCGTGCGCATCGTTGAAGACGTGTGTGTCTGATGCCATTGGTGCGCAGGCTTGCACCCATCCCGCTTCGATGAGCAGCTTCAGAGCGGCCGGTGCGCTGGCGGACAGTTCACGCAGCTGTGTGCCACTCATGGGCGCTTTGCTCAACGCAAGCAAGATGCTCTGCTGCACCACACGGCGTTTTGGCAAAGATTCGATACCCAGCGCTCGACCCGCCGCACTCAAGGCATAGACCAGTGACTGCTTCACAACGATAGGCTCAATATCACGCAATCGCGTCGGCAAAGCGGACAACGCCGTCATACCGATCGGGTAGTGGTAGTAGTCGCTACAGAATCGCAGCAGATTCAAAGTTTCAGGCGGCAAGGGTGGCACATCGTCCAACACGCGCACGACAGACTTGATACGCGCCACGTCAAGTTCAGACTGCTCTGCCCACTCCATCGCAATTCCGACCACCTCTTTACGCCCGAATGGAACGACCACGCGCTGCCCGATTTCGAGCTGCATCTCGTCATTCACTTTGTAATCGAAAAGTGTTGACAAGGGCACGTCTAGCGCGACGCGAATGATGGGCATGTTATGCAGATTCTCTCTGGTGATTTCTACGAAGTTTAGCTAATCGCATTGAGCTATATAGGTATTTTTTCTTATACACATTTCCTGTGGATAACAATGTGGAAAACCCCCCTGAAACAACGCTAACTCTAAATGGTGTATACGGTTTTTTTTCGGCGCTCAATTTCCGCACAAACCACCACTTCATTTATAAACAACAGGTTACGACAATAAAGCAAAAGGCCACGGAATTTGCGTCCCATGGCCCTTGGCGAATATTAGCCCCTGTTTATAACGTTTGAGGCTAGGTGCTGATTCTAGTGATATTTTTTGCTCAGCTCGTGTACTGCTTGCACCAGTGCTGCTGCATTCTCAGGGTCGGTATGTTGCGAGATCCCGTGACCGAGATTGAACACGTGCCCACTACCGAAGCCGTAACTGCTCAACACTTTTTCTACTTCAGCGTAGATCACATCGGGGGTCGCAAACAATACGTTCGGATCGAGGTTGCCTTGTAGGGCTACCTTGTTGCCCACCTTCTGACGCGCGATGCCGATGTCCATCGTCCAATCCAGACCGACCGCGTCTGCGCCGATGTCAGCGATGCTCTCAATCCACAATCCACCGCCTTTGGTAAACACGATGGAAGGAATACGTACGCCGTCTTTTTCTTTGATCAAACCATCGACGATGCGCTGTGTGTAGGCCAAGGAGAACTCGTGGAATGCCGAATGAGACAAGGCTCCGCCCCATGAGTCAAAGATCATCACTGCTTGTGCCCCCGCCTCGATCTGCGCATTCAGATAAGCCGTCACAGTCTGAGCAGTCACTTCGAGGATGCTGTGCATCATCTTAGGATTCTTGTACATCATGGTCTTCACTTTGGCGTAATCATCGCTACCGCCGCCTTCGACCATATAGCAAGCCAATGTCCATGGGCTGCCGGAGAAGCCAATCAAGGGCACGCGACCATCCAAAGTCTTGCGGATCTGCGACACCGCATCCGTGACGTATTTCAAATCGGTCCCAATGTCAGGCACGTGCAATGCCTTGACGTCCGCTTCGGTCACGATAGGGCGCTCGAACTTAGGACCTTCGCCTTCAGCAAAATACAAACCCAATCCCATCGCATCAGGAACGGTCAGGATGTCGGAGAACAAGATGGCTGCATCCAAGGGGAAACGATCCAGCGGCTGCATAGTGACTTCAGTCGCGAAGTTCGGGTTCTTGCACAGCCCTAAGAAACTACCTGCGGTTCGACGTGTAGCGCGGTATTCAGGCAGATAACGACCTGCTTGGCGCATCATCCACAACGGTGTGTATTCGGTCGGCTGACGCAACAGCGCGCGCAGGAAGGTATCGTTCTTAACTTTGAAATTCATTTTTCTCTTTTCTTATCGAGGCAATACAGACGAGCCCATGAGGAACTCATCTACTGCACGTGCTGCTTGACGACCTTCACGAATCGCCCATACCACCAAAGATTGACCACGACGCATATCGCCCGCTGCGAAGACCTTCTTCACATTGGTCTGATAGCAACCCGCACCATCAGTCGATGCTTTAGCATTACCGCGCGCATCTTTCTCTACGCCGAACGCGTCCAGCACTTGTGCCAGCGGATTGGTGAAGCCCATCGCCAAGAAGACGAAATCGGCTTGCAGAGTGAACTCACTGCCTGCCACTTCCACCATCTTGCCGTCCTTGAACTCCACACGCACGCACTTCAATGACTTCAGTACACCGTTCTCGCCCACGAATTCCTTGGTGGAGATGGCCCAGTCACGCATACAACCCTCATCGTGTGAGCTAGAAGTGCGCAACTTCATCGGCCAGTACGGCCATGTCATCGCCTTGTTCTCTTGGTCGGGTGCGCGCGGCATCACTTCGATCTGCGTGACCGAAGCTGCGCCGTGACGATTCGATGTGCCCACGCAGTCAGAACCGGTATCGCCGCCGCCTATGACGACGACGTGTTTACCTGCGACGTTGATCGGATTCTTACCATCGCCCGCTACTTCTTTGTTCTGTGGGATGAGGAATTCGAGCGCGTAATGCACGCCCTTCAGTTCACGTCCTAGAACAGGCAAGTCACGTGGCTGCTCGGAACCGCCCGCAATAACGACCGCATCAAAATCCTTCTGCAATGCAGCCGGGCTAATGGTCTTCTTCGCGTCGTTGGCGATACCTTTGCCAATCGCATCTTTGCCGATGAAGGTGTTCACTTCGAACTTCACCCCCTCAGCAACCAGTTGTGCCATGCGCCAATCGATGAGGCACTTGTCCAACTTGAAGTCAGGGATGCCGTAACGCATCAAACCACCGATGCGGCTGTTCTTCTCGAACACGGTGACCGCGTGGCCTGCGCGTGCCAGCTGTTGCGCCGTCGCCAAACCCGCAGGACCTGAACCAACTACCGCGACTTTCTTGCCAGTCTTCTTCTTTGCGGGTTGCGGCACGACCCAACCATTCTCACCCGCCTTGTCGATGATGGCGTGCTCGATGGATTTGATTCCGACTGCATCGTTGTTGATGTTGAGCGTGCATGCCGCTTCGCAAGGTGCGGGACAGATACGCCCTGTCACTTCGGGGAAGTTGTTGGTGGAGTGCAACACTTCGATCGCTTGCTTCCAATTGCCGCGATACACCAAGTCGTTCCAGTCAGGGATGATGTTATTGACTGGGCACCCGTTGTTGCAGAACGGGATGCCGCAATCCATACAACGTGCACCTTGTTGTTTCGCTTCAGCATCGCTCAAATGGGCGACGAACTCTTTGTAATGTTTCAGACGTTGCTCAACAGGCGCGTAACCTTCGTTGACGCGGTCGAACTCCATGAAACCAGTTGGCTTGCCCATTATGCGGCCTCCTTCTGTTGCGCTGCTATCTCAAGCAGTGCACGACGATATTCGGTTGGCATGACCTTGACGAACTTCGGCAGGTAAGCGCTCCAGTTATCCAAGATTTGCTTGGCACGTGCACTACCTGTGTAACGCAGATGCTTCTCGATCTTGCCGCGCAGTGCTGCTTCGTCAGCCTTGTTCAAATGATTGAAGTGCACTCGACCTTTGGAGTCGACCTCACCTGTCTCACTCGCAGCCGCCTCTTCAGGTACCGCCTCGAGTTGCACCATGGACATGTTGCAACGCTTTGCGAAACCGCCATCTTCATCCAACACGTAAGCCACACCGCCAGACATACCTGCCGCGAAGTTGCGACCTGTCTGACCCAGCACCACGACCATTCCGCCCGTCATGTATTCGCAACCGTGATCGCCCAAGCCTTCGACGACAGCGATGGCGCCAGAGTTACGCACGGCAAAACGCTCGCCTGCGACACCATTGAAGTAACACTCACCTGCCGTCGCACCGTACATGACGGTGTTACCTACGATGATGTTATCGGCTGCGGTCAATTTACTATCCGCAGACGGCTTGACGATGATGCGACCGCCACACAGACCTTTACCGACGTAGTCGTTGCCTTCACCTTCCAATTGGAAGCTGATGCCGTGCGCGAGGAACGCGCCGAAACTCTGACCTGCAGTGCCCGTCAATTTCACACGGATAGTGTCATCTGGCAGACCTGCATTGCCGTGACGCTTCGCCACTTCGTGCGACAGCATCGCGCCCACGCTACGATTGACGTTGCGCACCTTGGTTTCGATGCTGACATTACGTTTCGCATCCAACGCTTCTTTGGATTGCGCGATGAGATCGTTGTCGAGCGCCTCGTTCAAGCCGTGATCCTGCTCTTCCAAATGGCGACGTGCGACGCTAGCGGGAACGTTAGGCTGGTGGAACACCTTGGTGAAATCCAATCCCTTGGCTTTCCAGTGGGTGATGCCTTTACGCATATCCAACAGATCGCTGCGGCCAACGAGATCTTCGAACTTGCGGACACCCATCTGCGCCATCAACTCGCGAACTTCTTCGGCAACGAAGAAGAAGTAGTTCACAACGTGTTCTGGTTGTCCTGTGAATTTCTTACGCAAAGCTGGGTCTTGTGTCGCCACACCAACTGGACATGTGTTGAGGTGACACTTACGCATCATGATGCAGCCCTCAACGACCAACGGTGCGGTAGCGAAACCGAATTCATCCGCGCCTAGCAGTGCGCCAATTAGCACATCGCGACCAGTCTTCAACTGACCATCGACTTGCAAGCCGACGCGACCGCGCAACTTGTTCAACACCAAGGTTTGCTGTGCTTCTGACAAGCCCAACTCCCATGGTGTACCTGCATGTTTGATGGAGGACTGTGGTGATGCGCCCGTACCGCCATCGTATCCAGAGATGACGATGTGGTCAGCCTTGGCTTTGGACACACCCGCCGCGACCGTACCCACGCCCACTTCCGACACCAACTTCACGGAGATGGATGCGGACGGATTGGAGTTCTTCAGATCATGGATGAGCTGCGCCAAGTCCTCGATGGAGTAGATGTCGTGGTGCGGTGGTGGCGAGATCAAGCCAACGCCCGGCACGGAGTGACGCAACTTGCCGATGTACTCGGACACTTTTCCGCCTGGCAACTGACCGCCTTCGCCCGGCTTCGCACCCTGCGCCATCTTGATCTGTATCTGGTCGGCACTGCTCAGATATTCCGCTGTCACACCGAAGCGACCTGAAGCGACTTGCTTGATGCGCGAACGCAAGGAGTCGCCCGGCTTCATCGTTTGGTCAGCTTCGATACGATTCTTGCCGATGATCTCGGACAGCTTCTCGCCGCCTTGCAACAACTTGAAGCGGTTGGCATCTTCACCACCTTCACCCGTGTTCGACTTGCCGCCGATACGGTTCATCGCGATCGCCAAGGTGGCATGCGCTTCGGTAGAAATGGAACCCAAAGACATCGCACCCGTCACGAAACGTTTGACGATCTCCTTCGCGGATTCGACTTCGGCCAATGGCACTGGTGCGCCAACCGAACCGATCTCGAACAATCCACGCAAGGTCATCTGACGCTGTGTCTGGTCATTGATGAGTTTGGCGTACTCTTTGTAGGTATTGAAATTATTGGAACGCGTAGCGTGTTGCAGCTTGGCGATAGAGTCCGGCGTCCATGTATGTTCTTCACCACGGATACGGAAGGCGTAGTCACCTCCGGCTTCCAGCATGTTCGCTAGCACCGGATCGGTGCCGAACGCTGCACTGTGCATACGCATCGCTTCTTCCGCAACATCTTGCAGGCCGATACCTTCGATCTGCGTCGCAGTTCCGGTGAAATATTTCTTCACGAACTCTGAATTGAGGCCGATGGCTTCGAAAATCTGCGATCCGCAATAGGATTGATAGGTCGAGATACCCATCTTGGACATCACTTTGAGCAAGCCCTTGTTGATGCCTTTGATGAAACGTTTCTGTCCGTCTTTAGCGCTTACGCCCGCTGGTAGTTCGAATTGCTCGATGCTATCGAAAGCCAACCAAGGGCAAACCGCCTCTGCACCGTAGCCTGCCAACAAAGCGAAGTGATGCACCTCGCGTGCGGAGCCTGTCTCCACTACCAAGCCAGTGCTGGTGCGCAGACCAGCTTTAACTAAATGGTGATGCACCGCAGCCGTGGCCAGCAAAGCTGGTATCGCCACACGTTTTTTATTAACAGCACGGTCAGACAAGATCAACACATTGAAACCACCAGTAACTGCTTTGTTTGCGGCTTTGCACAGATCAGCGATGGCTTTCTCACAACCTTCCGCACCATTCTTGGCGGCATAAGTCAGGTCGAGCACTTGAGATTTGTACTGCCCCTTGGTGAGCTTGTCGATGCCATGCAACTTCGCCATATCTTCCAAAGACAGGACGGGTTGATGCACTTCCAAACGTAAGGTTGGTTTTGTTTCGTCGATGCCTAATAGATTGGGTTTCGGGCCAACAAAGGATGTCAGCGACATCACGATCTCTTCGCGAATCGGGTCGATTGGCGGATTAGTCACTTGTGCGAACAACTGCTTGAAGTAGTTGTAGAGGACTTTGTTCTTGCTGGACAGGATAGGTAGCGCCGCATCGTTACCCATAGAGCCCGTTGCTTCCTCACCCGCACTCGCTAACGGCAGCATGATGAACTTCAGATCTTCCTGCGTGTAACCGAAGGCTTGTTGTGCATCCAGCAAACTGATCTGCGCTTCGCTCTTGTCTGCCACTTTTGGCATGTCATCGAGGAAGTAGCGAGATTGCTCGATCCACTTGCGATATGGCTTTGCTGTAGCGATCTGTTGCTTGAGTTCTGCATCGTCCACGATGCGGCCTTGCTCCATGTCGATGAGGAACATCTTGCCTGGCTGCAAGCGCCACTTCTTCACGATCTTGCTTTGCGGGATAGGAAGTACGCCCATCTCAGAAGCCATCAACACGACATCATCGTCAGTGATGAGGTAGCGTGCCGGACGCAGACCGTTACGATCCAGTGTCGCACCAATCATGCGACCATCGGTGAAGGCAACTGCCGCAGGGCCGTCCCACGGCTCCATCAGCGCAGCGTGGTATTCGTAGAATGCACGGCGCTCTTCATCCATCAATGGATTACCTGCCCATGCCTCTGGGATCAACAGCATCATGGCGTGTGGCAAGGAGTAACCGCCCGCCACCAACAGCTCAAGTGCGTTGTCGAAACAAGCGGAGTCCGATTGACCTTCAACAATGAGCGGCCACAGTTTTTCCAGATCCTCGCCCAGCAACTTCGACGACATCGCTGCATGGCGTGCTGACATCCAGTTCACGTTGCCACGCAGCGTGTTGATCTCGCCGTTATGCGCGATCATGCGGAACGGGTGCGCCAGATTCCATGTAGGGAAAGTGTTGGTAGAGAAGCGTTGGTGAACCAATGAGAAAGCACTGACGACGCGTGCGTCTTGCAGATCAACGAAATACTTTCCTACTTGGTCGGCCAGCAACATGCCTTTGTACACGACAGTGCGTGATGACATGGAAGGCACATAGAAACCCTTGCCTTGATTCTTGGCCAGCTTGCTGATGGCGTGTTCTGCCGTCTTGCGGATGACGAACAACTTGCGCTCGAAGGCATCTTGGTCAGCCGTCTTTTTACCGCGACCGATGAACACCTGACGCACCACTGGCTCAAGCGCTTTGACGCTTTCGCCCAATGTGCTGTTGTCGACGGGCACGTCACGCCAACCAACGATTGTTTGGCCTTCCGCCGCAACCATATCTGCGATGACTTTTTCACAAGCGGCGCGCGCTGCGACATCACGCGGCAAGAACAACATGCCAACTCCGTAATCTCCTGCCGGTGGCAATTGGATACCACCCCAATTCATCTCATCACGCAGGAATTGGTCTGGGATCTGAATCAGAATGCCCGCACCATCACCCGCCAACGGGTCTGCGCCGACAGCGCCACGGTGCGTCAGATTCTCAAGAATCTGCAGACCTTGACTGACTCGGTCGTGACTAGCTTTACCTTTGATATGTGCGACGAAACCGACACCACATGCATCATGTTCATTGCGCGGGTCATAAAGACCTTGCTGCGCAGGCAACGAAGAATTATTCACTTGTTTCTCACCTCGATGGTTGCAACAAAATGGCGGCATCAGCCGCCTTCCAAAATCTATCCGAAAGGGCGGGAATGCTACCTTAAACCGGGGGGGGAGGGCAACCAGCTAGGGAGTTAAATCTCTTCTACGGCAAAAATACGCCTATGTTCGCGGATGGCATAGCGGTCGGTCATCCCCGCGATATAGTCGGAAACCAGCCTAGCTTTGGACTGCTCCGCTTGTAGGAAGAACTGCGGAGGCAGTAGGCGTGAATCGCCCATGAAGGCCTGAAACAGCTCGCTGATGATGCGACGCGCTTTAGCGCTCATACGCATCACACGATAGTGTCGATAGAGCTGGGTCCGTAGCACGGCTTTCAATTCTCGGTTCTTTTCATACATCTCTGGACTAAAGGCTACCAGTGGTGGCGCAGTACGCACGTCATCAAGGGATTTGGGTGAATTGAGCTTGATATTGGCTTCGGTCTGCTCTATCAGGTCGGTGACCAATGCATTGATCATGCGGCGTACTGTCTCATGCACCACTCTGCGCTCTGCTAGCGCTGGGAAAGCTTGTCGTACTGCATCCAGGTGTTCTGCGAACAAGCGCACAGAGGACAGTTGCTCCAAGGTAAGCAGGCCAGAGCGTAGCCCGTCATCGACATCATGATTGTTATAAGCAATCTCGTCCGCCAAGTTGGCGAGCTGAGCTTCTAGAGATGGGCGCTGATTGGTTAAGAATCGCTCTCCCACCTCGCCAAGCTCGGCGGCATTGGATGGGGAGCAATGTTTAAGGATTCCCTCGCGGGTCTCAAAGCAAAGGTTCAATC
>PNNY01000036.1 GCA_013824485.1 Sideroxydans sp.
CGACGCGCACACGCACCATGTTGCCCACCTTCTCGGTGTAGACATGGAAGCCTTCCTTAGTCAATTTGGCGTTCATCTGCTTGGCTGTATCCGCATTGGAATACGCACCGACCTGCACCACCCAGCCAGTCTTGGGCGCAGGTTTAGCGGCTGGTTTGGCTTCGACCTTGGGCTTCGCTTCTGCTTTAGGCTTAGCCTCGACCTTGGGTTTGGCCTCTACCTTCGCAACTGGCACGACTGTCTCTCCACTCACCGCAGAGGCAGCAACTGGAGCTACGACAGGTTCGACGACAGGCGCAGGAGTAACTGCTGACACGGCGACCACCTCATCGACTGGCGCTGTGACTGGCTGAGCAATCAATGGAGGGACTTTGTCTTTGTCTGGGATACGTAGTTCGATGTCGTTGGCTGTGGTTGGCGAGGGTTCATCATCGAACACCATCGGCAAGAAGACCACGATGGCAAGTACCAGCGCCACCGCACCGATCAGGCGGCGACGCGCCTGACGTCTCAGGTTGGATTCTTCTTCTGTAGATATCTTTTTTGCCATTGAGAATAATCTGGGAATATCAGCGGGTACGCATGCCTCGCACCTGCATCACTTCCGCCACCGTATAGAATGATCCGAAGGCCGCGATTCTATCATTTTCGCCTGCGCGTTTGCTCGCCTCATGCAGTGATTCAGCGATGGAATCGCAGACCACCACCTCGCCGCGAACCCCAGCATCTTTGAGGACTTGCGTCAACTCAACACGTGTCGCACCGCGCGGCGCGTCAATACCAGCCACTAGCCACACATCGACCTGCGCATCCAATGCCTGCACCACCCCCGCCATGTCTTTATCCTTGAGCATGGCGATTACCGCAAAGGTCTTGGCCGGAGGCAGGTTGGCAAGGTTCTGTGCCAACGAACGGGCAGCATGCGGGTTGTGCGCCACGTCGAGTATCAACTGAGGCTTACCGGGCACGAATTGGAAACGTCCAGTCAGCTCCACCTCGCTCAAACCACGGCGCACCGCCTCCATGCTCACCGGAGTCTTGTCTTTCAGCGCATCCAATGCTGCTAGCACGGCACTGGCATTGTGCAATTGGAACGCACCACGCAAAGCGGGATGTGGCAAGGCACTGCGCGAACCCACCTTGCTGCGATAGTCCCACTGCCCCTGATGGGCAGTGAAACCGAACTCACTGCCTATGCACCACAGCTCCGCACCGATGTCACCCGCATGCATACGCAAAGCATCCGGCACATCGGTATCGGCACAGATCGCCACATGACCGTGACGGAAGATGCCCGCCTTCTCGAAAGAAATCTTCTCTCGCGTATCGCCCAAGTAATCCACGTGATCGATGTCTACACTGGTCACGACTGAGACATCGGCATCGAACACATTCACCGCATCCAGCCTGCCTCCCAGCCCAACTTCGAGAATGGCGACATCCACTTTGTGAGCGATGAAACATTGCATCGCGGCCAGCGTTCCGAATTCGAAATAGGTCAACGCGGTGTCGCCACGCACCTGTTCGATCAGTTCGAACGAAGCACACAACTCCGCATCGCTCGCCTGTTGTTTAGCGATGCGTACCCGCTCGTTGTAATCCAGCAGATGCGGCGAGGTATAGCAGCCGACTTTATATCCGGCGGCGTGCAGGATGGATTCCAACATCGAGCACACCGAACCTTTTCCGTTGGTGCCACCTACGATAATGATGGGGAAATCAGGATTGAGCTTCAGCCGCTTTTTGACTAGCGCCACGCGTTCAAGACCTAGCGCGATGGTTTTTGGGTGCAGGGATTCGAGGTGGGTTAGCCAGTCGGCCAGATTATTGCGCATGTTCTAGTTCAATAGCGCCCGCCTAAAGGCCCGTTCATTTAATAGCCATAGACAAACAACGCACGTACATTCGTGTAGTTACCGTCTTTAAAGAACGGCGTCATTCTGTCGACAACTTTCTTGAAAGTATTGTAAGTATTGCTCTCACTGTTGTGCGCTAAACGTGATGGGACCATGAGAAACAAGTAGTGTGCTTCTGAACAAATATGACATTTCCACAAATCGAGGAAATCCATGTTGTTCATTATCGTTTTGCCTCTTTCCACTTCCAGCAAAATTCCTGAATCACCTATTTTCAGGAAGTAATCTGGCCTGAGTCCACTAGTAACGTAATTCTCAAAAAGGCCCTTCTTTTCGCTCACAAACCCTAGGTGTTCTGCATATTCCAAAAATGAGCTCTGCACTTTGTAACTACTATTGCCAGGTTGATTAGCTTCAAAAAGTCTCTGTTCAATCTCTGGACTCGACAAGTGTTTGTGCAATAAATCACCAATGGAATCTACCTGCCTAAATTCATCAGTATTTATAAATCTAGGCTGGACCAACTTTTCAAGCAGAACAGCCATGATTCGCTAATTTACGCTGCTTCCAGCTTCGTCACCGCATCCTGCTTGGTCAGCAGGGTGATGAGTGTCGCCAGTTGGTCGCGCATCTCGCGACGGTCGACGATCATGTCGATGGCACCATGCTCGAGCAGGAACTCAGCGCGTTGGAAGCCATCAGGCAGGGTCTCGCGCACGGTTTGCTGGATCACGCGCGCACCGGCGAAGCCGATCAACGCACCGGGTTCTGCGATGTTCACATCGCCCAAGAAAGCGAAGCTGGCGGAGACGCCGCCCATGGTTGGATCGGTGAGTACAGAGATGAAGGGCAGTTTGGCTTCACTCAACTGGGTCAGAGCGGCGCTGGTCTTAGCCATTTGCATCAAGGACAACAGACCTTCTTGCATACGCGCACCACCGCTGGCGGAGAAGCAGATGAAGGGGCATTGTTGTTCCAGCGCGACTTGAACGCCGCGTACGAAACGCTCGCCCACTACTGAGCCCATCGAGCCGCCCATAAAGGTGAATTCGAACGCAGCTGCAACCACTGGAACGGCATGGATGCTGCCTTGCACCACGATCAATGCATCGTCTTCATTGGTGCTCTTCTTGGCAGCGATCAGGCGATCGCTATACTTTTTCTGGTCTTTGAACTTCAGCGTATCGATCGGTAACACTTCGGAGCCGATCTCGAATTGGCCTTCGCTATCCAGCAGCCAGTCCAAACGAGTACGCGCAGTGATTCGGTGATGGTGATTGCACTTGGGGCAGACGCTGTGATTCTTCTCCAGATCGGAGTGATACAACACAGCTTGGCAGGACGGGCATTTGTGCCACAAACCTTCCGGTACATTCTTCTTCGAATCTTCGCTCTCGCGGCGTTTGATCTTCGGTGGCAATAGTTTTTGGAACCAACCCATGATGTTCTCTCCTCTTATTGATCGATTGCCTGACGCAATTCTCGCACCAACTCACTTACATTGGCGACGACATTCTGCTCAGTTGAATTCTCTACTTCTTGCACGATGCGGCTACCCACCACCACGCCGTCACACAGCTTAGCGACCGCCTTCGCAGTGGCTGCATCGCGGATACCGAAGCCCACGCCTATCGGCAGCTTGATGTGTTTGCGCAATTGCGGCAACTTGTCTTCGATGGCGGATAGGTCAATGCTGCCAGAACCGGTCACGCCTTTCAGCGAGACGTAATACACATAACCGCGCGCCAGTTTGGCGACCTGCTGGATACGCGTTTCATTCGTCGTGGGGGCTAGCAAAAAGATGGGCGCGATGTTGTGACGCTGCAGATGCTCGAACGCATCATGGCTTTCTTCGGGCGGGAAATCCACGGTCAAAACACCATCCACGCCCACTTCGGCGCAACGTTGTGCGAATACTTCCCAACCCATCGCCTCGATAGGATTGCCGTAGCCCATCAACACCACTGGCGTGGTCGTATCTTGCTTGCGGAACTCCGCCACCATGCCCAACACGCCACGCAACGACATACCGTTCTTGAGCGCGCGCTCGGAAGCACGCTGGATGACGGGGCCGTCTGCCATCGGATCGGAGAATGGTACCCCCAACTCCAGCACGTCCGCGCCTGCGCTCACCAAGCCATGCATCAGCGGCACGGTAAGTGCCTGCGATGGATCGCCTGCGGTGATGAAGGGGATGAGCGCTTTGCGCTGCTGTTGTTTCAGCGTATCAAATGTCGTGGCAATGCGACTCATGGCTGCACTCCCCAGAAACTCACTTTTGCGGGATGAAATGCAAGGAGCCGCGCAGCGAACGACGAGACATACCGCAATTGGTAGGCGAGGAGTGAGCGAGCACGCGACACCGCAGTTCGCCCGCAAAATGAGTTTATGCGGCTCATAGCGTGATGCCTTTCAACTTCGCCACTGTGTTCATGTCTTTGTCGCCACGACCAGAGAGATTCACCAGCAATACTTTATCTTTCGCCATAGTCGGTGCGATCTTGATCGCATGGGCCAGCGCATGACTGGATTCCAAGGCGGGGATGATGCCTTCAAAACGGCACAGTGCATCGAAAGCGGCGATGGCTTCATCGTCATCGGCAGCGACGTATTGCGCACGACCGATATCCTTCAATAAGCAATGTTCGGGACCGACGCCAGGGTAATCTAGCCCTGCGGAAATCGAATGTGTCTCGATGATCTGACCGTTCTCGTCTTGCATCAGGTTGACCTTGTTGCCATGCAACACGCCGACCTTGGCGTTCGCAGTCAGCGGTGCAGCATGTTTGCCGCTGGCGATGCCGTAGCCGCCCGCCTCCACGCCGATGATCTGCACGTTAGGCACTTCGATGTAAGGATTGAACAAGCCGATGGCATTGGAGCCACCGCCAACACAGGCGATGACTGCATCCGGCTGACGACCGATCATCTCTGGCATCTGCACTTTGGCCTCATTGCCGATGACGCATTGGAAGTCACGCACCATCATCGGGTAAGGATGCGGGCCTGCCGCCGTACCGAAGATGTAGAACGTGGATTCGACATTGGTGACCCAATCGCGAATCGCTTCGTTGCAAGCGTCTTTCAAGGTCTTGGAACCGCTCTCGACTGGCACGACTGTAGCCCCCAGCAGTTTCATACGGAACACATTAGGTGCTTGGCGCTGGATATCTTCCGCGCCCATGTACACAATGCACTCCATGCCGAAACGTGCCGCCACGGTCGCAGTCGCCACACCATGCATGCCCGCACCGGTCTCGGCGATGACACGCTTCTTGCCCATACGCTTCGCCAACAAGGCTTGACCCATCGCGCTGTTGATCTTGTGCGCACCAGTGTGGTTCAGATCTTCGCGCTTCAGATAGATCTGCGCACCGCCGAGACTCTCGGACAAACGCTTGGCGTGATAGATAGGGCTAGGACGCCCGACGTAATGCTTGAGCTCATAAGCCAACTCAGCCTTGAACTCAGGATCGTCTTTGAAACGTAGGTACTGCGCGGTCAGTTCCTCCACGGCAGGGATCAACGTCTCCGCCATGTAGGTGCCGCCGAACTGGCCAAAGTGGCCGGTTGAATCAGGAAAGTTGTACGTCAATCTGTTTAACCTCTTTGATGAATGCCGCGACCTTCGCCGCATCCTTGATTCCTTTGCTTGCCTCTACGCCACTGGATACATCCACCGCGTAGGGGCGCACTTGTTTGACCGCCTCGGCAACGTTACCTGCATGCAGACCGCCTGAAAGTATCACTGGCAACGACAGGTTCTGCGGAATAAGTGCCCAATCGAACGACTCCCCCGTGCCACCTTGCGTGCCTTCCACAAAGGCATCCAACAACAAACCTTGCGCCCCAGCATAACGGGCCGCGCATTCTACCAAATCCACCCCTGCTTTGACCCGTATCGCCTTCAGATAAGGCTTGCCGAACTGCTGGCAGAACTCGGGCGACTCCTCACCGTGGAACTGCAATACATCCAAAGAGGCAGTTGCCAGCAGTTGGTGCACGTAATCGACCGTTGGATTCACGAACAGTCCGACCACGGTGACGAATGGCGGCACGTGGCGCATCAACTCACCCGCCTGCTGGACGCTGACATGACGCGGGCTTTTCTCATAGAACACCAAGCCGATGGCATCCGCACCGCTGTTTGCCACAGCGCGCAGGTCTTGCTCACGGGTGATGCCGCAGATCTTGATTCTGGTCATAAGGCTGGAGCTACTAAGAACGAGGTGACATTGTACCTTGAGGCAAGCCCCACTTCGCGTCATAGGTGATGTGGCGCAGGTACAGGCCATCTGGCATGAAGGTCGGCGCAGCGAACTTGCGATCTCGCCCTGCCAGCACCTCTTCAATCCACTGTGGCGGGTATTTGCCTTTGCCCACATAGAGCAGACATCCAAGGATGTTACGTACCATGTGATGCAAGAACGCATTGGCAGTCAGGTTGAAGATCAGGGTGTCGCCCTGCTGCTGGATGTCGAGCACAGCGAGGTTCTTCATCGGCGTCTTGGCTTGGCATTGTGATGAACGGAAAGCGCTGAAATCATGCTCACCCAGCAGATATTGCGCTGCCTCGCGCATCGCATCCACATCCAGCGGAGCGTGGAACCACCCCACCTTGGCATGATGAACGGCACTGCGCGAGGGACGATTGATGAGCACGTATTGATAGCTGCGCGCCTGCGCAGAAAAGCGGGCATGAAACTCATCTGGAACTGGATGCGCCCACAACACAGCGATGTCTTTAGGCAGCAGGGCATTCGTGCCTCGCACCCAAGCAGATAGCGGTCTATCGATGTTCGTGTCGAAGTGGATGACCTGCTCTAACGCATGTACACCCGTATCTGTACGGCCTGCGGCGATGATCTCGATGACCTCCCCAGAGATACCACTCAATGCAGCTTGCAACGCGTCCTGTACGTTAGGTACGTCAGGCTGGCTCTGCCAACCGTTGTAACGACTGCCGTCGTATTCCACGCCAAGCGCGATCCTCATCGCCATACTCCTATCATCAAGGCTGCACATACCAGTAGCACCAATGCATCGACCAGCTTGAATGCATGCACATCTAGTTCGATATGCGATGTGCCCGCCGTGCTCGGCTTTAATGCATCGCCGATGGTGTTGCGCCAATCACTCGCCGTATCTCGCATGGCTGATTCTGCATTCTCCAACGTCAAGGCTAGGCGCACCGCAAAACGTTCCCGCGACAGACCGAACCATTGCAACGGGTACATCAAAACATACAAGCCACTGATCAATCTGGACTGCGGCAACATCGCTAACAATATGGCGAGTCCAGCCAATACACTCAACAGCCTGCCCAACTGAGTCGCACCATCAGACAGCCCCTCCCATGTCGGCGACAAAGAATCGAACTGTGAGAGCACTCCGACACCTGGGGTAGTGTAAGCATAAATGAATAGCAGAACGACCATGATCCAACGAGTACGTCGTATCAAGCTCAACATCTGCTCTGCGCACACCCCAAGCGCTAGCGCGACCAATACCACACAGGTAGCCAGCAATACGATTCCCTGCAAGCGTTGCACGAGCAAGGCGAGCATGATCCAAATGATTATCTGCACAGCGGGATGGAGTTCGTATTTCATCGTCTCAAATGAAAACGGCAGCCTAGATGGCTGCCGTTTCCTTGGTTTGCATGGTTTACAGCTGTTGCATCATCGCTTCCGCACTTGCACGTTGCTCGGCATCGCCATCGCGCAGAACTTCTTCCAGAATCTCTTTCGCACCAGCAGCATCACCCATCTCTTGGTAAGCCTTAGCCAAATCAAGTTTGGTCGCCACTTCTTGCCAGCGCTCATCTTTGCTTTCACTCGAAGCTGCTACGGCAGCAGGAGCGAGGCCACCCAGATTCAGACTAATGTCGCCCAAGCCGATATCGACAGGTGCCGCCTCTTTAGCGGCTGCGGGCGCTTTGAAATCCGTTGGGAAATCAAGCGTGAAAGCCAAACCACCCTCATCTACTGGCGCTGGCGCCGCTGCTGGCTTTTCAACCGCTGGCTTGCTGACGTGCGTAGTGGTCACATCGAAGATTAGGTCGTCGACGTTCTCAGCTGGCGCATCCGCTGTGCTTGCAGCAGCACTTTGTGCGGGAATGCCTGGATGTGTAGAGGTGACATCAAAATCCATCTCAGCCAGATTCATCGATGCACTCGCAACTTCTGCTTCAACTGCTGGGATGCCAGGATGAGTTCCAGTGACATCAAAATCCATCGGTGTCTCTTGTGCTGCGCGCAAATCACTTGCCGAAAGGATGGTCGTGCTCTCGTTCGAAGGTGTCCCTAGAACAACCGTGCCTTGGAAATCAGGAGCAGATTGAACCGATGCTGCTGGGGAGCCAAACCCGAGATCGAAGTCGACTGAAGGCTGCGCAGCCTCAGCTGCTTTTTCTACCACTGGTGCCACCGCGACTCCGTCACCGCCATATAAAGGATTGCTTGGCTCTAGAGCCAGCCCCATCGCGGCAGCTTGTGCCCATGCCGCATCATCCCCTGACTCCTTGATGACCTTGGCGTGAGTGAAGAAGGAATTGGTGTCTTTACGTGCGGAATAGATAGACAGCAGTTTGAGACGCACAGGAACATTGTTCGGATTCGACTTGAGCGCCTCAGTCAACACTTCTTCAGCTTGAACATCGCGCCCAAAGGTCAAGAACAAGTCAGCCTCACCGATCGGATCGACCTCATCGGAATTAGCCTGCGTGGTGGATTCTGCGTTTGCGGACTGTGTGAAATCACCTGTATCAGGAGAAGGCACCACAGGAGCCGCGATGCGGCCTGTCGCTCCACCGATATCTTCGGCAACCGATTTGTCCTCTTCAGATTTTTCTTTTCCACCAGACTTCTTATTGCGGCGCGCCAGCATGAATCCGACACCACCCAATGCGAGCAAGCCTGCCACCCCTCCTGCCAGCATAATTGGGTCATCTAACAATGATCCTTGCTCGACGACCATTGGCTCGGGTGCAACAACCTTGGGCGTCACGACAGCAGGTGCACTTGCTGCTACTGCGGGCGCGGAAGCGGCACTTGCAGAGGCAGTAGCTGCTTCAGCTTGTTTCTTCATCTCTGCCAAACGTTGCAGATCTTTTACATTCTGCTCCAACAGCGCAGTACGATCTTGAGCCTCTTTCAAGGCCTTGTTTTTTGCGATGTTCTCTTCTTCTTTGGCGTTGGCTTTTTCTTGTGCAGAAGCCTTACCACCACCAACGGCTTTATCCCCTGGAGCCTCACCCTTAGATAATTTCAAAACTTCTTGAGCAGGTGTCTTGCTGGTTGCACTTTCTGCCACTGCAGTATTGATCTTGCCAGACGATGCTTGCTTAGCCGTATCGCTACCCGCCTCAGTCTTTACTGCAGCGAGTTGCTGGCGATAGACGTTCCAATCAGCGACTTGAGCACGAACCTCTTTCACAGCATCTGCTTGTTTGAGAGCATCAAGGTCGCTTGCATCTGGTAAGCGAATTATCTTGCCGGTCTTCAATCGATTCATATTATTGCCAGCGAACGCATCGGTATTTGCGCGATACAACGCAACCAACATACGTTCCAAACTGACCTCAGCGGGTTTGTTCTTGAGCGCGATCTTGCTCAAAGTGTCACCACGCACAACGGTCAAAGGCTTTGCTTCGGATTCTGCGACCGGAAGGGCTTCTTCTTTACTCAAAGCATCAGCAACAGGCGCAGGAGTTTCTTCAGCTGGCACTGCCTGTTCAGTTGTCGGCGCAGCTTGCTCTACAGGTGCAGGTTCTGCAGCTGGCGCAACCGCTTCTGGCTCGGCGGGGACTTGCTGGGTTGTATCTGCAGGTGCAGGAACGACTTCTTCGGACTGAGTTTCGACTGGCTCAACAGTTGCAGATTGAGTCACAACGGGTGCTGGCTCCACTGCGACGGGAACGACAGGCGCCGCAACGACAGGCGCGATAGTCTTCACTGGTGCAGGTTGTGGTTCTTGAGCCTTGAAATCAACGGGGTCAAGCAAAAAGGTGTATTCGCGCAACAGCTTGCCTGAAGACCAAGTGACTTCGATCAACAAGGTCACGAACGGGTCATTGATGGGCTGGGATGATGTCAGCTTGATCGAAGGATTACCGCTGTCGCGATTGATGACTTCGAATTTGAGTTTTGGCAGTGAATAGGGATAGTCGACGCCCGCGCTTTTGAATGCATCAGGTGATGCCAATTTGGCTGAAATGCTTGAACTATCGGCCTTCTCAACAGAAACCAACTCAATCTCGGCTTTAAGTGGTTGCCCTAAGCTGGAACTGACATTGATGCCTCCTAATCCCGTCGCCGAGACCATGCCGGACCATGCCAAGACGGCGATAAAACCAGATAATTTATAAATCGATTTCAGCACGCTGCCACCCTTTT
Organism: Sideroxydans sp.; assembly: GCA_013824485.1. GTDB lineage: Bacteria > Pseudomonadota > Gammaproteobacteria > Burkholderiales > Gallionellaceae > Sideroxyarcus. Next base: position 10,253 of record PNNY01000036.1, read on the forward strand.
CTTTCCCTGACGTTATCCAGACTAACATCAGAGGGTTAGTGATGCAAGTTCACTCCCCCTCTAACTTCACGCACTAACTGACGGTAATCAACCAGCTTTTTGCTCTTCACTTACCCAGCAAGATACGCAACATACGGCGCAGAGGCTCGGCAGCTCCCCATAGCAACTGGTCTCCACAAACGAAAGCACTCACGAACTCTGGGCCCAATTCCATCTTGCGAACACGACCGACCGCCACATCCAGCTTGCCTGTCACTGCAACAGGAGTCAGCTCTTTGACGGTGATGGCGCGATCATTCGGAACGAACTTGACCCAAGGATTGCCGCCCTTGATGAGCGCTTCGATCTCGCTCAACGGCACATCCTTCTTCAACTTGAGCGTCAATGCCAAACTATGGCAACGCATCGCACCGATACGCACGCACAATCCGTCTACAGGGATACGTTGAGACGTACCCAGTATCTTGTTGACCTCGGCTTGGCCCTTCCATTCTTCTTTAGACTGGCCATTGTCGAGTTGCTTGTCGATCCACGGGATCAGACTACCCGCCAGCGGTGCGCCGAAGTTCTCGGTCGGCATATCTGACGAGCGTAATGTCTCTGCGAGGCGACGGTCGATCTCAAGGATGGCTGACTTTGGGTCGGACAACAAATCCGCCACGCATGCATGTGCCACGCCCATCTGGTTCAACAATTCGCGCATGTTCTGTGCTCCCGCACCGGAAGCGGCTTGATAGGTCATGGACGACACCCACTCCACCAGACCTGCGTGGAACAGACCGCCCAAGCCCATCAACAAGATACTGTTGGTGCAATTACCACCGATGAAGTTCTTGCCGCCGTTCGCCAACGATTTCTTGATGAGATCGAGATTGACTGGGTCGAGAATGATCACCGCATCTTTTTCCATACGCAGTGTGGAAGCCGCATCAATCCAATAACCTTGCCATCCTGCCGCACGCAACTTGGGGAATATCTCGGTCGTGTAGTCTCCGCCCTGACAGGAGATGAGAGTATCCATCGCCATCAACGCTTTAAGGTCGTAAGCATCCTTGAGTGATGCGCCGCGCGCTTCAGCAGGTGCTTCTCCCCCCACATTGGATGTGGTGAAGAACACTGCATCGATATGGTCGAAATCCTTTTCTTCGCGCATGCGTTGCATGAGCACTGAGCCCACCATACCGCGCCAACCGATCAAACCGACTTTCATGACTATCCTTTAGCTCACAGGGCGGCGACGACCGCATCACCCATCTTGGAACAACCCACCTTCTGCATACCCGACTCGAAGATGTCCGCCGTACGCAGACCTTTCTGCAACACTTTGCGCACAGCACCTTCGATACGTTGCGCATTGGCTTCGTCGTTGAAGGTGTAACGCAACATCATCGCTACCGACAGGATGGTCGCCAATGGATTGGCGATGTCCTTGCCTGCGATATCTGGAGCGGAACCGTGGCTAGGCTCATACAGACCTTTGTTGTTCTGATCCAGCGAAGCAGAAGGCAGCATGCCGATAGAACCCGTCAACATCGATGCTTCGTCCGATAAGATATCGCCGAAAATGTTGCCGGTGACCACCACATCGAACTGTTTGGGTGCGCGCACCAATTGCATCGCACAATTGTCCACCAACATGTGTGTCAATACGACCTCAGGATATTCCTTAGAGAGTTCGGTCATCACCATACGCCAAAGCTCAGTCGTCTCGAGCACGTTAGCTTTATCAACTGAACAGAGCTTTTTGTTTCGCTTCATCGCGATACCGAAAGCGACGTGACCGATTCGGATGATTTCGGACTCGGTATAACGCATGGTGTTCACGCCTTCGCGCTCACCGTTCGGCAATGTCGTGATGCCGCGCGGCTGACCGAAATACACGTCACCCGTCAATTCGCGCACGATCATGATGTCCAGACCGGAAACGACTTCTGGCTTCAGCGTGGAGGCGTTTGCCAGTTCTGGATACAGCAACGCAGGACGCAGATTGGCAAACAGATTGAGTTCCTTGCGGATACGCAACAAGCCACGCTCAGGACGTTTGTCGCGCGGCAGGGTGTCGTACTGGTAGCCACCAACCGCCCCCAGCAATACCGCATCAGATGCCTTCGCCAGCTTTTCTGTCGATTGCGGGAATGGATCACCTTCCGCGTCATATGCCGCACCGCCGAGATGAGCGTATTCCATCTCGATCTTCAGACCGTCGCTACGCAATGCTTCCAATACTTTCGCTGCCTGAGCAACGATTTCTGTTCCGATGCCGTCACCCGGCAAAACTGCGATCTTCATTTCTAACCCTTTTGAGTATTACGAAAATAACCACGGTTGCGAAGCGCGATGCTTCGTTTCGAACGTACTAATATCGGCCTTATGTTGCAAGGTCAGCCCGATGTCATCCAGACCATTCAATAAACAATGCTTGCGGAACTCATCCACCTCGAACTTGTACACGACACCATCCGGAGTCGTGAGCGTCTGCTGCACCAGATCGACGGCTAAAGCAAAGCCGCTCTTAGCCTCTACCGCCTTGAACAACTCATCGACTTTGTCTGCCGCCAGCTTGATGGGCAGCATGCCGTTCTTAAAGCAGTTATTGAAGAAGATGTCGGCGAAGCTGGGGGCGATTACAACGCGGAAACCGTAATCGTCTAGCGCCCACGGCGCATGCTCACGTGAAGAACCGCAACCAAAGTTCTCGCGCGCCAGCAACACCTGCGCACCTTGATAGCGTGCTTGGTTGAGCACGAAATCCTTGTTGAGCGGGCGCTTGCTACAATCCATGCCGGGTTCACCGTGGTCCAGATAGCGCCACTCATCGAACGCGTACGGACCGAAGCCCGAGCGCTTGATGGATTTCAAGAACTGCTTGGGGATGATCGCGTCGGTATCCACGTTGGCTCTATCCAACGGTGCCACCAAACCAGAGAACTTTTCGAATTTTTGCATCACTATATCGTCCGTAATTTAGGCGTTCACTTGAACGTCTTGTTGAGTGCATCGCCGATCTCACCTGCGGCGCGCTCGATGGTCTTACCTGCCACTGTCGCATCTTGCTTCACACCACCTGCGACTTTTGAACCTGTCGTATTGCCGCGTGCCGCCTGATAAGTATTGCAAGCAGACAACAGCGATACCAACAAGATCAACGCGAATCTCATTGCTTGCTGACATCCACGAAATGGCCAGCAATTGCTGCCGCTGCCGCCATGGCTGGGCTCACCAAGTGAGTACGTCCGCCTTGACCCTGGCGACCTTCAAAGTTGCGATTCGACGTTGAAGCGCAACGCTCGCCAGACGACAAGCGGTCATCGTTCATCGCTAAGCACATCGAGCAACCGGGATCACGCCACTCAAACCCTGCGGCGATGAATATCTTGTCCAGCCCCTCTTTTTCAGCTTGCGCTTTCACCAAGCCAGAACCAGGAACGACCATCGCCAACATCACGCTAGCAGCCACCTTGCCACCTTTGGCAACGGCAGCCGCAGCACGCATATCTTCGATGCGCCCATTGGTGCAAGACCCGATGAACACCTTGTCGATCTTGATCTCGGTGATCGGTGTATTCGCCTTCAAGCCCATGTATTGCAAAGCCCGTTCGGTGTCGCTGCGTTTCACCGCATCGGTGATATTTGCAGGATCAGGCACGATGCCATCCACTGGCAACACCATCTCAGGCGATGTACCCCAGGTGACTTGTGGCTTGATCTTCGCCGCATCCAAAGTGATGGTGGTATCGAACTTCGCTCCATCATCGCTGTGCAAGGTGCGCCAGTAAGTCACAGCGGCATCCCACTGTGATGCTTGAGGTGCGAAGGGGCGACCTTTGATGTACTCGAAGGTCACCTCATCCGCAGCTACCATGCCCGCACGCGCGCCAGCTTCAATCGCCATGTTGCACAAAGTCATACGACCTTCCATGCTCAAGCCACGAATGGTGTCGCCGCCGAACTCGATGGCATAGCCCGTACCACCCGCCGTACCGATCATGCCGATGACTTCCAGCGCGATGTCTTTCGAAGTCACGCCGTGACCTAACTTGCCATCCACCTTCACCAACATCGTCTTGGATTTCTTCGCCACCAGACATTGCGTCGCCATCACGTGTTCGACTTCAGAGGTGCCGATGCCATGCGCCAACGCGCCGAACGCACCATGTGTGCTGGTGTGCGAATCGCCACACACGACGGTCATACCCGGCAGGGTCGCACCCTGCTCTGGCCCCATCACGTGCACCACGCCTTGGCGAATATCGCCCATCTTGAATTCGGTGATGCCCAACTCAGCGCAGTTCGCATCCAGTGTCTCCACTTGCAAACGCGAAATAGGATCGGTGATCCCTGCGGCTAAATTTTTAGTCGGTACATTGTGATCAGGCACAGCCAAGATGGAGCCGACGCGCCATGGCTTGCGATTCGCCATGCGCATTCCCTCGAAGGCTTGCGGGCTAGTGACTTCGTGCACCAAATGACGGTCGATGTAGATCAAAGACGTGCCATCTGCCTCGGTGCGTACCAGATGACTGTTCCAAAGTTTGTCGTAAAGAGTTTGAGCGTTCATTTTTTAATCTTTCTCAGGGCTTGCGATTATGCCACAGCAGGCCGCATCTACGCCAAGCTCGCGCTCGTAGAAGCGGCGGGATCTGCCAATTTAACCAGTGCGTACTCCAAGCTATCAGACAGCGCATGCCAACTCGCATCAATGATGTTTGTACTGGCGCCGACCGTCGTCCACACATGACCTCCGCCTTGGAAGGTGATGAGTACACGCACTTGAGCCGACGTGCCGTTGGCGCTATCCAAGATGCGCACCTTGTAATCGATGAGGCACACCGATTTCAGCACGGGATATGCGGAAGTCAACGCACTGCGTAAGGCCGTGGATAGCGCGTTCACAGGGCCATTACCCTCTGCCGCCATGAACTTCACCTCATCCCCCACCTTCACCTTGGCAGTCGCTTCCGACAGTAAGCCGCGACTCTGGCGGCGTTCGGTGATGACTACGTAATCGATGAGCTCGAATGGCTTGTGGTATTCGGGGCGTAGACGATGCAGCATCAATTCCATGCTGGCTTCTGCTGCCTCGAAGGTGAATCCGTCATGCTCAAGATGTTTGATGTGACTGAGTACTTTTTGCGCAGCATCATTGTCGAGCTCGATGCCCAACGATTTCGCATGGAACTGGATGTTTCCGCGCCCAGACAGTTCCGACACGACCGAACGCATCTCATTACCCACCAAGGCAGGGTCGATATGTTGATAGGTATCGGCCGCCTTCAACATCGCCGCCACATGGATGCCGCCCTTGTGGGCAAAGGCACTGTGACCGATGTAGGGCGCGTGGTTGTAATGCTTGAGATTCACCACCTCGGCGACGTAAT
>PNNY01000037.1 GCA_013824485.1 Sideroxydans sp.
ATTCAAAAAATTGAATGGCAAGCTAACTCAGCTTGACCTTGCAATACGGACACTCTTCAGGCGAGTAGTCGATACCGAAGCTGATATCACTCGGCCTGCCATCCGCCTTGGTGGGTACCACCACCTTCTCGCACGCAGGGCAACGGTAGTAACGCTTCGCAGAGATGACGTACCAGATGCCTGATGCAAAGATGATGAGGTTCGCCAGCAACACGATGGGCTTGTCATCTGGCAAACCCTGCCACATCACCCCACAACCAAACAGGATCAACAACAACACAGGCAAGATACCGCGCACATAGAAAGTGCGTCTGCGTCGTTTGAACTCGGTGATCGTTGCTGCTATTTGCTGCATGGATACTCTCCTCTTGATAGTTCACAGACTACCATCTTCCAGACCGGCCTTGCCCCTACCGTTTACTCGACTAAAAGGCCGTCCCTATTGCTAATCCGCATAGACGGGAACATCATCAGAAAAAAATATATCCGCTCAGGGGACACATCATGAAACAAAGCAAATCCAACAAAGAGAACCACCACTCCGTCACCCGTTTGCTGATCATCTTGATCAGCGCCGTGTTCTTCATCGAAGCCTTCGTGATGAACATCATGCATTGGATGCCGCCGACCACCAAAACCGTCGGGGCTTTGTTGGATGCCGCCATCCTCTCGCTACTGCTGTTCCCCATCTTCTACTACCTCATCTTCCGCCCACTCATCCAAAACATCGAGGAGCGCAAACGCACCGAAGACGACCTACGCATCGCCGCCGTTGCCTTTGAGATCAAAGACCCCACCATCATCACCGACGCCGATGCCAACATCATCCGCGCCAACAAAAAATTCTTGGACAAGCTCGGCTACAGCATGGAAGAGCTCGTCGGCCAGAACCCACGCATCTTCAAATCAGGCATGCATGACAAGAGTTTTTACGAACAGCTTTGGAAACGACTGATACAGACTGGTTCATGGAGTGGAGAGATACGCATCAAGACCAAAGAAGGCCGCATCTTGCATCCCTTCTGGCTCACCATCACCGCCATCAAGAACGAACAACAAGAAATCACACATTACATCGGCATCTACAATTTCTAAGGGATGAACAAGATTTACGGCCCCATCCAAAACAGGACATTGACACCACACACCTTGCTCACATAAAGTTCGACCACTTGCACATCCGCCACACGCACATCTCACCGCACGTACGGTAAGAGGCACACAGCGGGATCCCCAGATTAGGAGCTGGCGCAGGAAAAGAGGCCGTGTAAACGGTAAGTAGTACCTGCAACACAACCAGTTCATCGAGGGGAATCTATGAACGCTCCAATGCATTCGCTATCAGCGCGGCAATCTATTGCCGTATCTCACGAACATCTAACGCAACGACATCCAAACCTGTCGTCCTATTTCATTTAGGGGAACGACATGACAAAGACAAAGATCGTATTCACCTCATGCGTACGTTACAAAGAAAAAACGCGGCAACCCGAATGGGATGAGATCGCAAAATCAGACCCAGATTATCTGTTGTTACTAGGCGATAACATCTACATGGATTACGGCTTGGTGCCCACCCTAGATCCATTCAAATGGGAGCCAGGATATAAACCTTGTTTCTACTCAGTAGATGTTTTCGAAAAGAAATTGCGACAAAAGTATACAGAACAGTGGAAAGTTCCAGAGTTCGCAAATCTCGTAACGAAGATGCGCGCCAAGAACGGATTCTTTGGCACGTGGGACGATCATGATTTCCTGTGGAACAACGCATACGGCGCCGACACTCACACCCTATGTGGGAAGTTTGGGAAAGTCGCCGAGAAAAAAGCGATTTCCCGAGCCTTGTTCCACGAATTCATAAACTGCTCGACCTTGCCCTCCGAAGTGTATTGCCATGTAGACACGCCCTTTGCCCGCGTCATCATCTTGGACAATCGCTATCACGCCACCTCACCCAAAGCAAAAAACGCAGTCTTGTTGGGGAGCGATCAGATGAAGTTCTTGAAGGACAAGCTCGAACACGACCTGCCCTACACCATCATCTGCGGCGGACTCACCCTGACAGAAGGCGGAGAGAACTGGTCGAACTACGACAACGAATTCGGCGAATTCAGCAAGTTCGTCTCGCAAAAGAAAGTTATTTATCTGGGCGGAGATATTCACCAAAACTTATTCAAAGCCCCAACTCCTAACAACAAATCACCCTGTTTCGAAATCATTTCATCAGGTCTATCCATAAACAAATTGGCATTGCCCTTCAAATTTGATGACGTACGCAACTGGGGAACATTGGATATCGATGAGAACGAGATCACCGTTAGCTTGCGTGACATCGAAGGCACCTCCCGCTATCGAATCGATGGAAACACATGGGAGTCTCAATATTTAGATCGTGTGCCGCATCCATGAAAGTTCGCACACCATGGAAATGAAACCCATCAACTCCGGCAAGCTACGCGCCATCGGTTACGACGCGAGTGCGCGCATCTTGCAAGTCAAACTCGACACGGGCGACACAGTGCAATACAGCGGCGTGGGCGAAGATTTATGGCGCAGACTCAGCAGCTCCGGTGCGACATGGAGCTTCTATCGCGACAACATCGAAGATGAATTCACTGCGAAGAAAGTTCCAGCGAGTGCGCCTGCGGGGAAGAATCCGCTGGATGAGTTGTTTGGAAATAAATGATTGCGACGATGCCCCATACATTTTTTGTTTATTAAAGGAGAACTCGATTGTTACAAATCAGCCTGATGAAAAACAACCGCACTGCATTCCAGCGCAGTGCGTCGTATTCCGAACAAGTAGAACCGCATTTCCGTGACCGCGTCATTGCCTGCTTATTCATTTCTTCTCTCTTTATGCTTGCCGGCTGTGCAACCCCGCAAAATAAATCGTTCCCTCCACCTAAGGACTATATCCCGCTCTCACAGTTATCCATCCCGGATCGATTTGAAGATGTCAAACTCACCACCAGCAATCTCGATGAAGTGATCACCAAATGTGTGCCAACCATACCCCATTCATCTGAAGCTATCGCTAATAAACTACGCAACATGAACGATACCAACATCTCTGGATTTGGTCATACCAGTTCCGCTAACGTATTTATCGCATACAAGTCGAACGGCTTCTGCTTGAACAGAAGCAGCAATAAGTACCCAGTACTGGCAGCAGAAGCCTTTGAAATGACTGTTAACCCATCAGGTGTCGCGAAAGACGTGCTAACCGACTGGTACAAACAAATCTCAATGAAGATTGCCAATGACGGCAGCGCTTCTGTCTTGTACACATTTGAAAACGGAAATGCACAACTGGCTAAGTTCTGGTTCGATCCGCCGCAAAGTTTTATCCTCACCTATACATCATCATTCATGAAAGCGGGTACATGGGAAAACAAATCGTACGACCTAAAATTCTCCCACCCATCAATGACTGGTGTTTCGGAAGTGAAGCGCGGCAACACGAGTCGTAAACCCTTCCTGATTGATCACCGAGTTCATTAGAAATCGGTGTAACGCCCGCCAGAGCAAAGTGTACCAACCCAACCCAGCGCAGCCGGGAACGAAGTTGGCGCAAGACTTATTCGCGAAAGGGAAGCAATGCATCATCATTTGACTGTACTCGATTGGAATCTCGTTAAATCCACATCGCATCGTCCAACATTCACAGATAAGACAGTCATTCCTGCACTGCTTCTTGCCGCCCTAATCCCTTTCGCACAAGCATACGCAGCAGAAGCCAAAATACATGGTGGGTGCGGTTGCGAAATTGACCATATTCATTCCGGAATGGATTGGAACGCACCGATTGGGCAACCCATTCCTGTTGCAAGAGAGGGCGACATCGTCGAGATTGGAAAAAGCCCTAAAGATCCCTGCGGAAATTTCATCGTGATCAAACATCGCTATCCGAATGGAAAGATCATCTATTCCAGATACGCACAACTCGGCACGATTAACCTTGAAGTAGGACAGCATGTGCAGAATGCCGCAATCATCGGCCAGGTCGGAGAGCAAGGCACGCTCCATTTTGAAGTTCGCCCCGCACCAGCCAGTGGGGAAAATATACCTTGGAAAAAGGTGAGTCCCGTCAATCCCGCCACCTTCAATTTTGACAACGGCGAAAGCAACGAGCCACCTTCTTTCCCTTTCGCCTCCTACCCTGCCGCCGATCTCGATCTCCTCATTAAAACCGACATCGTGAATAAACATGACAAAAGCAATGGGGTAGATATATGGAGTCCCTTCCGCAAGATACACGTGACCGCAAAACTGCTTGAATACCCGAAGGCCTGCAACAACGCCTTCCTTGGCCGAGCGCTGGCCGTCAGCAACGTCTCATTGCAGAACCTGCCGCCAATCAACACTTGCATCCGCATCAAGTCACGTAAAGGCAATGAACAGAATGTATTTATTCAAGACCAAGTAGGTGACTTCCTGTCAAAAGAGGTGCGAATTGGCGGAACAGTTGAACTCTATGCCATCTACGTCTTCGCCAATACAGTTAGCAACACGTTGGGGATGGTAGTAAACGAATTTCAAGTACCAACAAAGTAAACTCAAACAAAAAGGCGACCTCTCGGTCGCCTTTTTTCATTCCACTTCAATACTCTACTACCCCACCCACTTCCGCGCATTCTGGAACATACGCAGCCATGCACCGTTCTCTTGCCAATCGCTTGGGTGCCATGAGTTCTGCACGGCACGGAACACGCGCTCGGGGTGCGGCATCATGATGCTGAAGCGACCATCTGGCGTGGTGAGGCCGGTGATGCCTTGCGGCGAACCGTTGGGGTTGAGCGGATAGGTCTCGGTGGCTTTGCCTTTGTGATCGACATAGCGCAGGGTGACCAGCGGTTGTGCCGCTTTCAGTTTCTTGCTGTTTCCAAAATCTGCGAAGCCTTCGCCGTGTGCCACGACGATTGGCATACGCGAACCCGCCATGCCTTCGAACAAGATGGAAGGTGTCTCTTGCACTTCCACCATGACGAAGCGCGCTTCGAACTGTTCTGATTGGTTGCGTGCGAAGTGCGCCCAGTTCTCTGCACCGGGGATGATCTCGTGCAGGTTGCTCATCATCTGGCAGCCGTTGCACACGCCAAGTGCGAAGGTGTCGGTACGTTTGAAGAAGGCTTCGAACTCGTCACGCGCACGTGGGTTGAATAGGATGGATTTCGCCCAGCCCTCGCCCGCACCCAGCACGTCACCGTAAGAGAAACCGCCACAAGCGACCACACCCTTGAAGTCTTGCAACTTCACACGACCGCTGATGATGTCGCTCATGTGTACGTCCACCGCAGCGAAGCCAGCGCGGTCGAATGCGGCGGCCATCTCCACATGGCCATTCACGCCCTGCTCGCGCAGGATGGCCATCTTGGGGCGCGACTTGAGCAACGCAGGTGCGGTGTTCTCGTTGAGGTCGTAGGTGAGCTTGGCGTGTAGGCCAGCATCCTTCGCATCCAAGGTGCGGTCGAACTCTTGTTGTGCGCACGCTGGATTGTCGCGTAGCTTTTGGATCTGGTAGGTCGTCTCAGACCAGATGCGACGCAATGCGATGGCGTTCTCGCTGAACAGTGTCGCTTTGCCGCGTGTGATGTTGATGTTGCCGCTGGTGTTGAGGCGCGCCACTTCATGTACGTTGCTCAAGCCTGCCTCATCACACTGTACGAAGATGTCGGCCAGATCGGCACGGCGCACTTGCACCAATGCGCCCAGCTCTTCGTTGAACAGGATGCCGAGGTCGTCGCCCTTGCATTCATCCACACGGATATCCAAGCCGATGTGCGAGGCAAAACTCATCTCGCACAATGCAGCCAACATGCCGCCGTCAGAACGGTCGTGATAGGCGAGCAACTTGCCGTCGCGGTTCATGCGTTGGATGAGGTCGAAGAAGGCTTTGAGCTTCTTGGCATCGTCCACGTCCGGTGCCACGTCGCCCACTTGTTTGTACACCTGCGCCAAGGCGGAGCCGCCCATGCGGTTCTGCCCTGCGCCCAAGTCGAACAGCAACACGACGGTATCGGTGTCAGCAACGAGTTGTGGCGTGAGCGTGTCGCGCACGTCGCTGCACGTTGCGAAGGCGGTGATGATGAGTGACAACGGCGCGGTGACTTCTTTTTTGACTTTCCCGTCGTCTTGGCTACGACTCACCTGCTTCGCAGATGAGTCTCCGCCGAAACTCGCTGTGTCTTCGACCCAGCTCGTTTTCATACTCATCGAATCTTTACCGACTGGGATACTGATGCCGAGCTGCGGGCACAACTCCATGCCGACAGCTTTCACGGTGTCGAACATGGCAGCATCTTCGCCGTGGTGTCCGGCGGCAGCCATCCAATTGGCCGAGAGTTTGATGTCACCGATCTTGTCTATACGAGCAGCGGCGATGTTGGTGATGGCCTCACCGATGGCCATGCGGCCAGAGGCAGGTGCATCCAACACGGCGATAGGCGTGCGTTCACCCATGGCGAAGGCTTCGCCCAGATAGGTGTTGTAACCCAGCGTGGTCACGGCAACGTCGGCCACCGGCACTTGCCACGGGCCGACCATCTGGTCGCGTGCGGTGAAACCGCCCACGGTACGGTCGCCGATGCTGATGAGGAAGGTCTTGTCGGCCACGGAAGGCAGACGCAACACGCGCTCGATGGCGTCCTTCAACATGATGTTGCTGGTGTCGAACTTAGGCAGGGACACTTGCTCACGCTTCACGTTGCGCGTCATCTTGGGCGGCTTGCCCAGCAACACGGAGAGCGGCATATCGACTGCGTTGTTGGCGAACTCATCATCGTGCACGATGAGTTGGTCTTCGCTGATGGCTTTGCCCAACACGGCGAACGGGCAACGCTCGCGCTCACACATCGCTGCAAATTCATTCAGACGTTCGGCAGGGATCGCCAGCACGTAACGCTCTTGCGATTCGTTGCTCCAGATCTGCATCGGTGTCATGCCGCGCTCTTCGTTCGGCACGTTGCGCAGTTCGAAACGTGCGCCCTTGCCGCCGCCATGCACCAGCTCAGGCAGGGCATTGGAGATACCGCCCGCACCTACGTCGTGGATGCTCAAGATAGGATTGTTGTCGCCCAGTTGCCAGCAGCGGTCGATGACTTCTTGCGCGCGACGTTGCATCTCAGGGTTGCCGCGTTGTACGGAATCGAAGTCGAGGTTCTCTGCGTTCGCGCCAGTATCCATACTCGATGCCGCACCGCCGCCCAGACCGATGAGCATGCCGGGGCCGCCCAATTGGATGAGCAACGCGCCTTCCGGCAGATCGTGCTTGTGGGTGTGTTCTGCTTTGATGCTGCCCAAGCCACCCGCCAACATGATGGGCTTGTGATAGCCGCGCACTTCGCCGTTGACCTTCTCCTCGAAGGTGCGGAAATAACCCGTGAGGTTAGGACGACCGAATTCGTTGTTGAACGCCGCGCCGCCGAGTGGGCCGTCGATCATGATCTGCAACGGGGTTGCGATACGCCCTGGCTTGCCGATGGGATTCGCTTCCCAAGGTTGCTCGAATCCGGGGATGTTCAAGTTGGAAACGGTGAAACCCGTGAGGCCTGCTTTGGGCTTAGAGCCTGTGCCGGTTGCGCCTTCGTCACGGATCTCGCCGCCACTACCCGTCGCTGCACCTGCGAATGGCGCGATGGCGGTCGGGTGGTTATGTGTCTCCACCTTCATCAGGATGTGGGTCAACTCTTTGCTGAATTCGTATTCGCCACCCGCGCGTGGGTAGAAGCGCTCGATCTCTGCGCCTTCGATGACGGATGAGTTGTCGGAGTAGGCAACGACCGTGCCCTTGGGGTGCAGCTTGTGTGTGTTGCGGATCATGCCGAACAGCGAGATGGCTTGTGCTTCGTCGTCGATGATCCAGTCCGCGTTGAAGATCTTGTGACGGCAGTGTTCGGAGTTGGCTTGCGCGAACATCATCAACTCGACATCGGTGGGGTTGCGTCCAAGCTTGTTGAAGTTCTCGACCAAGTAATCGATCTCGTCGATGGAGAGTGCCAAGCCCAGTTCCTTGTTCGCGTTCTCCAGCGCCAGCTTGCCCCCCTTGAGGATGTCTACGCTGGACAGCGGTTGCGGTGTGCCGTGTTTGAACAGCTTATCTTCGATGCCGTCGATGTCGCTGATAACGGATTCGGTCATGCGGTCATGCAGCAAAGGCAGGACTGCTTTCTTCTCTGCCTCGCTCAGCGCTTTGCCGCTCTTGCTCTTGAGGTAGAACATGATGCCGCGTTCGATGCGGGTGACCTGTGGCAATGCGCAATGCTTGGCGATGTCGGTGGCTTTGGACGACCACGGTGAGATAGTGCCTAGGCGCGGGATGACCAGCAGGGTATTCGATTTGCCTTCGATGTCCGGCTCGCCTGCGTCGCTATCCAAGCTCAACAATCGGTTGAGCAAGGCAACTTCGTTCGCAGACAGTGGCGACGACAGTTCGGTGAAATAGACGTGGCGTGTGTCTTCGAGTGTGACGCCAGTTTTCGTGGCGCTCAGCGCGCTGCGGAGCTTGTCGAGACGGAAGGCGGAAAGGGCAGATTTACCAATCGAGGTGAAGAACATGACTCGGTCACTTTAGGGCAATTAGAACGGGGGCAGATTATAATGCAGCCGACCTCACAAACTCAGGGAAAACAGCATGAAAACCACCCCCATCACTCGCAAGCAAGTCACCGCCTACCTCAAGCCCCGTCCCAAGGACAGCCACAAAGGCCTGTTCGGCACGGTGACGGTGATCGGCGGGGGCGACGGTATGATTGGCGCTGCCATCTTGGCAGGCCGTGCTGCACTGAAGATGGGCGCGGGTTGTGTGCATGTCGGCCTGCTGGCTGACAAGATGCCGCTGGTGGACATGCGTATGCCGGAATTGATGCTGCACCCTGCCAGTGCAGCCCTGAAGAACAGCAAACCTGACGTAGTAGTTTTGGGTTGTGGCTTAGGCCAAAGCCCTGCCGCACAGAAGATCGTTTATGACGCCCTCCTCCTCGACGTGCCATTGGTCTTGGATGCCGATGCGCTCAACATCATCGCCGACCGTCCAGACCTGCGCGGCATGCTGCACACGCGTAAAGCCGCCACCGTGGTGACTCCCCACCCCGGTGAAGCCGCCCGCTTGTTGGCATGCAGCACGGAAGATATCCAGAAGAATCGTGCCGCCTCTGCTACTAATTTGGTGAAACGTTTGAGCGCCAGCGTGGTGCTGAAAGGTGCAGGTAGCCTTATCGCCACGCGCGAAGGCAAGCTCTACCTCAACCAGACCGGCAACCCCGGTATGAGCGCCGCCGGCATGGGCGATGTGTTGAGCGGCATGATCGCTGCCTTCATCGCACAAGGCTTAACTACGGATGAAGCGTCGCTGCTGGCCGTGCATCTGCACGGTGCTGCCGCCGATGAGTTGGAAAAACAGCAAGCCACCCTCGGCATGAGTGCCACCGAAGTCACCGAATGGGCGCGTTGGTTGCTAAACCATATCGCCCCGAAATAGCTCACAACCGTGACCGATATCCTCTACCGCTATCTGCTGATCATCGTCGCCTGTGTGGCGATGTTGATCGGATTGCAGATCCCCAACTTCGTCGATCAGTACGAGAAGCGAGTGGATGCGCATCTGCGCGAAGTGACGGTAAATCTGCAATCCTTCCAAGACATCGCAAACAAGTACTTCGGCGGCGATATGCACATGCTAGTCGAGTTACATCGCAACAGTGTGGAGAAGCCTTTCCAAGAGGAAGGTGCAGCCATCGAGAAGATGGTGCAACGCAAGTTGCGCTTCGAAGCAGACCTTGCCGCGCTGAAGACGAGCCTGCCGCAGAAAGCGCTCCATGTGCTGTTGCATGGCGACCAAGAGATTTTGGATGAGGCGTTAGGTCAATACAGTTATGCCGTGCCACTGAACCAAGATGCGCTCATCTTTGGCGCGGTCGTGGCACTCGTCCTTTTGCTACTGGTCGAGTCCTTACTCGCCCTTATCCGTCTCATCATCCGCAAGACTTTACTTTCCCCTACTACTCCTAAAGCACAATGAGTTTCTCTATCGATATCAGCGAAGAGGCGGGTGTCCGCTATCTTCATTTTGGAACACGTTGGATACAGGGTGCGATGCGCATCGCGCGCCCTTGGAACCTTGAATTGGAATACACCAAGGAGATGATGGCTAGCCTGTTATTGCGCGACGACAAACGCTTCCCGCGTAAGGTGTTGCTCATCGGCCTGGGGTGCGCGTCACTCACAAAGTTCATCTATCGAAATCTGCCTCTAGCGCACATCACTGTGGTGGAGATCGAGCCGCTGGTGGTGGAAGCAGCGAAGACGTACTTCAAATTACCCGATGACGACAAACGCATCCACATGGTGATCGACGACGGCGCTAAGTTCGTGATGGAGACGAACAAGAAGTTCGATCTGATCTTGGTTGATGGCTTCAATGATCGGGCACATCCCGGCGATCTGAACACCTTGCCTTTCTATCAAGTGTGTCGCAATCGCCTGACCGATCAAGGTGTGTTGGGCGTGAATCTCATCGGCCTTAGCCGTGGCGTAGAAGGCGGTTTCGCCTATATCCGACAAGCATTTGATGACCGTGCGCTGATGTTCCCCTCTTGTGAGAGTGGCAACGTGATCGCCTTCGCCACAGCAGGTGATGAGATCGCCATCGACTTGGAAGACATGAAAGAACACGCTGTCGAGTTGAAAGAAAATACGGGTTTGAATCTTCTTCCCACCATCACCCGACTCGAACAAGCGCAAACTTGTGCGGGTGGGATTTTGAAGATTTAACAAAAGATTCAATATAGTTAGACGCGGCTTCCGTGTAGAATCCGCGCCGCAAGCAGGGACTGTCATGTTTTTTGGCGCACCTGCCCGAGAATTTGGAATGTAAATATTGAAAGGTAGTGATCATGGCAACAACGAAGACCCCGGCTACGACAGCCAAGAAACCCGCGACGACTCGCACTAAGACAACTGCTGCAACAACTGAGAAGAAAGTTGCCGCAACTGCAAAGGTGACTGCAAAGGCGCCAGCCGCAAAGAAGACAACGACCACAGCAGCTAAGACAACAACCAAGGTTGCTGCTAAGCCCGCTGTGAAAAAAGTCGCTGCGAAGACAACTGAGAAAGCCGCAGCCCCAAAAGCTGCTGCGCCAAAGAAAGTAGCGGTAAAGAAAGTGGCTGCTAATAAGGCTTCTTCAGCACCGAGTGCTGAAGCGCGCTATCGCATGGTGCAAGACGCGGCTTACTACTTGGCTGAGAAGAACGGTTTTGCCGGTGGCGCTATGGGTTATTGGATCGCCGCTGAGATCGAAATCGAAGAGTTCTTGGCTGGTAAGTAACACTCACCTGACTGACAAGTGGCGCGCCACTTGTCAGTCGCCTGTCACTCCGTATTCAACGGAGTAACTCACATAAGGTAGTTTGATCTTCTCATCGTTCATCGCAACGATGAGTTTTTCTGCGTGCACGGAACTTACAACGAATTCAACTTGCATCGGCAACTCGCCGCTCAGCTCAAAGAAGGTGTCCGAATGCAGATGTCCGTGTCTGCCGAAACCTGCGACCGCTCGAAAGACCGATCCGCCCGGAAGCCCAAGTTGTTTGGCCTTTTCCAATATCCATTCGTATAACAGTTTGCTGCCATGTCGCTGACTCTCGGTCAGATAGAACTTGATGTAGACACCATGCATATCAACCTCCTGTTTGAAACCACTTGAAAGTTTGAATCCCTAATACAGTCATCAACAACGAACCACCTAGGTGTGCAGCGATGATGGCCGTTCCCCATGCGTACTGACCACGCATCAATAGTGTCACCGTCTCTGCTGAGAAGGTAGAAAAAGTGGTAAGGCCGCCGAGGAAGCCAGTGATGATGAGCAAACGCCATTCGGTTGAGATGCTGGGGTTCTGCATGAAGAAGGCGATAGCAAGACCGATGAGGTAACCGCCAACCAAGTTGGCTGTGAGTGTACCCATCGGCAACTCTGGTACGGCGGGGTTCAACCATAAACCCAAGCCCCAGCGTAACCATGCACCGATGGCTGCGCCGATTCCTATAGCGAGAAAAGCATAGAGCGTCATGCGTCAGATTGTAGCAGGCGGCGTGATGCCACGCAGTTTGAAGCAACGCATGTTAGGTGAGCCGTCGAGTTCGTACTCGTTGAATTCGCGACAGGACGATGGACGGTTCTCGTAGATGGCGCAGGAGACTTGTTGACCTACCTCTCCACGCAAAGCGGCGCAGCGCGGGGGATAGCTGTTGGTGCCTTTCATGCAGAACACTTCTGGCTGCAAGGGTTCGAGATGTTCAGCGGGTATCGCTACCGCTTCATCCGCATGCAAGGTGATGCGGTAGTAGGCGCAACATGCGCCGCAGATGAGGCAAGGATTAGATTCGCTCATAAAATAAAACCACACAAAACATTTGCCACAGAGTACACAGAGGCCACAGAGAGACCATGCCAAATTCTCTGTGTACTCTGTGACCTCTGTGGCTGATTTAAGTTTTTACGTTATTTGTGCGCGACATAATGTTGCATGTCAGCGCACGACCTCACCCCACAGGTCGTGCTCGTCAGAATCTGTGATGCGCACCATGACGAACTCGCCTACTTCCAATTCTTCATCGTCGATATAGACGAGGCCATCAATCTCGGGCGCATCTGCCGCAGTGCGTCCGACAGAGCCATCCTCATCCACATCGTCGATGATCACTTGCATGATCGTGCCGACTTTCTTCGCCAGTTTCTCAGCGCTGATCTCTTCTTGCAGATACATCAGGCGTGCGAGGCGGTCCTCTTGCACTTCAGGGTCGATGTGTTCGCCCAAGTCATTCGCCACAGCGCCTTCAACCGGTGAATACTTGAAAGCACCCACGCGATCTAACTGTGCTGCTTCGATGAAGTCGAGCAACTCTTCGAACTCTTCTTCCGTCTCTCCTGGAAAGCCGACGATGAAGGTGCTGCGTATGGTCAGGTCTGGGCATATCTCGCGCCAACCTTGGATGCGCTTCAGCATGTTCTCGCTGCTAGCGGGACGACGCATCGCCTTGAGGATGCGCGCGTTCGCATGTTGGAACGGAATATCGAGGTAGGGCAACACTTTGCCTTCAGCCATCAAGGGGATGACCTCGTCCACGCTCTCGTACGGATAGACATAATGCAATCGCGTCCACACACCTAGACTACCGAGTGCTGCGGCTAAGTCAGTCATGCGTGTCTTGAGCGGACGACCATTCCAGAAACCAGTGCGATATTTCACATCCACACCGTAGGCAGAGGTGTCTTGCGAGATGACCAATAGTTCTTTGACACCGGACTCCACCAATTTCTCCGCTTCCGCCATCACCTCATGCACAGGACGACTCACCAAGTCACCGCGCAATGCGGGGATGATGCAGAAGGTGCAACGATGGTTACAGCCTTCGGAGATCTTCAGATAGGCGAAATGTTCTGGCGTGAGGCGCACGCCTTGAGGTGGCACGAGGTCGGTGAATGGATCATGCAATTTCGGCAGGTGCAGATGCACGGCATCCATCACAGCCTCGGTCTCATGCGGGCCAGTGATGGCAAGTACCTTGGGGTGTGTCCTTTGTACGATGTCACCCTTCGCGCCCAAACATCCTGTGACGATGACCTTGCCGTTCTCTTGCAATGCTTCACCGATGGCTTCGAGTGATTCAGCGACCGCGCTATCGATGAAGCCACAGGTGTTCACGACCACCAGATCAGCGTCTTCATAACTGGGGGTGATGATGTAGCCCTCTGCGCGCATGCGAGTGAGGATGTGTTCTGAATCGACTGTCGCCTTTGGGCAGCCGAGGGAAACGAAACCGATCTTGGGGGAAGCTGTGCTCATGTGTTCAATGTCCGAATGACCGTGGCTGAAGGTGCGACGGGCGCGCATTATACAGCGGCTAAAGTTTCCTCCTATGCTGCCGAAAGTAGAGAAGCGAGGTCGCATAAACAGTAGCTGCTGCTTGACGGAAAATTACCTAATGAGTTCTACTCCGAAGCCCACAACCGCCGACACATCGTGCGGAGAAGGCATTTTCAATGCTCATCTTGAGAACATCCTCAGTGGGAAGGAGTATTTTCTATCGTCTGACCATCGCGTTCTAAGGAGCATGAGCAATGCCTTTTGAGATATTGGAACATGTGCTACCGGATTCCCCCTCTCCCTCGGTACTTATCATCGATGATGAGTTCACCAGCCGCGTCATCCTAGAGAGGATCGTAAAGAACATCCACCATGACATCGTCGTCACTTCTTTCGCGGACCCTATCGCCGCGATGGTTTGGGTAAGCAAGAACCTACCAGACCTGATCTTGGTGGATTATTTGATGGGCGGCATGTCTGGCCTTGAGGTCGTCACCAAGATACGTCGCACGCCTCATCTTGAAGATGTGCCTGTCGTAATGGTCACCGTGGCGGATGAAAAAGATATCCGTTACCAAGTGTTGGATGCAGGTGCGACCGATTTCCTGAGCAAACCTATCGATCCTTACGAGTGCCGTGTGCGCTGCCGCAACCTGCTCTCCATGCGCTTGCACGAGAAGATCGTATTGAGCCGCGCGCAGTCGTTGGAGAAAGCGGTGATCGAGGCGACTCAGCAGATACGCGAACGCGAACAAGAGACGCTCTACCGCTTGGCGAAAGCGGGCGAGTTCCGCGACAGCGATACGGGCAACCACGTGTTACGCATGGCGAAGTTCGCGCGACTGATCGCCGAAGGCTTGGGATTGCCGCAAGAACGCTGCGAACTCATCGAGATCGCCGCACCGATGCATGACATAGGCAAGATAGGCATTCCCGACAACATCCTGCTCAAACCTGGCAAGCTGCTGCCAGATGAGTTCAAACAGATGCAGAACCATCCTATGATCGGCTACAACATGCTGCACAGTAGCAAATCGATGTTCATCGCACTCGCCGCAGAAATCTCTCTGGGTCATCACGAGAAATTCGATGGCAGCGGATACCCAAATGGGCTAATGGGGAAAGATATCCCGCTCGAATCACGCATCGTCGCCGTGGCGGATGTCTATGATGCATTGACATCGGTGCGCCCATATAAACAAGCTTGGACGAACGAGCGCGCACTGGAATACATCGTCACCCACTCGGGCTCACACTTCGACCCCGATTGCGTCGAGTCATTCGTTTCTCAATACAGCAAAGTGGCACTGATTCAGCAACAGCTTCAGGATGCACCGATCACCTCGA
>PNNY01000038.1 GCA_013824485.1 Sideroxydans sp.
ATCGTCCTGATGTGGTGTTAGGCATGGGCGGCTACATCACCATGCCGGGCGGATTGATGGCTGCCATCTTGCGCCGTCCACTGGTCATCCATGAACAGAACTCCATCGCGGGCATGAGCAACAAAGTGCTGGCGAAGTTGGCGACGCGTGTGTTGAGCGGCTTCCCCGATGTGCTCAAGAAAACCACATGGTGTGGCAATCCTGTGCGCGCCGACATCGCGGCAGTGGCCGAGCCGCAAACACGTTTCGCAAATCGCAGCGGCAAGTTGAATGTGTTGGTGGTCGGTGGCAGTTTGGGGGCGCAGGCGCTGAACGAAGCCTTGCCGAAAGCATTGGCGTTGATGAGTGAAGCAGAGCGTCCCAACGTATTGCATCAGACTGGCAAGAAGCATTTCGACACCGTGGAAAAGTTGTACGAGCAAGCCGGTATGAAAGCAGATGTACGTGCGTTCCTCGATGACATGGCGAACCAGTATGCAAATGCCGATGTGGTGATCTGCCGAGCCGGTGCGCTCACCATCGCCGAGTTGGCAGCGGCGGGTGTGGCGAGTGTGCTCGTGCCGTTTCCCTTCGCAGTGGACGATCACCAGACCTACAACGCGCGCTTCCTGAGTGAGAAGGGCGCGGCGGTGTTGTTGCCACAAACAGATTTGAACGCAGAGAAGTTGGCGCAACTGTTGCGGGACTTGGATAGAGAAAAGTTGAAAGCGATGGCGATAGCGGCGCGTGGCTTGGCTAAACCCGAAGCGACGCAATCGGTGGTGAACGTTTGCAAGGAATTGGCAGCATGAAACATAAGATCAAACACATCCACTTCGTTGGCATCGGCGGTTCCGGTATGAACGGTATCGCCGAGGTGTTGCTCAACTTGGGTTTCCAAGTGAGCGGCTCCGACTTGGCAGAGAGCGGCGTGACGCAACGTTTGAAGACCTTGGGGGCGACCATCCATTACGGTCATGACACAAAAAATCTGCAAGACGCCGATGCAGTGGTGACGTCGACGGCAGTGAAGGCGGACAACCCCGAGGTGGTCGCGGCACGTGAGCGTCGCATCCCCATCGTGCCGCGTGCGGTGATGTTGGCGGAATTAATGCGCTTGCGTCAGGGTATCGCGGTGGCGGGCACACATGGCAAGACCACCACGACCTCGCTGGTGACCAGCGTGTTGGCGAAAGGCGGCTACGACCCGACCTTCGTCATCGGCGGCCGCCTGAATAGCAGCGGCGCGAACGCACGCTTGGGCACGGGTGAGTTCATCGTGGCGGAAGCAGACGAGTCGGATGCGTCCTTCCTCTACCTCACACCCATCTTGGCGGTCATCACCAACATTGACGCTGACCACATGGAGACCTACGGCCACGACTTCAATAAATTGAAGCAAGCCTTCGTCGATTTCATTGAGCGCTTGCCGTTCTATGGTCGCGCCATGTTGTGTGTGGACGATGAGAACGTGCGCGACATCCTGCCACGCATCAGCAAGCCGATCACAACTTATGGTTTCAGCGAAGGGGCGCAGATACGCGCGGTGAACGTGCGTCACGAAGGTGGAAAGATGCGCTTCACCGCGCTGTGCCGTCACAACACCGTGCCTATCGATCTGGATGTCACGCTCAACTTGGCAGGTTTGCACAACGTGTTGAACTCATTGGCGGCCATTGCTGTCGCGCTGGAAGTGGGCGTGTCGGAAGAAGCGATCGTAGCCGGCTTGGCGGAATTCGAAGGCGTGGGTCGCCGCATGCAACGCTATGGCGAGATACCACTTGCTTCTGGTGGTTCGTTCACGCTCATCGACGACTATGGTCATCACCCAGTGGAGATGAAAGCGACGCTGGCGGCGGCGCGCGGCGCATTCCCGGGTCGACGTTTGTTGTTGGCCTTCCAACCGCATCGCTTCACCCGTACGCGCGACTTGTTCGAAGACTTCGTGAAGGTATTGAGTGGCGTGGATGCGCTAGCACTGGCTGAGGTGTATGCGGCGGGTGAGCAGCCCATCGTCGCGGCCGATGGACGTGCCTTGATGCATGCCTTGCGTGTGGCGGGGCAGAACGAGGCTGTGTTCGTCGAGAGCATCGCCGACATGCCGCAGACCATTTTGCAGATGGCGCGCGATGGCGATGTGGTGTTGACCATGGGTGCGGGCAGCATCGGCGGTGTGCCGAACCTAGTGAAGCAGATGAAATGAAGATGAGCGAACCGACACAGTTCACAGCGCAAACACTTCGGGGTGAGTTGAGCTTCGATGTGGACATGCGCCGCCATACCAGTTGGCGTGCAGGCGGTGTCGCCAAGCGCATGTATCAAGCGGCTGACTTAGCCGATCTGCAATGTTTCTTGCAGCAACTACCTGTGCAAGAGCCGCTGATGGCGGTGGGACTGGGAAGTAACTTGCTGGTACGTGATGGCGGTTACAAGGGCACGCTGTTGTTGATGTTGGGCGCACTGACCGAGTTGCGTATGGAAGGTGATCTTATCTACGTGCAAGCGGGGGTGGCGGGTGCCAAGTTGGCGCGCTTTGCGGCGAGCAACCATCTGTGTGGTGCGGAGTTCTTCGTGGGCATCCCGGGAACGATGGGCGGCATGCTGGCGATGAACGCAGGCTGCTACGGCAGCGAGACATGGCAAAAGGTAGTGCGCGTGCAAGTGTTGACGCGCCGTGGCGAGTTGCTGGAACGCACACCGCAGGAATACGACATCGGCTATCGCCATGTCACTTTGCGTGAATCGAGCGAAGAGTTCTTCGTTGGCGCATGGTTGAAGTTGGAAGCAGGCGATGTGGAAAAGGCGCGCCAAGACATCAAGGTATTGATGGAGAAGCGCAGTGCCAGCCAGCCGCTCCAACTGCCTAACTGCGGTTCGGTGTTCCGCAATCCAGAAGGCAATCACGCGGCGAAGTTGATCGAAGGTTGCGGGTTGAAGGGCAAGACCATCGGGGGGGCGCAAGTGTCGGAGAAGCATGCCAACTTCATTGTGAACATCGGCGATGCGACGGCGACGGATATTGAGGATTTGATTAATGAAGTGCGAACAACGGTATTGAGGCAGACGGGTGTCGAGTTACATCCCGAAGTGAAGATAGTTGGGGAGAAATTGCAGTGACGAGATTTGGGAAAGTGGCGGTGTTGTTCGGCGGACGTTCGGCAGAGCGCGAAGTGTCTCTGAAGAGTGGCGCAGCGGTATTGGCGGCGTTGCAACGTAGTGGCGTGGATGCGCACGCATTCGATCCTGCGAAACGAGACTTGCACAACCTACTGGATGAGCGCTTCGATCGCGTGTTCATCGCGCTGCACGGACGTTATGGCGAGGACGGAACGGTACAAGGCGCGCTGGAGTTGATGGGCATCCCTTACACCGGCAGCGGTGTGATGGCTTCTTCCATCGCTATGGATAAGTGGCGCACCAAGATGATCTGGCAGGCAGCGGGTTTGCCTATTCCTGACTTCATGATGTTGAACGAGCACAGCGATTGGGATGCAGTGGTGCAACGCCTGGGACTGCCGCTGTTCGTGAAGCCGGCGAACGAGGGTTCAAGTGTTGGTATCAGCAAAGTGAAACAAGTCAGTGAGCTGAAGGCTGCTTACGAAGAAGCTGCCAAGCACGACAAGTTGGTGATCGCAGAACGTTTCATCGGTGGCGGTGAATACACGGCAGCGATCTTGAATGGTCGTGCATTGCCTGTCATCAAGATCGAGCCTGCGAACGAGTTCTACGACTACGAGGCGAAGTATCTGCGCGATGACACGCGCTACCTGTGCCCTTGTGGTTTGAGCGCTGAACAAGAAGCCGAGATGCAAGCGCTGGCACAGCAGGGGTTCGCTGTCATTGGTGGTCAAGGTTGGGGGCGTGTGGATTTCCTGCGCGGCACGGATGGCAGCGCATATCTGTTAGAAGTGAACACCTCGCCTGGCATGACTGACCACAGCTTGGTGCCGATGGCGGCACGTGAAGCAGGCATCAGTTTCGAGCAATTGGTGGTGCAAGTGTTGGAAGCAGCGCATGTGGGATAACCATTCCCTTCTCCGTGCCATCGCCAATCTGTTGTTTGGCGTAAGCGTGGTGTTGGTGTTGGTGAGCGCGGTGCGCTATGTGTTGCGCCTGCCGGAGTTTCCGCTGAACACGGTGGAGTTGGTGGCAGCGCCACAACGGGTGTCGGAAGAAGCTTTGCAGAAAGTGGTGCGCGAGCAGGTGAGTGGGAATTTCTTCACCGTCGATCTGGAGCGTGCGCGTCAAGGATTTGAGACCTTGCCTTGGGTACGCAAGGTGAGTGTAAGGCGCAAGTTCCCGTGGGGCTTGAAAGTGGATGTGGAAGAACACGTGGCATTGGCGCGCTGGAACAAGACGGCATTGGTGAACACGCATGGAGAGGTGTTTGTAGCGCAGACCGTGGACATGTTGCCGGACTTCATCGGTCAGCCAGAGTCTGCGCTGCAGGTGACCAAGTTGTATGGCGAGTTGAGTGAGACTTTGTTGCCGATGCAACAAAGGATAAGCCAGATCAGTTTGTCACCGCGATTCGCATGGCAGGTCAAGTTGGATAGCGGCATGGTGTTGGAGTTGGGGCGGGAAGAGATGCAAGCGCGTTTGGCGCGTTTCGTGAAGGTCTATCCGTACAGCTTGGCCGTCAGCGCACAGACGGTGCGACGTGTGGATCTGCGTTATCGCAATGGGTTCTCGGCATATATGCCAGGCAGTGAAGTTTGAGGGAGTAAAGATGAGTAAAGAAAGTAAGAATCTGATCGTTGGTTTGGACATCGGCACATCGAAGATCGCGTGCATCGTGGCCGAAGTGACCGCCGAGGGAACGTTGGAAGTGATCGGTGCGGGCATGACCGAGTCATCCGGCATGAAGAAGGGCATGGTGGTGAACATCGATGCCACGGTCGGCACTATCCAGCAGGCTTTGCAAGAGGCCGAGTTGATGGCGGACTGCAAGATACAGGCGGTCTATACCGGTATCGCGGGCGGTCACATCCGCAGCTCGAATGCGCACGGCATGATCAAGATCAAGGACAAGGAAGTCGCACAAGCCGACATCGATCGCGCCATCGAGACGGCGAGTTCCATCAGCCTGCCCAGCGACCAGCAGATCCTGCATATCCTGGAGCAGGAGTTCAACATCGACGGACAAGAGGGCATCAAAAAACCGAAAGGCATGAGCGGCATGCGTCTGGAAGTCGAGATCCACATCGTCACGGGGGCGGTGTCTGCGGTGCAGAACATCTTGAAGTGCATCCATCGCTGCGGCTTGGAAGTGAACGAGATGATCTTGCAGCCCTTGGCATCGAGCAAGGCGGTGTTGGCGGATGACGAGCGCGAATTGGGCGTGTGCTTGATCGATATCGGCGGCGGCACGACCGATGTGGCGATCTTCACTGGCGGCGCGATACGTCACACGGCGGTAATCCCTATCGCAGGTGATCAGATCACTAACGACATCGCCATGGCCTTGCGCACGCCGACCAAAGACGCGGAAGACATCAAGATCAAATATGGCTGTGCACTGCGCCAGTTGGCACCCGATGCGCCCATCGAAGTGCCGGGGGTGGGTGAGCGCAGCTCACGCATGTTGTCGCGCCAGACCTTGGCCGAGGTGATCGAGCCGCGTATCGAAGAGTTGTATTCCTTGGTGCAGACCGAGTTGCGTCGCAGTGGATACGAAGACTTGTTGTCGTCGGGCATCGTCATCACGGGCGGTAGCAGTGCGATGCAGGGCATGGTGGAGTTGGCTGAAGAGATATTCCATCTGCCAGTGAGATTGGGAGTGCCCCGCAATATCGGCGGTTTGTCTTCGGTGGTGAAGACGCCGCGCTATGCGACTGGGGTTGGTCTGTTGGTGTACGGCTTGGAGCGGTATCAGCGGAATGAAGTGTCGCGCGTGAATTCGGGTTCGTTCAAGGATGTGATGGAAAAGATGAAGGATTGGTTCAAAGGGAATTTTTAATTGGGGTGTTTTGATTTATTTGTATTTCGTATTTGAATTTAACTAAAGGAGAAAATGATGGCTTTCGAACTCTTAGATGCACAACCTGAAGGGGCAGTGATCAAGGTGATTGGCGTGGGTGGTTGCGGTGGCAATGCAATCGACCACATGATCGAGCAAGGCGTGCAAGGTGTCGAGTTCATCGCGATCAATACGGATGCTCAGGCGCTAAAACGCAGCAAGGCGAGTATCCAGTTGCAGATCGGCGCAGCTTTGACAAAAGGTTTGGGTGCAGGTGCCAAGCCAGCAGTCGGTCAAGCGGCGGCGGAAGAAGACCGTGAGCGCATCGCCGACATGATCCGTGGCGCAAACATGGTGTTCATCACTGCGGGTATGGGCGGCGGCACCGGGACAGGTGCCGCACCAATCGTGGCGCAGGTGGCTAAGGAGATGGGCATCTTGACCGTCGCTGTAGTCACCAAGCCGTTCGTGTTCGAAGGCAAGCGCATGACCCTTGCACAACAAGGTATCGAAGAGCTGGCGGCTAATGTAGACTCTCTCATCATCGTGCCGAATGCGAAATTGATGGAAGTGCTGGGCGGCAAGACCACTCTGCCAGAAGCATTCAAGGCGGCGAACGGTGTGTTGCAAGGCGCAGTGGCAGGTATCGCCGAAGTCATCAATGTTCCCGGCATGGTCAATGTGGACTTCGCTGACGTGTGCACGCTGATGTCTGAGAACGGTATGGCGATGATGGGGGCGGCTTCTGCTTCTGGCGAAGGTCGTGCACAACGCGCCGCCGAACAAGCCATCGCTAGCCCATTGTTGGAAGACATCGATCTGTCCGGCGCGCGTGGCGTGTTGGTCAACATCACATCCAGCAGCAACCTGACGTTGGAAGAGTTGCACGAAGTGATGAACTGCTTCCAATTTGCAGCTAGCGAAGCGACCGTCATCGTCGGTTCCGTGTTCGATGAAGACATGGGCGACGAGATGCGCGTGACCATCGTGGCAACGGGTCTGGGTTCTGTGGTGCGTAAACAGCAACCCAAACCAGTGCTGGTGCCACAACAGCAATTGCGCACTGGCACCCACGATGCACCGAGCATCGACTACAGCGAGTTGGATATGCCTGCTGTGATTCGCACCGGTCGTCATCGCGAAGCGGTGGAAGCGATGAGACAGTCCGGCGTGGACACGTTGGATATCCCATCGTTCTTGCGTAAACAGGCGGACTGATCGCGTTCGAAGTGAGGCGTCGCGGCTGAGGAGCAATATCAGCCTGTGCTAAACTTCGAGCGTAGTTCATCGAACGGAACGGATATGGTCAAGCAACGTACATTGAAGACGATGGTGCAGGCGACGGGTGTCGGTCTGCACACGGGCGAGAAGGTCTATCTGACCTTGCGTCCAGCTGCCGTGGATACGGGCATCGTGTTCCGTCGCGTCGATTTGGCACATCCTGTCGATATCCGTGCCGAAGCGCATGCGGTGCATGACACGCGTCTTTCTACTTGTCTTGAAAGTAACGGTGCACGTATCGCAACGGTCGAGCATCTGATGTCGGCGCTGGCGGGCTTGGGTATCGATAACGCCATCGTCGAGTTGAGCAGCCCTGAGCTGCCCATCATGGACGGTAGTGCGGGGACGTTCATCTTCTTGCTGCAATCGGCGGGCTTGGTCGAGCAAGCGGCGGCCAAGAAATTCATGCGCATCAAGAAGACCGTGGAAGTCAAAGATGGCGACAAGTGGGTTCGCTTCGAGCCTTACTACGGCTACAAGCTGAACTTCACCATCAACTTCGCCCACCCCGTGTTTGCCAATACCAAACAGAATGTGACGGTCGATCTGGGAGTGAACTCCTATATAAAGGAAGTCAGCCGCGCACGTACCTTTGGTTTCATGCAGGACGTGGAGAACATGCGCGCGCAGGGCTTGGCTTTAGGGGGCAATCTTGACAACGCTATCGTGATGGACGAATACCGCGTCATCAATCCGGATGGCTTGCGTTTCGATGACGAGTTCGTCAAGCACAAGGTATTGGATGCCATCGGCGACCTGTATCTATTGGGGCATCCTTTGATTGGTGCTTTCTCTGGCTACAAATCCGGACATGCGTTGAACAATGCACTGTGCCGCGCTCTGTTGGCAGACGAGTCTGCTTGGGAGTTCGTCACTTTCGACAAGGCTGAGGAAGCGCCAGACTTCCTGCGTCTGCAACTGCAAGCGGCCTAACCCGAGGCTATCGTGCTCATCCGGCTGGCGGTCCTGATCTCGGCCTTGCTCATCGTGGCTTCCTTTGGGGCTTATATCTTTACTCGTGACCAACGATACCTGCGTTTCGCTTGGCAGGTGGTGCGATTCATCGTCTTCGCGTTGCTGGTTTTCGGCGCCCTCTATCTATTAGAGCGATTTGGGCTGGTTGCTTGGCGGGTATTGCTTTAACGGCGCTTTGCTAGGCGCTGAAGCGCATCCTTGAGCGGACTATCCGCAAGCTCGACTGCGAACTCTTCTAGTGCCTTTTTCGCGCTTTCGCCGACTTTTCTGGGGCGGGGCGGCTCGACTTGGGGTTGGGCTCGGACTTGCACCCTGATTTGAATTCCAGTAACCTCGCATCCCCTTGTTAAAAATAAGGAAATCAGCTCGCTGCTGATCTGGCGCAATTTGGCGGCTACCGCCCCGTTGTCTGCACCGAGGATCAGCGTCTGACCGTCTAGCTGCATCACGTGGCTGGAGCGGGACAACGAGGCAGGCGCGAGCTGTTGATAGTGACGTTGGAGCGTGGCAAGTCGATCGACTTGCTGAGAGAGTCGTCTCAGGTCTTGGTTTGAAGCCAAGAAAGCGTTCAGTCGATAGGTCACGTTAATTCAGCGTCGCGTTAAAAGGAGTATCCGTTTGAATATTATTCTAGTTTCGAATCGATTTGCAAAAGCGCGCAGTATCACGCTGACCGGAACACACTTGGCTGTGGTGGCTGTTCTCGCCATGGGTTTGTTCTTAGCCGCTGTGTTGACGGTGCAGTATGCCATCGTTCGTTTCCAGCCGGGTGCCGTGAGTAACGAGTTGCGCGCTTGGTTGGCCAGTGCACAAGAGGCTGAGCAGCAGAAGCAACAGGCTTATCTGCGCAAGAGCTTGGATGCGATGGCGATGCGCTTAGGGCAGATGCAAGCGCAGTTGCAACGCTTGGATGGCTTGGGTTCACGCCTTGCTAAGCTGACGGGCATGAAGCCACAAGAGTTCTCCTTCGATCAAGTGCCAGCTCAGGGCGGCCCTTACATACCAGTCGCGCCGCAGCAGGATGTTTCATTGGAGTCGATGGAGCAGCAGATGGCTGGGTTGAGTGAGTTGTTGCGAGATCGTAGCGACAAGTTGGTCGCCCTAGAGACCCTGTTGCAGCAGGATCGTTTGGATAAAAAGATGTTGCCGTCGGTCGCTCCTATCACTTCGGCTTGGTATGCATCCAATTTTGGCTGGCGTATCGATCCGTTCACTGGGCACAATGCGATGCATGAAGGTGTGGATTACATGGTGCCAGCGGGCACGCCCATCTTCGCTTCAGCAGGCGGTGTGGTGGTGTTCGCGGACACGCATCCTCAGTATGGTAATATGGTCGAGATAGATCACGGCAATGAGGTCATCACGCGTTACGCGCATGCGTCCAAGTTGCTGGTGAAGGTGGGTGATGTGGTCAGGCGAGGTCACGAGATCGCAAAAGTCGGCAGTACAGGCCGATCTACGGGTAACCACCTGCACTTTGAAGTGAGATACAAAGGCACCGCGCAGAATCCGGTACGCTTCCTGCAAAAAGCAGCCAGTTGAGGCGTTCCAATTCATAGCGGGGTGAGGTGTGAGCCTCACCCTTTTTTATTTGCGGGGGCTTCTATAAATTCAAAGTTCTAAGCAAGACAAGGCGCGAACGAAAAATTGCGACGCAGCATATGTTTTATATGTAAGGAGCGATTTTTTCGTGAGCAACGCAGTATTGCGACGAAATTTGGATTTAGAGAAGTCACCGTGTTTGTAACCGTCGTTTAAGAAAATAACAGCATGATCTCCAAATTGTTGAAGTCCGTATTCGGTAGCCGTAATGACCGCTTGCTCAAGCAGTATCGTCAAACTGTGACGCGTATCAATGCCCTTGAGGCGGAGATGGCAGCGCTATCCGATGATGCGTTGCGCGCAAAGACGGAGGAGTTCAAGCAACGCGTGCAAAACGGCACGACACTCGATGACATCCTGCCGGAGGCGTTCGCCGTCGTGCGCGAAGGCGGTAAGCGCGCCTTGCAGATGCGTCATTTCGATGTGCAGCTGATCGGCGGCATGGTGCTGCACTACGGCAAGATCGCCGAGATGCGCACGGGCGAAGGTAAGACGCTGATGGCGACCTTGCCGGCGTATCTGAATGCCTTGTCCGGTAAGGGCGTCCATGTGGTGACGGTCAATGATTACTTGGCTTCCCGCGATGCGGATTGGATGGGGCGTCTGTATCGCTTCTTGGGGCTATCGGTGGGCGTCATCCTATCCAATATGGATCACGCTGATAAGCAAGCAGCGTATGCGGCGGACATCACCTACGGCACGAACAATGAGTTCGGTTTCGACTATCTGCGCGACAACATGGCGGCGCAGGCGAATGAGCGTTTTCAGCGTGGTTTGAATTTCGCTGTGGTGGATGAGGTCGACTCCATCTTGATCGATGAGGCACGCACGCCGCTCATCATCTCGGGTCAAGCGGAAGACAATCTCGACATCTACACCGCGATGAACAAGCTGGCACCTAGCCTAGTGCGTCAAGCGGATGAGACTGCTGAAGGTGACTACCACGTCGATGAGAAGAACCATCAGATATTGCTGAGCGAGATCGGTCACGAGCATGCGGAGCGTTTACTTGCTCAAGCGGGTCTGTTGCCAATAGGCGGCAGTCTGTACGACCCTGCCAACATCACTTTGATCCATCATTTGTACGCTGCGTTGCGCGCACATAACTTGTTCCATCTGGATCAACATTACGTCATTCAGAACGATGAAGTGGTCATCGTGGATGAGTTTACGGGACGACTGATGGCTGGGCGTCGTTGGTCGGATGGTCTGCATCAAGCGGTCGAGGCCAAAGAAGGTGTGGCGATCCAGAAAGAGAACCAGACGCTGGCATCGATCACTTTCCAAAACTATTTCCGTATGTACAACAGACTGTCCGGCATGACAGGTACGGCCGATACTGAAGCGTTCGAATTCCAATCCATCTACAACCTAGAGACCGTCATCATTCCGCCGCATCGTCCAACGGTGCGCAAGGACATGATGGACAAGGTCTTTCTGAGTGCACAGGAAAAATACACGGCTGTCATTGCCGATGTGCGTGACTGTTATGAGCGCGGCCAGCCAGTGTTGGTGGGTACGACTTCCATCGAGACTTCCGAGTTGCTCTCTAGCCTGTTGGAAAAAGCCAAGCTGCCGCATCAAGTCTTGAATGCAAAACAACATGCACGCGAGGCTGAGATCATCGCGCAAGCCGGTAGCCCCAAGATGATCACCATCGCTACCAACATGGCGGGTCGCGGTACCGACATCGTGTTGGGCGGTAACGTCGAGAAACCGATCGAGTTGGTGCGCATGGATGAAAGTATGGATGCAGCAGCGCGCGAGCAACGTGTCGCACAACTGCGAGCTGCATGGCAACCGATACATGAGCAAGTCGTTGCAAGTGGCGGTCTACACATCATCGGTACCGAGCGTCATGAATCGCGTCGCGTGGACAATCAACTGCGTGGTCGTTCTGGCCGTCAGGGCGACCCCGGTTCCAGCCGATTCTATCTGTCGCTGGAAGACCCACTGTTGCGTATCTTCGCATCGGACCGTGTCGCGGCCATCATGAACAAGTTCAAGTTGCCCGAAGGCGAAGCTATCGAGCATACATGGGTGACACGCGCCATCGAGAATGCGCAGCGCAAAGTGGAGGCGCGTAACTTCGATATGCGAAAGCAGATATTGGAGTATGACGATGTCGCCAACGATCAGCGTAAAGTCATCTACCAACAACGTGCGGAATTGCTCGAAGCGACTGACATCAGCGAGACCATCACTGCGATGCGTGAAGGTGTGTTGAACGATCTGTTCGCGGAATATCTGCCGCATGGCAGCATGGAAGAACAGTGGGATGTGCCCGGATTGGAGAAGGCGCTGATTGCTGAATTCCAAGTGAATCTGCCATTGGCGCAATGGATGGAAGAGGACAAACAGCTCGATCAGGATGGGCTGCTGAACCGTATCATCGAAGCTGCGCACAAGCAGTATCAAGCCAAGGTAGAGCAGGTCAGCGGAGAGGTGATGCATGGCTATGAGCGCATCGTCATGTTGCAGACTTTGGATCAGCATTGGCGCGAACACTTGGCTGCGCTGGATCATCTGCGCCAAGGCATCCATCTGCGTGGTTACGCGCAGAAGAATCCCAAGCAGGAATACAAGCGCGAGGCGTTTGAGTTGTTCTCGAACATGCTGGACTCGATCAAGCGTGATGTGACGCAGACATTGATGAATGTGCAGATCCGTAGCGAGGCAGATGTGGCTGCGGCTGAAGCGCCCCATACGCCCGAAAATGTGCAGTATCATCATGCCGACTATGAAGAGGCGTTGGCGCAACCTGCGCAGCAAGATGAAGAGCACAAGCCCTTCGTGCGCGAAGGCGAAAAGGTTGGACGTAACGATCCTTGTCCCTGCGGTTCGGGTAAGAAGTACAAGCAATGCCATGGTAAGTTGAATTGAACGTAGTGATTTCACTAGGAGAAAAGCATGCCGATTGATGACCTGATTCTGCAAACATTACATAGCTCCACTTTGACCGAAGAACTGCGCGATGCGGAGATCGAATCGCTGGGCCAGTTGTTCGAGGTCGTGGAATTCAAGGCAGGGCAAGCACTTTTGAAGCCCGGTGAAGAACGCCTGAAGAACACCTTGATCGTATTGGCGGGTGGCGAGGTGGAAGCAACTGCACATGTGGGCGGTGAGCAGGCTACGTTGCATTTGCTACAACCCGGAGACTTGGCTGGCATCATCACCTTCGTCGGCGGTAACGTCTCGCAGATCAGTGCGACCATCGTAGCCAAGACCGATTGCAAAGTGTTGCTGTTAGAACGTTGCAAATTCGAGTCTCTGTTGAATTCTCAACCTGCCATCGTTTACTACGTGATGCGCGGCATCGTGCGCCACACGCACGGCATCGTACGTCGCATGAACGCGCAGTCCGTTGAGATGACCAACTATCTGTACAAGACTGGCGGACGTTTCTAACATGCCTGTGAATCTCTCTGCGCCCGTTGCGGGTTCTTTGTTGCCCGTTGCGGGCGTTTCTTTGGGTATCGCTGAAGCGGGTATCAAACGCCCCAATCGTAAAGACTTGTTGGTCATCAAGCTTGAGGAAGGTGCGACGGTGGCAGGTGTGTTCACCACCAATCGCTTCTGTGCCGCACCCGTCACCTTGGCAAAAAATCATCTGGCAGCGGGTAAGGGCATACGCGCGTTGTTGGTCAATACGGGCAACGCGAATGCGGGAACAGGCGAACAAGGCATGGACGCAGCACGCACGACGTGTGCTGAACTAGCCAAGTTGTTGGGCTGTGCAGTCGAGCAGGTGTTGCCGTATTCCACCGGCGTCATCATGGAGCCGCTTCCAGTCGATAAGATCGTCGCAGGGATGCCTGCCGCGATTTCAAATCTTAAAGTGGATAACTGGTTCGATGCCTCACAAGCCATTATGACGACTGACATCGTCGCCAAGGCGGTATCGCGCCAAGTGCAGATCGGTGGCAAGACGGTGACGGTGACGGGTATGTCAAAAGGCTCCGGCATGATCCACCCCAATATGGCGACCATGCTGGGATACATCGCTACGGATGCCACCATCGCGCAGCCGATGTTGCAGCAAATGGTGAGTGAGGCCGCGAATCGTTCATTCAATTGCATCACTGTCGACGGCGATACTTCCACCAACGATGCGTTGATGTTGATTGCTACGGGTAAGAGTGGCGTGAGTATCGACGCTGCGAGCCGTGCGGCGATGCAAGCGGTCGTCACCGAAGTCGCTACCATTTTGGCACAAGCCATCGTGCGTGACGGCGAGGGTGCGACCAAATTCATCACCATCCAGATGGAAGGCGGCAAAGACGAGGCCGAGTGCCGCAAGATCGGCTACGCCATCGCACATTCCCCTTTGATCAAGACAGCGTTCTTCGCTTCCGATCCGAACTTGGGGCGCATCCTAGCTGCCATCGGCTACGCGGGTGTAACCGATTTGGACGTGGAGAAACTAAGGGTCTATCTGGATGATGTGCTGGTCGCAGAGAACGGCGGACGCGCAAAGAGTTATCAGGAAGAAGATGGGGCACGTGTGATGCAGCAGAGCGACATCACGATTCGCGTGGTACTCAATCGAGGGGCAGCGAACGCGACGTTGTGGACATGCGATTTCTCTTACGATTACGTGAAGATCAACGCTAGCTACAGAAGCTGATCCAGCACTCCTATGTGGGAGAGGAAAGAGATCGATGGATAAGTTAGACCAATTCCTCTCCCGCGCCGAAGGCCTGCTTACTCGCCTTGAAACCATCCTACCTAACGCGCTGCCTCAGGCACCAGACTGGCAAGCTGCCGCCGCATTTCGCTGGGATCACCAGCAGCGCACCTTACATCCTGTTCCCAATTTCCAACGCATCTCGCTTGTCGACCTTTCGGGTATCGACGACCAGAAACAGCGCATCCAGCAGAACACACTGCAGTTCGTGCGGGGCGGCACGGCTAACAATGTGCTGTTGTCGGGTGCGCGAGGCACGGGTAAATCTTCACTGGTGAAAGCACTGTTGAATGAATATGCCGCACAAGGATTGCGTGTCATTCAGATCGACAAACAGGGACTGACAGATTTGTCGCATATCGTGGGGCTGGTGCAAGGGCGCACGGAACGATTCATCTTGTATTGCGACGACCTTTCTTTCAATGATGCTGAGCCTGGCTATCAAGCGCTCAAAGCTGCGTTGGATGGCGATCTGGTCGCCTTTTCCGACAATCTGCTCATCTACGCGACATCAAACCGTCGCCATCTGATGCCCGATTACATGCAAGACAATCTCGCTACGAAATATGTGGGGGATGAGATTCATCCTGCTGAGAGCGTGGAAGAGAAAGTGTCGCTGTCGGAACGCTTCGGCTTGTGGATATCGTTCTATCCCTTCACGCAAGATGAATATCTCGCCGTTGCTGCACATTGGCTG
>PNNY01000039.1 GCA_013824485.1 Sideroxydans sp.
GCGCTGGCAAGGCAGATGGGGCGATGGATGCAGGCAACATGCTCAAGCCTGCGCTGGCGCGCGGCGAACTGCACTGCGTCGGCGCGACCACGCTGGATGAGTACCGCAAATACATCGAGAAAGATGCAGCACTGGAACGTCGTTTCCAAAAAGTCTTGGTGGATGAACCCTCGGTGGAATCCACCATTGCCATCCTGCGCGGCTTGAAAGAGAAATACGAAGTGCATCACGGTGTCGAGATCACCGACCCTGCCATCGTCGCAGCGGCGGAACTGTCGCATCGCTACATCACCGACCGCTTCCTGCCAGATAAAGCCATCGACCTCATCGACGAGGCGGCATCTCGCATGAAGATGGAGATCGATTCCAAGCCAGAGGTGATGGATAAACTCGAACGTCGTTTGATCCAGTTGAAGATCGAGCGCGAAGCAGTGAAGAAAGAGAAAGACGAAGCCTCGAAGAAACGCTTCGAGTTGATCGAAGTCGAGATCAAAAAGTTGGAGCGTGAATACGCCGACCTCGAAGAAGTATGGAAAGCAGAGAAGGGCGCAGCCCAAGGTGCGGCCACCGTAAAGGAAGAGATCGAGGCCATGCGCGCCGAGATCGTGCGTTTGCAACGCGAAGGCAAGCTGGAAAAAGTGGCCGAGCTGCAATACGGCAAGTTGCCGCAACTCGAAGCTAAGATGAAAGAAGCAGCCCAACGCGAAGCCGAAGGTGGTGCGAACAAAAACAAGTTGTTGCGCACGCAAGTCGGCGCGGAAGAGATCGCCGAAGTGGTGAGTCGTGCCACTGGCATCCCCGTGAGCAAGATGATGACGGGCGAGCGCGATAAGCTGCTCAAGATGGAAGAGAAGTTGCACGAGCGCGTGGTGGGGCAGGACGAGGCGGTGCGTCTCGTGTCCGACGCCATCCGCCGCTCACGATCCGGCCTGTCGGATCCTAATCGT
This sequence comes from Sideroxydans sp., assembly GCA_013824485.1. Lineage (GTDB taxonomy): Bacteria > Pseudomonadota > Gammaproteobacteria > Burkholderiales > Gallionellaceae > Sideroxyarcus. The sequence goes on from PNNY01000039.1 coordinate 948, forward strand.
CCCTATGGTTCCTTCCTGTTTCTCGGCCCCACCGGCGTGGGCAAGACCGAGCTGTGCAAGGCACTGGCCGGATTCATGTTTGATTCAGAAGACCATCTCATTCGTATCGACATGAGCGAGTACATGGAAAAGCATTCTGTCGCCCGTTTGATTGGCGCGCCTCCTGGCTATGTTGGCTATGAAGAAGGCGGAGGTCTGACCGAAGCGGTGCGTCGCAAACCCTACAGCGTCATCCTGCTGGACGAAGTGGAGAAGGCGCACCCCGACGTGTTCAACGTGCTGCTACAGGCGCTGGACGATGGTCGCATGACTGATGGTCAAGGTCGCACCGTGGACTTCAAGAACACCGTCATCGTGATGACTTCGAACTTGGGTTCACAGATGATTCAACAGATGCAAGGCGACGATTACCAAGTGGTGAAGCTGGCCGTGATGGGCGAGGTGAAGACCTACTTCCGTCCTGAGTTCATCAACCGTATCGACGAGGTCGTGGTGTTCCATGCCCTAGACGAAAAGAACATCAAGAGCATCGCGCGCATCCAGTTGCAGTATCTGGAGAAACGACTAGCAGCGATGGAGATGAAGTTGGACGTGAGCGAAGCAGCACTTGCCGAAATCGCCAACGCAGGCTTCGATCCGGTGTATGGTGCACGTCCGCTGAAGCGTGCGATACAGGCGCAGTTGGAGAATCCACTGGCCAAGCACATCCTCGAAGGACAGTTCGCCGCGAAAGACACCATCAAGGTGGATTGCAAGGCGGGTGTCATGAGGTTCGAGAAGGGCTAAGGATTCATGCGATCGCCGCCCGTTGGAGCAATTGACAACAGTCGAGTCTGTTGTTATTGTCTCCAACATGAAAGCGCGTGAATTATTCAATCGTCGTGTTCCGGTCTCAGAACAGGCATTTGCGGAGCTGGTGCTTTGGGAATTACCAGAGCCGCTATCTGCTAGCGCTCATCCCTATAAATATCGGTTGGCCTTCGTGGTCGCTGGTACGTGCGTGCTTCGCTACGACAACGAAGCTGGTAAGGGTGACCACAGACATGTAGCAGGCAAAGAATCTAAATATCGTTTTGTCTCGGCTGAAAAGTTGGTGGCAGATTTCTTCGAAGATGTAAGGAGGTGGCGTGATGAAAACAGTAACGATTGATGTCCGTCCCTTGAGCGACACTCTGGGGGATTTCACTCAGGCGTGGAAGAGTGGTAAAGCCTCATCACCACGTGTGAGTTTCGAATCGCCTGAATTGCTGTTCAAGGTACTGTCTGGCAAACGCTGGGAACTGCTGAACGCCATGACCGGCGCAGGAGCGATCTCAATTCGTGAGGCCGCCCGTCGGGTCGAGCGCGATGTCAAAGCGGTACATGGCGACGTGACTGCGTTACTCAATGCAGGACTTTTGTCCAAGACCGATGACGGAATGATCGTGTTTCCATACGATGCTATCCATGTCGACTTCATGCTCAAGGCAGCTTGATCCCCTCCTAAAACTCAGAGTCGAATACGAATGAGAAAAGAATTGAATGGCCCTGCCCAATCTGTTGGGCCGCTACGCAAGCTGGTGGCTCTGGTCATCACCGTGGCGATGTTCGCCTTGGTGCTGATGTTCTCGGCGGTGTTGCTGGTGGTCATCCTAGTCGTAGGCACTATCGCTTTTGCTTATTTCTGGTGGAAGACGCGCGCGATCAGGAAGCAGATACGCATCATGCGCAGTGTCGCTACGCCCGAAGCGCGGCGTGAGGCACAGGCTAGCAACGACGGGGTGTTCGAAGGTGAAGTGATTCGAGTGGTCGATCCCAAAGACGTTAAGTGATGTGTAGCAAGTAGTGAATCAGAAAAAACAAAGCCCGGCGATGCCGGGCTTTGTGTTTGTGAGTGAGCAGAAGTCTTAGGTGCTTGCTTCAACAAATTGCGCGACTTGATCACTTTGTGCTGCCTGTTCTTTTTCTCTGCGCGCTGTCGCATCACCTATCCGTACCGACGCTGAATCTCCCGATTCCCAAAGCAGTTGGAACACCGCCATCGCATCTTGTTTGCCACGGAACGAGGCGCGCGTGATGGGAACGATCTTGTCTGCGAACTCGGCGGGCAGTACGTCGATGAGTTCTTGCGAAGTCATGGTCTGCCGTGCTCTGGTGATGGATGCGATGCGCGCGGCGACATTCACCGTATCACCGAACACATCGTTGGCTTTGAGGATGACCTCGCCGTAATGGATGCCGATACGCAAGGCGATGACTTGTTCGCCGCCGGGTTTGGCGGTGTCGATCGCAAAATGCATTGCACGTGCCGCATTGGCTGCCAGTGCCGCATTGGGGAAGGTGCACATCACCTCATCACCGATGGTCTTGATCAGCGTCCCCTTGTTCTTGGCGACTTCCTGCTTCACTAGGTTCAAGGTGCGCGTCACCATGTTCAACGCGGCTTCGTTCCCCAGTTGCTCGTATAAGGCGGTGCTGCCGCAGATGTCCGCGAACATCACCGCCATCTTGCGTGTCATCTGTGAAGAGTAGATGGCGCGGTTCTGAATCGCCATGTTCTGTGTCTCGGCGTAGTGCAGGATCTTCGCGACTCTTGCCAAGCGCAACTTCAGTGCAAGGTCGGTGGGGGTCAAACCGATCTGGTTCTTGATCCGCAGCTTTGCGCCGTGAAGCAACAGCAGCAGCACGATATCTGCATTGCCTTTTTCGATGGCGAGGAAGATGGGTATGCGACCATCTTGGCTGAAGTTCACCTCCACATCCGAAATCAGCAACTGATGCAACGCAGCAAAGTCGCCATTCGAGATCGCGGCAAGCACGTAGTTTCTAGATTCGAGTGTGTCGCGCAAGTGGCTGACTGAGACATCTGTCTCCGCCGACACTTCATGCCCTTGCTCGCCCACCACCTTGCGCTTCTTACTCAGTTGATCGTATAGCTTGTACAGCAAAGCAACTGCCACCAGCATGCCTGAAGCCACGATGAATGCAGTCTGGCTAAAGTGGAGTTGATGAGCCAACTGCTCTGGCAGATTCGCGCCGATGGCTAACACCGACACCGTGAGGAACAACATGAACTTGAGGTAGCGGAACAGCGAGATGAACACCGTTACCACCAGCGCGATCAACAGCAGATTCGGATCGATCACTTTGCCGACCACGTTCGCAGGTAGATTGGCGCCGAACGCCATCAGCGAAACGATGACCAGCAACCAAATATCGTGACTCTTGAAATTGACTTGCATAGATCCCTCCTAAATTTCCGCTAACGCTATCGGAGAGAGACACGGATTTCGGGTGGACGAAGCTAAGGTACTAACGGGAACCACTCTATGGTTGAGTGACTACCGGCAATCCCGCTGTCGTAGAGCCAACTTCACTCCTTAGACCGGAAACTTTGCGTCCCTACCTTTCAATAGGTTTGCTCTTGTTTACTGCTGTGGGCATTATGTTCCTGCCGATTTAGATAGCAAGAGGGAAGGCCGTCCGTCTGTCGGTTTTGCCAAAGGGGATGAACGGAAGTTGGATAAAAAAAGCCCGGCAACGCCGGGCTTTTATTTCACACATACAATAAGTTACGAGACATTTTCCAGGCCGTCATCCCCGCGAAGGCGGGGATCCAGTTTGTTGATCTAACTAGGTTCCCGCCTTCGCGGGAACGACGAATTGATTACTTAGTGTGTCGTAGCGGGGGTGATGAATGGTTGAGCATCGTGATGATGTTTCTTCTCATGTTTCGCCATCCGCTTCTCCTTCGCGGTCATCAGCGGTTTCTTCTTACTGTCTTTGTGAGTGTTATGAGATTTGGGCATGATCTGACTCCTTATATTGATTAAGAGCGGAACTGCGATTTCATCCTACTCCGATAGATCAGACTTGTCCGTAGATTGTTTTGGCTCATTCGCACCCATAATCGGCAACTTGTTGCGTGCTAGCTTGAGTGCTTCGAACACTTTCAATGCCGCGTAGGCATCGTTCGCTGCGTAGAGTCTTTGTGGTTGCGAAAGCTCATGCTGTGACCAATCAGTGGTGGTGATCTTTCTCGATTTCACGAAGCGTTGCTTGAACACAAAAGCCACCGCGTTGCGCACGCCCATCTCTTTCTGGTGTCCTTTCATACTGAACACCACATTCAGATCGACCACGCCGCCGAACTGGATGCCGAACTTCTTGAAGATGTGTCCACTGTCCGACTTCAAACCAAAGCCCACTTTGATGACTTCATCCGAGCGTAGTAACTCGCTCAAGAACGGCAGCCCCTCTGTGCGATGTACTTGGAACAGATAAGCACGGTCAGGCAATGCGAACTGCACCACGTGCGGTCCGTTGCTCACCTCGCCCACTGCGAAGGTCGGTTTCGATTCCGTATCAAACCCCACGATGCCAGCCGCTTTGATAGCTTTAGTGGCAGCGGCGAATTCATCTTCGCTCGTCGGCACGTGCACGTGCTCCAAAGTCAGGCCAACGAAGACAGGCATCAGTGCGATTTCATCTTTGCTTGGAGAGTGAGGTTTCATTTTGTGTGTACCTTGATCCGTGCAGGTTTGTTTTCTTTAACTGCGCGTGCGCGCAACTGCCCACATGCTCCTTCCACCTCTTGCCCTGCGGAATCACGCACGCGGGAATAGATGCCTTGCCGATTCAGCATGCTCATCATCTCCGCTGTGCGCTCGGCAGAAGGGCGGCGATAGGGCAGACCATCCGCCGCATTGAAGGGGATGAAATTCATCAGCGCGTATTTGCCTTTGAGCAATTGCGCGATGCGATCCACCTCGGCATCGCTGTCGTTCAAATCCTCGATCAACGTCCATTGATATTGCGTTGGATACCCCGTTGCACGCGCATACACCTCGGCGCGTTCCACCAATTCCTCCACTGCGATGTCCGGTGCGTTTGGCAACAACTTCGCGCGCAATGTCGCATCGGTGCTGTGTAGTGAAAGGGCGAGTGCAGGTTTTACAGGAGTTGAAAGTTGAACTTCTCGTTCGCCCCCTCTCCCGTAGGCGGGAGAGGGTTGGGGTGAGGGCTTGTGAACACACCGCTCCATCAACTTCTCAAACACCCTCACATCCCCCACCGTCGAAAGCACCAGCTCCTTATGCCCTATACCACCCAGTATGCCCAGCACGTCGATAGCTTCCAGTACGTTGTCCAGATTGTGCGCAGGCTCACCCATGCCCATGAACACCACCTTGCTCACCTTGCGGCGTTTGCGCGCCAGCACCACCTGCGCCACGATCTCTGCGCTGCCTAGCTGGCGGATCAAACCATCGCGCCCACTCATGCAAAACACACAGCCCACCGCACACCCTACCTGCGTCGAAACGCACAAGCCACCGCGCGGCAACAACACACTCTCCACCATCTGGCCGTCATGCAGCTCAACGAGCAGACGCGCGACTTCGTCATCAACGGGATACTCACCATGCAGCCGCGCCAACCCATTCAACTCTGTCTCGATGGCAGGCAACTCTTTGCGCATCGCAGCGGGAAAGAAGATCTCAGCAGGGCTACCCTTCACGTCATACGAACGCACCTGACTCCAACCGCGTAGCAACCTATCCTCGTGACAAGGTTTGCAGCCAAGGTCTTGCAAGCGTTGGCGGAGCGTGGAGATGCGCAGCGGGGAAGGAGAGGCGGGATTCAAAGCGGGTTTGGAAATGAGTGTGTAACAGTGGCGCGGATTTTAACTCAAGCCATAACTTACTATTCGGTGGCGACAAAGAGAAAAGCCCAGCATGACTGGGCTTTGTTGAACGTATTGCGATGCTGCGCTAGCAGACTTACGGTTTGCGGCGATTGAGGTGCTGTTTGCCCTGCACCAGATCCTTGGTCGGGATCCAGTTGGTCTTCGCCTTCGGCTTGTCGGTCTGGATGTTCTTGCCCTTGTGGCTGTGTTGCGCCGCCTTGTAGCTCTGAATCGCCACCAGCAACTGCTCCTGCGTCACCCGAATGCTTGGGTGTTTGACCTTGGCATCAAAGTCGGTGAGCTGTTGCTTGATGCGGGCCAGCCGGGTGGCACTGTCATCCTTGGCACGTAGTACCGCCATCATCGCCTGCGCCGCAGCAGAGAGGGTATAGCCACCCTCTGCCTCGGCGATCAGACCACAAACACCCATGCGGGCAAACGCATCCACCAGTTTGGACTTGGCCGGAATCTCGCCTTGCTTGGCCATGGCCAGCGCGGTGATGATCTCGTCCAGCGCGGCCGGGCGACGCTTGGCCGCAACAGTGAGGGACAACAGCAGGGCGGCATCGTCGTCGTGAACGGGGTACATGGTGAACCTTTGCAGAGTTGGAAAATTAATGGGGTTGGCTCATGCTGACCCCATATCACTCATCATTCGTTGGTGCTGAGGTATTAAAGTTCTGTTTCGACGAAGTGAGGGAAGTATCGGTATAGCTTCCAATACTTATCCGCATCACTTTGAGGAAGTGGGAGCCATGGTTGTTTAGTTTGGCTACGATAGTTCTGGTCTAGATGCCTAATTTCCCGAAATGTTAAATTGGGCAGTGTGATTTCAAAATAATCATCAACTGTACTTTTTGCGAAGGGGAGGCTTGGAAAATTAGCGTTGTCACATAATTCTTTTTCGCGATTGGAATATATTACAAAACCGAAAGTCGCCATTTGTGCGTTATCTCGATACAAGATATTAATAATGGGGTAGATGTTTAATTTGCTTTGTTCTTCCAATGGACCATTGCGGCGCATCAAAATATCGTCAGCCTTGTTTTTAAGAATTGCAGCGAATAATGTCCCCCGATTTTTTCCATTTAGAAGAGTCCGCCAATTTGACGGCAAATAAATTTTGTTTCCCTCACCGATAGCGATTTCCAGTCGCTCTTCGGGCGTTCTTCCTTCCGTTACTCCTTGGGGTGGCGCAATATCTTGAATATTGTAGGAGGCAAGGTACATGCTACCGCTCTTGGCTTTCGATAAAAATGTGGAAAGATCATCAATGACTGATTTTGAGAATTTGCTGTCGTAATCCAACCATCCAATGGTTCGATCATCGTCAAACTCTGTCTTTGACAAAATAGTCGATGAGTGACCGAACTCTGTCTGTATAAAACCATAAGGTCGATTTAGTTTAATTCTGTCTTGTTCTTCGGCAGTTCTTGTGTTTTCGATGCTGAGCATCTTGGTAAACCCAAGCGTTCGATGGAAGAGAAGGAAGTCGCTAAAGTAGATTGAGCCAAAACCAATGTAGCGGTAATTATGAATATCATCAAACGCCGAAAGTCTTTGAAAGACATCTACTAGCATTTTGCGTTCTACTGATTTTGCCGGTCTAAGGGCGTAGTTAACTTCGCGATAGCTTGCTGACATGTTATTCGTCACCATTCGCACGCAAGAAGTAGTAGAACGTTGCTTCGCCAACTGCCTTGTTAGACGTAACGTTTAGCAACTCTTTCGCACGGGCTAGCTTTTCATTTGCTGTTGTATACGATATCCGACCTTCTTTGGGTGCGGTCTGTTGAATCTGGGAAGCAGTAGGGCCAAGAAATGTTTGCCGCTGTTCAACATCCTTTAATTGAATCGGCTTGGCGTTGTCGACAATAGTTTTTAATGGCGAGGTGTCGGCTTGAAGTTCGTTATCTACGGAGTTTAGGAAATCTATAATGGGACGCATTGCATTGATCATATGCAATCTGGTGGCTTGGTAAATGCTAGATTCTTCATCAACCCCATTTTTCATGGTGTTCCATGGCAGTTCACCGGCATCGTCTGAGTCAAAAAATACATATCCTCTGAATCGCGCGAATTGATAGTGGGCTCTTGGAATTTCGATGTCGCCATTTTCGGAATCCCATCCTGTCAGCTGCGACCGATCGGCCTGTAGAATTAGGCGGTCATTGCAGAATACATACCACCCACAATCAGACAGCACTTGATCAGATATGCCTGCATAAATCCGGACGGTGACGGTTTTTTCTTTTTGATAGAGGGTTGTTGTGAATTGCGGCTTGATTGAGTCAGAATTAAGCAGTGAAATTTGGCGAAGACTGAGATCGGTTTCGCCTACTCTGATTCGAAGACCGCTTTCTATGGCCTTGCTATGCGCACTCTCAATGGCTGCAATGAGTTTGTTCTTGAATGTGGGGGCTGAAAATTCGGCTGAAATGGTTGGGTGAAGAGAAGTTATGCTCACTATGGTCTGCCTATTCTTGACCGGATTCGTTATGTTCTCCTGACACTCCGCGAATGAGAAATCCCATTGTTCGCGTCCATCTTTGTCTTTGTTATCTGGTGATATCCATTTGTTGACATCGATGTTCATTTTGAATCGTGATGTCTCTGCAATGGATTCTATATCGATTTTTGAACCGATTTTAAAAAAAGCCCTTTTCATGCCAACGCCGAATCTTCCGATTGAATGTGGTGAATTAGGCGTTTCTTTTGTTCGGCCAAATCTGAAAGCATAATCGCGCGCCACAGAGACTTCGATGCCGCCGCAGTTATCGGAAATGATCAAACTTTCCTTTGATGCGTCTATCTCAATAAACAAATCATTTAACTTGGCTGTGGGGCATAGTCGCCTTGCTCCATCTACTGCATTGTCTATGAGGTCGCATATGGCATCAATTAATTTGATGTCGCGGATTAATATTGTTATAAAAAATTCTTTTGTTGGTGATGCATGAACAACTAGGGGATCTTCTTGCACCATGGTTTTTGCCTCTCTTTACTTAATCTTTTTGAAAATTGTGGAAAGTAGAAACTCGCTCACTATGGGACTAACGCTGTTCCCAATCTGCCTAAAACTATGCCACTTTGTTTTATGCAATAAGAACCAATCTGGGAAACCTTGTAGTCTGGCTGCTTCACGAGGCGTAATTACTCTGGGGCGCAAATAATGAATCGGGCGTACCGCTTGAAAACTCCCTTTGTCGCTACCTGTACCAGCCCTGAGTGTCGGACAAAAGCCTTCGGGATTTAGTTTTGTAGATTTCGATATGGCATCTTGTTCGCCATAGCGCAATGCTGAGTAGCGCTTTTCAACTTCAGGAGAATGAATAGTTCCGATACAACCGGAAACAATTTTCTTTTCTAGGTAAATTTCAAGAGCAGTTTTATCGCCCACACCCATTGGCACGGCGTTTGAAACCTTGCTTAGGAAGATGCTTTCTTTTGCAATCTTCGAAAGCCCCCATCCATTGTTAGTGTCGGCTTTCCAGTCCGAAAGGATGTCTTTAGGTAGGCCATGCAAGGCTTCTCTTACGGTTGTTAATTCAATATCGATATTCGGTTCAAAGTCGGACATGGTCATGTCCTTCATCTTGGATGGGTCGTACCCGAAAAAGAAAATACGTGTTCGCGTAGTGGGCGCACCGTAGCGGTCTGCTTTAACAGTAATTGGCGCGAGCTTGACGTAATTCTTTGGAAGGCGTGCAAAAGCAGCTTTTCTTAAATCGTCATATTTCGCATTGAGGATTCCGGGCACGTTCTCTGCAAGGAAAAACGCAGGCCTTGTTTCGTTAACTAGGCGCATGAAGTGCCCAAACAAATCGTTACGTGAGTCTTCCAAATTTTGCTTCCCCATAGTGCTGAAGCCTTGGCATGGGGGGCCGCCGATTAATCCATCTAATTCACCTTTGATTAGCCCTGCACGCATAAGTAACTCTTTGCCAGTAAGTTTGGAAACATCGTTGTCCAAATGGGCTGTAAAGGGGAAATTTTTGGTGTGACTTTCTAGGGCAAAGCGATCAAATTCAACAGCGGCAGCGACTGTAAAACCTGCGCGGGATGCACCTAAACTTAGCCCCCCTGCACCTGCATACAAATCGATTATTTTGGGTTGGGAGTTGAGATGTGGTTGTACGTTTGCCATGGAGGTAAATTATACAGACTGAAGCATCAATTCCGCATCAATAGTGGGCGACCATGCAAGATAAGTCCGGCATGGGCAAAGCGAGGGTATGCGGGGAAGGCTACGGATTTTCTTAGCCATCACTTCACACCCACCCCCAACCACGCATCCGAAGTCAGCGGCCCCTTCAGCGTAGGCAGTGTCTCTTCCAGCCAAGCCAGCGCAAGCTTTTCCTTCTCGCGCCACAGCTCTTCGCCCAGTCCCTTCTTCATCATCTGAATCGGCGCGCTGCCCTTGACCATGCTTTCCCAGAATTCGGCGGTGCTGCCGACGGGGAAGGCTTTGGTGACGCTGCGTATCTCGATGTTGCGGAATCCGGCTTCTTCCATTTCTTGTTTGAAGCGTTCGGGGTTTTCCAGTGTGGTGACGGAGCGTTGTGGTTGCGGCAGGTCGGGCTTGATGGCGCGCAGTGCGCCGAACATGGTTTGCATGGCGGGCGATTGGTCCACGGGCGCCCAACTGGTGAGGGCAATGCTGCCGCCCGGTTTGAGTGTGCGGTAGATTTCGGCGAAGCCTTTTTGCCTGTCGGGGAAGAACATGAGGCCGAACAGTGAGAAGGCGGCGTCGAAGGTTGCGTCTGCATAGGGCAGGGTCTGCGCATCGCCGCAGTGCAGGGCGATGTTGCGGTGTCCGGCTTGTGCGATCTTGCTGCGGAACACGGCGAGCATGGCTTCGGAGAAGTCGATGCCGTGTACTTGCTCGGCATGCTGCGCAAGCCGCAGCGCGAGTGTGCCTGGGCCGCAGGCGACATCGAGCACGGTTGAATTCGGTTTGAGTTTGCTGGCGGCAATGGCTTCGTCGGCGAATTGATCGAACACGATCATCGTCGTCTCGGCGTAGCCGTCGGCGACGAGGTTCCAGGGTTCACTGGCGGAGAGCGGGTTGGCGTTTTGGCTCATGGTTTCTACCCCCTCCCTAGCCCTCCCCTTGCATGGGGGATGGAAGTGTTGAAGGTGCAAACGAGCGGAGACGAGCCACGATTGAAGTGGCCTGAGCAATGTGTGCTCGGTGTGTTGTGGTTCAAGTGATTCCCCTCATTTGAACGGATGAAGCTGGTGATTCGTTTTGTTCTGCGCCAGCCTCGTGTTCTGGGGACTTTGCTTTGAGCCTCGCGCCGTGCGTGCGGTGCGATGTGCGTCTAGCAGATCTGCAGGTGGCTAGACTTTATGCGAGTGGGGTGGGCAGTGTCAATGCAACTGAGGTATCGGCATCCGAATCTATTTAGGAAGGTCTGATAATGACCGAACGCCATGGTTCGATACACCCAAGGGTGCGAGAACCTCTGCGAGGCATTTCCCGTTCATCCTGAGTGCCACGCTTGCGTGGCGTATCGAAGGAGCGAACGGAAAACGAGCTTGCGAGTTTCGCTTAAATACTCACCACGAACGGACTTAATCAGACCTTCCTCAACTTCTCAGGTGTGTTGCCCGACATCCTCGATCACTGCATCAAGCCCGCTGTAGAGCACGTTCATCACTTCGTGAGCATGGAAGATGCGGTGTCGCCTTTGCTGGGTGGCGGGGCGCAGTATGTCCAGCGCAACCAGTTCAGATACGGCATCGTTGGCTGCGGGGAAGGTGACGCCCAGATGTTGTGTGATCGAGTTGATCGTTACCACGGGTTGCCCCAGCAGCAACCCGCCGACTTTCCAGATGGTGGCGTGTCGGCGCTTGCCTTGTTGGGTCAGCAGGTTTTGCCAGCGTAGGTGTATGGCGCGCATGTCATCGAACAGTCTGGTGGTGTGGCGGCATGAGGCGATCACGCTTTCCAGAAAGAGGCGTATCCACGGTTCCCATTGCAGCTTGGTCTGCACTTGCAATAGCGCGTCGTAATATTCCTGCTGGCGCAGCTTTAGGAACGAGGCGAGATGGATGGGCGGCTTGCCCTCGGCCTTGAGCATCAGCGGCAGCAGCAAGCGTCCGGTGCGGCCATTGCCGTCCAAGAATGGGTGGATCGCTTCGAATTGCACATGGGCGATGGCGGCGCGCAGCAGTACGGTGACTACCGCCACGCCATCCGGTTCGTATTGCAGTAGGCCGAGCAGGTCGTCCATCAGTCGCGGTACTTCGCCGGGGGGCGGCGGGATGTAGCGCGCTGTTTCCATGCGCAGGCCGATGAAGTTTTGCCGGTCACGCCATTGTCCGGGTGCATATTGGGGTTGCCCCACCATCAATTGTGAATGCAGGTTGCGGATGAGGTTCAGGTCCAGTGCTGCTTGGCCGTGAAGGTCGATCTCGCGCGCGCCCACCATGAAGGCGCGTACATAGTTCATGGTTGCGTTGGCATCGCTATCGGTGATCTCGTCTTCTGTTCCTGCTTCAATCTCATGTATCAGCAGGCCATCGAAGCTGGTGTGTGTGCCTTCGATCTGGCTGCTGTCAACCGCCTCGCGCCGATTCAGCATGTACATCAGCAACTCGGCATCGCGCGGATTCCGGTTGATGGTATCGGTCAGCAGTTCCAGCTCCCTTTGGGCGAGCACCAGCAGCCCATGACAAGCCGGGACATTGACGCTGACAGGCACTGCGGGTGGAATCACGGCAAAGCATCCCGAGTGCTCTGGTATCGGCACGCAGGTTCTTTTTAGGTCGGGATGAAGATCGGTTTTGCGCATTTGAAAGGTTTAATGGCGATATTCTTATTAAGTGTTTCTATGCTATACGCTTAATATAGTGATCGCAATTAAATCTTTCATTCTTCATAGCAACTGGGGGGCGCTGCAAACCGGCACAGCGAGTGGCGACGCTTTACAAATCTTTACCTTCCGTACAAACCGCCGCAATGGCGCGCTCATAAAGTGCCACTCAGCCGCCACACACGGTGCGGCATCAACCGATCAAGGAGAATGAGATGAGTGAGCAAACCACTAACACGCAAGAGACGAACAACGAAGGCAAAGACCGTTGCTGCGGCAGCAACAAACATGAGCATCATTGCCACAGCGGTCATCGCGGTCGCTGTTTCGGCAAAGTGCTGGGCATCATGCTGGTGTTCGGCCTCGGGTTCTTTGCAGGCAAGTCGTATGCATGCGAGCCCGGCTTCGGTCATCACGGTGGGCCGCAGGCATTCATGTCTGGCAAGCCGATGGATGTGGAGCAGATGAACAAGTTCGCCGAGCGCGGTGTGAAACACATGCTGGACGATGTGAAGGCGAACGATGAGCAAAAGGCGAAGGCATCTGCCATCGTGAAGGCTTCGGTAGAGAAGGGCGCACCGCTAGCTGAGAAGTTGCGCGACAACCATCACCAGATCGGCAAGTTGATGTCGGCTGCGACGATTGATAAGGCCGCTATCGAAGCCTTGCGTGCTGAGCAGATCAAGTTGATGGATGAGGCGAGCAAGCTGGCGACGCAGACCATGCAAGATATCGCTGAAGTGTTGACGCCAGAGCAACGCGCCAAGCTGGCCGAGAAGATGGAGAAGCGCCACGGCTGGATGCATCACGGTTAAGTAGGGTGTAGCAACTGCCCCGCATGCATGCCGCTTGGTATGATGCGGGGCGACTGTTTGGGAAATCACATGAACCATCACATCCTCATCATCGACGACGACGAACGCCTGTGCGCTATGTTGCAGCAGTATCTGGGCGATGCTGGTTATCGCGTGGCTTCGCGCCACACCATCGCCAGTGGCTTGCAAGCTTTGAAACAAGAAGAGTTCGATGCGCTGGTGCTGGACCTGATGTTGCCCGATGGCGATGGGCTGGATGCCTGCCGCCAGTTGCGCACCTTCTCCACCATTCCCGTGTTGATGCTCACCGCGCGCGGCGAGGCGATGGATCGCATCCTGGGATTGGAGATGGGCGCGGACGATTACCTGCCCAAGCCTTTCGAGCCGCGCGAGTTGTTGGCTAGACTCAAGGCCATCCTGCGTCGCGGCAAGGCGGGCAATAGCGATGTGCTGCGCTTCGGTAAGTTGGAGATAGACCGTGGTGCAAGACAAGTGCGCGTGGATGGTGCGATATGCGATTTGACTTCGTATCAGTTCGATCTGTTGCTGGCGCTGGCAGAGAAGCCGGGGCGGGTGATGAGTCGCGAACATCTGTTGGACGCGGTGAAGGCTGAGCCGCTGGAGGCATTCGATCGCTCTATCGATGTACACATCTCGCGCATCCGCGCGGCAATCGAAGAAGACCCCAAACATCCGCGCCGCATCATCACGCTGCGCGGTGCAGGTTATGTGTTTGCACGCAGTCAAGATGGCGAGGAGGCAGCATGAGGAAACTCTATTTCCAGATATACATGGGCGTGATCGCCAGCCTTGCGCTGCTGGTGGTGTTGGCGGCTGCGTTCTGGCATTTCCAAGGACGAAATTCGCCGCAGAGCGAGGTGATGAGTACGGTGCGTGATGTGATCGTTCTGGCACTACCCGCACCCGATGCT
>PNNY01000040.1 GCA_013824485.1 Sideroxydans sp.
ACGCGTATCGCGGCTAGTTCACCAGAGATGTGGCGCGACATCTGCATGGCGAATCGAGACGCCCTCATGGTCGAGCTGCAACAATATGCCGCCGAGCTGTACGTCCTTCATCAAGCCCTAGAGAGCAACGACGCCACCAAGCTGGAAGAGATATTCAGTCTGGCGCGCGAAGTGCGCAGTGCTTGGGTGCAAAAATAATCTGATCGGTTCTTAGCATGTCTCAACACGAATTCCTTGAACTCCCCCCCTTGATGTCTGCGCGCGGTACGGTGCGTCTGCCTGGTTCTAAGAGCATCTCCAATCGTGTGCTGTTGTTGTCAGCCTTGGCACAAGGCACGACGGTCGTGCGCGATCTGCTGCATTCGGATGATACCGAACGCATGTTGGATGCCTTGCGTGTGCTCGGTGTGTCAGTTGAGTCCTTGGGTGATAACGCCTATCGCGTCACCGGTTGTGGCGGAAATTTCCCCAACAAAAATGCAAAGCTCTTTCTTGGCAATGCGGGTACTGCGTTTCGCCCGTTAACAGCAGCATTGGCCTTGTCTGGTGGTAGCTATGAGTTGTCCGGCGTGCCTCGCATGCACGAACGCCCCATTGGTGACTTGGTGGATGCTTTGGGCCAATTGGGTGCAGACATCAAGTATCTAGGTAATGCGGGTTTCCCTCCGCTTCAGATATCGCTTGCTAAGTTGGCGGGTGACACTGCACAAGTGCGCGGTGATGTATCGAGCCAATTTTTGACGGGGCTGCTGATGGCATTGCCTTTACTGAATCGAACAGTGAAGGTCGAAGTGATCGGTGAATTGATCTCCAAGCCCTACATCGAGATCACGTTGTCGATGATGTCGCGCTTTGGTGTGCAGGTCGCTCGTGATGGTTGGAATAGTTTTAGCGTTGAGGCGGGTAGCCGTTACGTATCGCCCAAAGAGGTTTTCGTAGAAGGTGATGCTTCATCTGCTTCTTACTTCCTTGCGGCAGGGGCCATTGGTGCTGGTCCAGTACGCGTCGAAGGTGTTGGCAAGACCAGTGTTCAAGGCGATGTGCGTTTTGCAGAGGCACTGGAAAAGATGGGCGCAGTCATCACCATGGGCGATAACTGGATGGAGGCAGGTGCGCCTCAGTCTGGCAAGCTCAACGCTATCGACCTCGATTGCAACCACATCCCCGATGCGGCGATGACATTGGGTGTGGCTGCATTGTTCGCAGACGGCACGACCACGTTGCGCAACATCGCCAGTTGGCGAGTGAAAGAGACTGACCGCATCGCAGCGATGGTCACCGAGCTACGCAAAGTGGGTGCGACGGTGGAAGATGGGGCGGACTACATCCGCATCACACCGCCCGCGCAGATCAAACATGCTGCTATCGATACCTACGACGACCATCGCATGGCGATGTGTTTCTCGCTGGCGGCGTTCGGTGCTGCGGGTGTTCGCATCAACGATCCGAAATGCGTCGCCAAGACATTCCCCGAGTATTTCGCTGAATTCGACAATGTGACACAGTCGGTGCCTGTCATCGCCATCGACGGTCCTTCCGCCTCCGGCAAAGGCACCGTGGCGCAGCGCGTGGCGACTGCCTTGGGCATGCACTACCTAGATAGCGGAGCTTTGTACCGCTTGTTGGGGCTTGCAGCGCAGCGTCGAGGCGTCGCGCTAGAGGCAGAGGCTAAACTGGCCGAGTTGGCGGGTCAGGTCGATATCCGCTTCGAAGGCGAGGATATCTGGCTAGACGGCGTCAAGGTCGGGGATGAGCTGCGCACCGAAGAGGCTGGTTCTGCGGCCTCCAAGATCGCCGCTTTGCCCATGGTGCGGGCGGCTTTGCTGGATAAACAACGGGCTTTCCGTCGTGCGCCAGGCTTGGTGGCCGATGGGCGTGATATGGCTTCCGTGGTGTTTCCCGATGCCAAACTCAAGATATTCCTGACTGCCAGTGCCGAAGCGCGGGCGGAAAGACGATATAAGCAGTTGAAGGCTAAGGGTAATGGTGGTAGTATCGCCGCCCTTTTGCAGGATATACAGGCGCGCGACGAGCGAGATACACAGCGAAGCGTGGCTCCTCTGCAACAGGCGCAAGGTGCGAGCTTGCTGGATACGACCCCTCTGAACATCGAGCAGGCGGTGCAGGAAGTGCTAGATCGTTACCAAGCGTTGGAGTCCAAATAGAAGCCTTTCTGTTTGGGTTTTATAACTAACCCCCGCTCACCCGGGATTGCCTTGAAAGTAAATCAAATGACCGAAGTTGTTGATATGGAAAGTTTTGCCTCCCTATTTGAAGAAAGCCTGACCCGCAAAGAGATGCGCGCAGGTGAATTGATCACCGCCCAAGTCGTTCGCGTTGAGCAGAGCGTGGTTGTGGTCAATGCCGGACTGAAGTCCGAAAGTTTTATTCCTGTTGAAGAATTCAAAGACGCAGCAGGTAACATCGAAGTTAAAGCCGGTGATTTCGTTACCGTTGCTATCGAGTCTCTGGAGAACGGTTACGGCGAAACGCGCTTGTCGCGTGAGAAGGCTAAACGCCTCGCTGCTTGGATCGATCTGGAACAAGCGATGGAAGAAGGCCGTATCGTTGAAGGTTATGTGAGCGGCAAGGTCAAGGGCGGTCTGACTGCCATGGTTAACGGTATCCGCGCATTCTTGCCCGGCTCTTTGGTGGATACACGTCCAGTCAAGGACACCACACCATACGAAAACAAGACGATGGAGTTGAAGGTCATCAAGCTGGATCGTAAGCGTAACAACGTGGTGGTTTCTCGCCGTGCTGTGCTGGAAGCGACTCAAGGCGCTGATCGCGAGTCCATGCTGGAAAACTTGAAAGAAGGCGCAATCGTCAAGGGTATCGTCAAGAACATCACTGATTACGGCGCATTCGTTGACTTGGGCGGTATCGACGGTCTGTTGCACATCACTGACTTGGCATGGCGTCGCGTGAAGCACCCATCCGAAGTGCTGACTGTTGGCGATGAAGTCGAAGCCAAGATCCTGAAGTTCGACCAAGAGAAGAACCGTGTTTCTCTGGGCATCAAGCAAATGGGCGACGATCCTTGGAATGGTCTGGCACGTCGTTACCCACAAGGTACACGTCTGTTCGGTAAGGTCACTAACCTGACTGACTACGGCTCTTTCGTTGAGATCGAGCAAGGTATCGAAGGTTTGGTACACGTTTCCGAAATGGATTGGACCAACAAGAACGTACACCCATCCAAGGTCGTTTCCTTGGGTGACGAAGTAGAAGTCATGATCTTGGAAATCGACGAACAACGTCGTCGTATCTCCTTGGGTATGAAGCAGTGCAAGTCCAACCCATGGGACGACTTCGCAGCTAACCACCAAAAGGGTGACAAGGTTAAGGGCGCGATCAAGTCCATCACTGACTTCGGCGTGTTCATCGGTTTGGATGGCGGTATCGACGGTCTGGTGCACTTGTCTGACTTGTCTTGGAGCGTCGCTGGCGAAGAAGCCGTACGCAACTACAAGAAGGGCGACGATCTGGAAGCAGTCGTATTGGCTATCGATGTTGAGCGTGAGCGTATCTCCCTCGGCGTTAAACAAATGGAAGGTGATCCTTTCGGCGGCTTCGTTTCTTCTGGCCACGACAAGGGCGCGATCGTTACTGGCACCGTGAAGTCTCTGGATGCTAAGGGTGCTGTGATCGCTTTGGACGGAGACGTCGAGGCGTATCTGAAGGCGTCTGAAGTCTCTGCTGACCGCGTAGAAGACATCCGCACACACTTGAAAGAAGGCGACACCGTCAAGGCTGTCATCATCAATGTGGATCGTAAGAACCGTGGCATCAACTTGTCGATCAAAGCGATGGACAAGGCTGATACAGCAGCAGCGATGCAGAAGTTCGCAGCTGACAACACCAATGTGTCCGGTTCTACCAATCTGGGAGCATTGCTCAAAGCCAAGATGGATTCCAGCAAGGCTGAGTCGTAAGAAGAGGAGTGGGTGTCATGACTCGTTCTGACCTTATCGCCAAGCTTGCGGAACGTCACACACAGCTGCTCGGCAAAGATGCCGAGCTGGCTGTGAAGGTGATCTTGGATAGTATGTCGTCTAACTTGTCTAAGGGGGGGCGCATTGAGATCCGAGGTTTCGGCAGTTTTGCTTTGAACTATCGTCCACCGCGCTTGGGGCGTAATCCCAAGTCGGGTGACAAGGTTCAAGTACCTGCCAAGTACGTACCGCATTTCAAAGCAGGCAAAGAGCTGCGTGAGCGTGTCGATCTACCGCAATCGTAAGAAAATGGAATTGTTGTGAATAGTTGGCGGCCATCGCAAGATGTGCCGCCAATTTTTTGGCCGTTCATGCTATCTTTGCGGCCTTATCTGGCGAAGAAACATAAGAGAATGCGTTACATCATTTGGGTATTGAGAGTCCTGCTGTTCGTGGTCCTGTTGGGCTTCGCGCTGAAGAACGACCAGCCCGTCACACTGCGTTATTTCTTTGACTACGAGTGGAACACTTCACTGGTGGTCGTATCACTGTGTTTTTTCGCTGTGGGTGCTGCCGTCGGCATCCTCGCCATGTTGGGTTCCGTATTGCAGCAACGCCGCGAATTGGCTGCTGCGCAACGCGAGCTACACTTGCGACATAAATTGGATCAGGCTGAAGAGAACAGCCGTCTTCCCATACAACCTTCTTGATCGAACCGTAGATGGATTTTGAACCCTGGATGCTGTTGGTCTTTCCACTTTTCTTCGGAATGGGGTGGTTGGCTGCTCGTATCGATATCAAAGAGCTGCTCACAGAATCGAACACGCTGCCACGTTCCTACTTTCAGGGGCTGAATTTCCTGCTCAACGAGCAACAAGACCAGGCCATCGAGGCATTCATCGAGGTGGTCAAGGTCGATCCACAAACGATCGAATTGCACTTTGCCCTAGGTAGCTTGTTCCGTCGTCGCGGTGAAGTGGATAGGGCGATTCGCATGCATCTGAATCTGGTCGAGCGCGGTGACTTGGACGAAGTGAAGAAGCAACAAGCTGTGTTCGAATTGGCACAGGACTATTTGAAGGCAGGGATCTTGGATAGGGCGGAGACAGCCTTCCAAAGTCTGCATGGAACGCCCTATGAAAAAGAGTCGCTCGAATTCCTGTTGGAGATATTCCAAAAGGAACACGACTGGCTGAAGGCCATCGACATCACCCAGCGGCTGACTGCGCTGACAGGTGATTCGCGTGGTAATTTGGCCGCCTTCTTCTTCTGCGAGCTCGCGACGAGCGAGCTCGCTCAAAAACAAACTGAAGCCGCCGTGGTGCACCTAGAGCAAGCTTTGAGTGTGAATCCGAAAAGTGTGCGGGCCAGCATGATGTTGGGTGATATCGAGTTGGCTGCTGGGCATGCGCCGCGTGCCATCGAGATATGGAAGAAAGTCGAGCAACAGGATGCGCAATATCTCCCCCTAGTCGCAGAGCGTGTGTTGCAGGGTTATCGCCAGAACAATGATGAGAATGGTGGTGTTGTTTCGTTGCAGAACTACCTGCAAAAATACCCATCCCTCGATCTGATGAATGTCTTGTTCGGCGTCATCGTGCAACGCGATGGTGCGGAAGCGGCATATCAGTTGGTGCGTAACGAGTTGAAGCGTAATCCTAGCTTGCTCGGTTTGGACAAGTTGTTGGAGGCGCAATTGCTGGGCTATAGCGGTGAACGTCGCTCGGATATCGAACTGGTGAAGAGCCTCATCCACAATCGCACACGCAGTTTGGCGATGTATCGTTGCGGGCATTGCGGTTTCAAGGCGCGACAGTTCTATTGGCACTGTCCTGCGTGTCACAGCTGGGAAAGTTACTCGCCCAAGCGTAGCGAAGAGAATGGATTGACCATATGAAAGACCCAAAGATCATCGTCGCACTCGACTATCCTCAAGCAGCTCCTGCGCTGGAGTTGGTACAACGATTGGAACCCTCGTTGTGTCGTTTGAAAGTGGGCAAGGAGTTGTTCACTGTCGCAGGCCCACAGTTCGTTGAGCAATTGCAAAAACGCGGGTTCGATGTGTTCCTCGATCTTAAATTCCACGACATCCCCAATACGACTGCGCAAGCCTGCAAGGCGGCTGCATCGCTCGGTGTTTGGATGGTGAATGTACATGCGCTGGGCGGCAGGCGCATGATGGAGGCGGTACGTGAGGCATTGGAGAACGTGGCGAACCGCCCCAAACTCATTGCCGTGACCGTGTTGACCAGCATGGCACAGGAAGACTTGAATGGCATCGGCATCTCCGCATCCCCTGCTGAGATGGTCTCGCGACTGGCGGGATTGACAAAGGATAGTGGGTTGGATGGCGTGGTTTGTTCGGCGCAGGAGGCTGCGGCCTTGCGTCAGCAATGCGGCAAAGATTTCTGTCTGGTCACGCCGGGCATACGCCCTGCGAATGCTGCGGCGAACGATCAATCTCGCATCATGACGCCAAGCGCTGCTTTGGAAGCGGGTTCAAGTTATCTGGTCATCGGTCGTCCCATCACGCAAGCAGCAGATCCATTGGTTGCACTCAAGGAAATCTCTCAAGACATAGGAGGTGCAGCATGAAGCTGCCATCATTCGAAAAAGCACGGATATTGGTCGTTGGCGATGTGATGTTGGATCGCTACTGGTTCGGTGATGTACATCGCATCTCGCCAGAAGCGCCGGTGCCTGTTTTGAAGGTGAGCCGAGTCGAAGAACGTCCTGGTGGCGCGGCCAACGTGGCGCGCAACATCGGTTGTCTGGGTGCGAATTGCACCTTGTTGTCGGTGGTCGGTGCTGACGAGGCGGGCGACTGCCTGCAACGTTTGTTGACTGAGCAGGGTAGGGTAGAAGCATTACTGCATCGCGATGACAGCATCTCTACCATCGTCAAGTTACGCGCCATCGCACGTCATCAACAACTGTTGCGTATCGATTTTGAAACGCCGCCCAGCCATGAAGTGTTGAATGCGAAGTTGGCCGATTTTCATGCCAAGCTGCCCCTTGCTGATGTGGTCATCTTGTCTGACTACGGCAAAGGTGGTTTGACCCATATCGCTGAGATGATCAAAGCGGCACGTGCGGCGGGCAAACCTGTATTGGTCGACCCTAAAGGTGACGACTATGCGCGCTATCAAGGTGCGACCCTACTCACGCCGAATCGCAGTGAGTTCAGAGAGGTGGCGGGTAACTGGAAAGACGAAGCCGAACTGAATGCCAAGGCGCAAAAACTGCGTGCCGATCTGAAACTGGATGCATTGCTAGTGACACGAAGCGAAGAAGGGATGACTTTGTTCCGTGATAAAGAAGTGATGCATGAGCCGACACAAGCGCGTGAAGTCTATGATGTCAGCGGTGCGGGGGATACGGTCATCGCTACGCTGGCAGTGATGCTAGCAAGCGGTGCGGATATGGCGGATGCGGTGCGCATCGCCAATCGCGCGGCAGGTATCGTCGTGGCCAAGTTGGGCACGGCAACGGTCTCGCGAGCAGAGATACTTCAAGACATGGGGAGTTGATATGTATTACATCGTAACTGGAGCAGCGGGTTTTATCGGGTCGAACATCGTCAAGGCGCTCAACGAGCGTGGCGAGACCAACATCATCGCGGTCGATAATCTGACCAAGGCAGATAAGTTCAAGAACCTGACGGATTGCGAGATCGCGGACTATCTGGATAAGGAAATCTTTCTTGAGAAATTGAAGGCGGGGCAATTCAAAGGTATCACCACCGCCGTGCTGCACGAGGGAGCGTGCTCCGATACGATGGAGACCGACGGGCGTTACATGATGGAGAACAACTATCACTATTCGCTCTCACTGCTCGATCACTGCCAGCGCGAAGAAGTGCCATTTCTGTATGCCTCATCTGCTTCTGTATATGGTGGTGGCGGCGTATTCAAAGAGAGCCGCGAGTATGAATCACCGCTGAACGTTTACGCCTACTCCAAGTTTCTGTTCGACCAAGTAGTGCGTCGTCGTTGGTCGAATCGAACTGCGCAGATCGCGGGTTTCCGTTATTTCAACGTGTACGGCAAGCGAGAACAACACAAAGGTCGCATGGCTTCGGTGGCCTTCCATTTCTTCAATCAGTTCCGTGCAGAAGGTCATGTGAAATTGTTTGAAGGGTGTGATGGATATCCCAACGGTGGACAGCGTCGCGACTTCGTCTCTGTCGAGGACGTGGTCAAGGTAAACATGTTCTTTCTGGATCATCCGGGCAAGTCTGGCATCTTCAATCTGGGGACAGGCAACGCACAGAGTTTCAATGATGTGGCGGCAGCTACCATCAACACGTTACGGTCAGAAAAAGGCGAGAGCGTGCTGACCTTGGCGCAGATGCATGAACAGCAACTTATACGCTATATTCCCTTCCCAGATGCACTGCGCGGCAAGTATCAAAGCTATACCCAGGCGGACATAACCGCTTTGAGGGACGCGGGTTACGCCGAACAGTTCCTGACAGTTGAGCAAGGAACGGCTAA
Source organism: Sideroxydans sp. (assembly GCA_013824485.1). GTDB lineage: Bacteria > Pseudomonadota > Gammaproteobacteria > Burkholderiales > Gallionellaceae > Sideroxyarcus. The sequence continues at coordinate 8,435 of PNNY01000040.1, forward strand.
TTATGTGAAGTACATGTTGGCAAAATCTTCCTGATGGCTAGTTGATCCCTTTCCAGCCCGCCCTGCATCGCATGGCGGGTTTTATTTTGTTCATTCTATAGATTTAATTCTTCATAGCTTATGACAAGAGGTTAGTTAGTTCAGTCTTTGAATTCGGCTAGACTTCGTCAATCAGAAATCCATTCAAGAGGTGAGACATGTCCAGTGTATTCGCAAACAACTCCTTATCCGTCGGGCGTACACCGCTCGTTAAATTGAATCGTATCGGTGATGGCGCAAAAGCCACCATCCTCGCCAAGATCGAAGGACGCAATCCTGCGTACTCGGTCAAATGCCGCATCGGTGTGGCGATGGTGGATGATGCCGAGAAGCGCGGCGTGCTCGGCCCTGGCAAAGAGATCGTCGAGCCGACCAGTGGTAACACGGGTATCGCGCTGGCATTCGTTGCTGCTGCTCGTGGCATCCCGCTCACACTGACCATGCCTGAGACGATGAGTATCGAGCGTCGAAAATTGTTGGTCGCCTTTGGTGCGAAGTTGGTGCTGACAGAAGGTGCAAAAGGTATGAGCGGTGCAGTCGCCAAGGCTAAAGAGATCGCCGAATCTGACCCCAAATACGTGTTGTTGCAACAGTTCGAGAACCCAGCTAATCCCGCGATCCACGAAGCGACGACGGGCCCGGAGATATGGGAAGACACCGATGGCAAGATCGACATCCTCGTGTCTGGTGTAGGTACCGGAGGCACCATCACCGGCATCTCGCGTTACATCAAGAAGACCAAGGGTAAAGCCATTCGCTCGGTTGCGGTAGAACCGGCAGCCAGTCCTATCCTGACGCAGAAGCGCGCGGGACAAGAACTGAAGCCTGCGCCGCACAAGATACAAGGTATCGGTGCTGGCTTCGTGCCGGGTGCGCTGGATCTGTCTTTAGTGGATGACATCGAACAAGTCACTAACGAAGATGCGGTATTGTATGCACGACGTTTGGCACGCGAGGAGGGCATCCTGTCTGGCATATCTTGTGGTGCTGCGGTAGCTGTGGCTGCTCGACTTGCTAAACGACCAGAGAATGAGGGCAAGACCATCGTCGTCATCTTGCCTGACTCGGGTGAGCGCTATCTCAGCTCAATCTTATTCGAAGGACTATTCGACGCAACTGGCATCGCGATTTAAAGCAAGCAGTGCAAAAGACAACGCCAGCATTTATCATGCTGGCGTTTTCCATTTTCGGAACCGCAGTATGTACAAGACACTCGACGACTTCGTTGGTAACACACCGCTGGTCAGACTCAAACGCATTCCCGGTAACACCTCCAATGTCATCCTCGCCAAGTTAGAGGGAAACAATCCGGCTGGGTCGGTGAAGGATAGACCTGCACTTTCGATGATCCGTCGTGCTGAAGAGCGAGGTTCGATAAAACCGGGCGACACACTCATCGAAGCGACCAGTGGCAATACAGGCATAGCCTTGGCGATGGCGGCGGCGATGCGCGGCTATAACCTCATCCTCGTCATGCCTGACAACCAAAGTATCGAACGTCGTCAGACCATGCGTGCGTTCGGTGCCGAACTTATCCTGACCCCGAAAGAAGGCAGCATGGAGTTGGCACGTGATACGGCGGAAAGATTGCGTAACGAAGGTCGCGGAGTCATCCTCGATCAGTTCGCCAATCCAGACAATCCATTGGCACATTACGAAGGCACTGCGCCAGAGATATGGCGTGACACACAAGGCCAAGTCACCCACTTCGTCAGCAGTATGGGAACGACGGGGACCATCATGGGTTGCTCACGCTACTTCAAAGAAGTAAACCCGAGTATCCAGATAATCGGAGTGCAGCCGGAAGAGGGCGCGCAGATACCGGGTATCCGTAAGTGGCCAGAGGCCTATCTGCCCAAGATATACAGCCCGAAGAATGTCGATGCGCTCGAGTATGTGGGGCAGCAAGACGCCGAAGTGATGATGCGTCGCCTAGCGAGTGAAGAAGGCATCTTCTGTGGTGTGTCATCGGGCGGTGCGTTGAGCGTGGCCTTGCGTATCTCACAGCAAGTGCAGAACGCGACCATCGTGTTCATCGTGTGTGACCGAGGCGATCGCTATCTTTCTACAGGCGTGTTCCCTGCCTAGTCGTTCTGCGCGACTCTTTGTTTCGATAATGCAGGGTTGGCGGCGAAGTAACGCTTGATACCGCCGAGGATGGCGCGTGCCATCTCGTCTTGGTAGTCCTCATCCTGCAGTCGTTTTTCTTCATCTGGGTTACTGATGAAAGCAGTCTCGACCAAGATGGATGGGATATCTGGAGATTTCAAAACGGCGAAGCCAGCTTGCTCCACATGTCCGCGATGTAGGTCGTTGATGCGTCCCACTTCTTTCAGTACGTGTTTGGCAAGCTTCAGGCTGTCATTGATGGTGGCGGTCTGAGATAGGTCGAGTAGGGTGCGAGCGAGGTAGGGGTCTTTGATGGCGAGGTTCACACCGCCAATCAAGTCTGCCTCGTTTTCCTTTTTCGCCAGCCAGCGCGCCGAGGCGCTGGTCGCGCCGCGCTCAGACAAGGCGAATACCGATGAGCCGCGCGCATGCGGTTTCACGAAAGCATCCGCATGGATAGAGACGAATAGGTCGGCGTGTGCCTTGCGCGCTTTCTCTACGCGGCCAACGAGCGGGATGAAGTAGTCGCCGTCTCGCACGAGTACAGCTCGCATGCCGGGGATATTGTCGATCTGCGCTTTCAGTTTGCGCGCGATGGAGAGCGTGACATGTTTCTCATTCGTACCACGATGCCCGCGCGCACCAGGATCTTCACCACCGTGTCCTGCATCGATCGCAACGATGAGGATGCGCGTGCTGAGTTCGGAGCGCGTCAACGGCGCAGGTTTGGCGACAGGTGGCTCAGGGAGTTCCACGCTCGGCTTGAGAGCGATCGAAGGTGATTCGCTCAGCGTCGGGGTAGAAGTAGGCTCGCTTGCGGCCAACTTGCTTTCGCTCTGTTGTGCCAGTGCCATCAAAGGGTCAACTGCCACCGCTGGGTACACGTCTAGAACAAGGCGGTATCCATAAGCACCTACGGGCTTCAGACTGAACAGTTGCGGCTTCGATTCAGATTTTAGATCGAGCACCAATCGCACCACACCCGGTTTGAATCGCCCCACACGCACGCTCTTGATGTAGGGATCATCATTGCCGATCTTGCTCACCATCTCGTTCAAAGCCGCATTGATGGCAACATCTTCAAGGTCGATCACCAGACGTTCTGGGTTCTTGATAGTAAATAGGTTGTAGCGGATGGCTTGTTTGGATTCGAGGGTGAGGCGGGTGTAATCCTGTGCGGGCCAGATTCGTGCCGACTTGATGGCGATCTCTGCCCAAGCGGACGGTAACCACAGCAACGTAGCGATGAGGGCTAAGCGGAGAGTGCGTTCAAGCATGTTTGGCCTGCATCGGTGTAAGCATGAATCGATAGCTCTCGCTCGTTTGAAAGGATGTTGAAATTGAGGCTGATGTCCGCCAGCGGGAGTAATCCGCTGGCCTGCTCGGGCCATTCCACGAGACATATATTGCAGCCATCGAACTCATCGCGGAAGCCTGCACTTTCCCATTCATCAGCATCACGGAATCGGTATAGATCGAAATGGCGCAAGTTTAACCCAGCCACCGCATATTGCTCGACCAAGGTATAGGTCGGACTCTTCACTCGACCGGTATAGCCCAGTGCTTGCAACAATGCGCGCACCAAGGTCGTCTTGCCTGCACCCAGGTCTCCGCGCAGATAGATCACTAAGCCGGGCTGCAAGGTGTGTGCGAATCGTGTCGCGAAAGCGATGGTCGCCGCTTCATCTGGCAGATGTATTGCGAGTTCACACCGTGCGGCGGACTGCCGGCTTACATCACTTCGGCTATGATTCGTTTCATGCAAAACGTGACACCTCAAACAGATCTGGACGCACTCGCCATACACATCAAAGCGTGGGGCAAGGCGTTGGGTTTTCAGTCGGTGGGTATCAGCGACACACACCTTGATTCAGCCGAGAGACACCTGATGCAATGGCTTGCGGAGGGTCATCACGGCGCGATGGATTATATGGCAAAACATGGCGCCAAACGCGCGCGCCCAGCCGAGTTGGTGCCCGGTACTTTGCGCGTCATCTCGGTGCGCATGAACTACTACCCAGAGCATGCAAAAGACACAGAAGAAGTGCTGCAAGACGGAAGCCGCGCCTTCGTGTCGCGCTATGCCTTGGGGCGTGATTACCACAAGGTGATGCGCAATCGATTGGAGAAGCTGGCGCAGCAGATACGTACTGAGGTCGACTGTCAGTGTCGTGTGTTCACCGACAGCGCACCCGTATTGGAAGTGGAGTTGGCGCAGAAGGCGCAGCTCGGCTGGCGCGGTAAACACACCTTGCTGCTGTCACGTGAGCAAGGTTCGTGGTTCTTTTTGGGTGAGATATTCATCGATCTACCGTTGCCCGTCGATGTCCCTCAAGACGATCATTGCGGCACATGCAACGCCTGCATCACCATCTGCCCTACACAAGCCATCACTGCGCCTTATAGGCTTGATGCGCGGCGTTGCATCTCCTATCTCACCATCGAACTGAAAGGCAGCATCCCTGCCGAGCTACGCCCCCTCATCGGCAATCGCATCTACGGCTGTGACGATTGCCAACTCGTCTGTCCGTGGAATCGCTTCGCGCAAAAGACTGTTGAACCTGATTTCGCCATCCGCAATGGATTGGATGATGTCAGCCTCATCGAGCTTTTTGAATGGGATGAAGCCATGTTCCAAACAAGGCTGGCAGGTAGCCCTATCTACCGTATCGGGCACGAACAATGGCTGCGCAACATCGCCGTCGCACTAGGAAACGCACCCAAAACCAAGGACATCATCCAAGCGCTACAAACCAGCGTCCAACACCCATCCCCCATCGTTAGAGAGCACGTGGAATGGGCACTTCAAAGGCATCTAACAGGATAAATTTCTTGACAATTTTGGCCGCTCCCCTAAAATGCGCGCCTCTTCCGGGTCGTTAGCTCAGCTGGTAGAGCAGCGGACTCTTAATCCGTTTGTCGCAGGTTCGATCCCCGCACGACCCACCAATGAGAAAGGCCTCGCAGAAATGCGAGGCCTTTTTATTTGTCGACCGTAGCCGCGGCGTGATCTTGGATGAAACCCGCAATTAAAGCTGATGGGATCTATTCGGCCGATGCGCCGCAGCACTTCTTGAATTTCCTGCCGCTGCCGCAAATGCATGGTGCGTTCCGGCTTATCTTGGGAGTATCTTCTGATGAGGATCTGCCACTGGTGCGAATCTCTTCAGCACGACGCTGAGGTGCCCAGAATTTGAAGATCCAACCAACGCTGGCTGGAATGGTTCTAGATAAATCTTCTCGTTGAGCTGGTGTCTCTACAAGCTTCTCTTCTTCCTCTGAGACATCTTCTGCACCAAGCAAATAGATCGGGCGCAACATTTCGACCCCGTGCTTCGATTCAAACAAAGCATTCCAGCGATCGAGATGGAGGCTGATGGCAGTCATGTAACCGTGTGCCCACATCTCGCCATCGACATACTCACGCTCGTCATCTAGATAGACATTCAGGTCGAACACAGGCTCGAAGGGTTCATCCTCCTGTTGCAGATTCCACACGATGGCATTCAGGTGTCTCGCCATCAAGCCGATGATTTGTTCTTCCTCGGCTTTCGAATCAAAGGTGGGTGCATCTTCAGCGGTCGGCCCCCAAACTCTCGGCAGCCACTCACTTTGATTCAACTTTACGGGGCCAGACGCAACGGCAGTGAGATAGCCATCTAGGCAATCGAGCAGCATGACCTCATTGGAAGTGGCATCAGACATGAGGAAGTTGTCGAGATCATCCATCTCCTTATCCGAGAGAGCGGGCTCGACTTCCATCGTTTCTAGTTCATGGTTTTGCATGGGGATTCTATTTGCCTTCCTGGACGCGCTGATATCTCGCTTTCAGCTTGCTATAGAGATCGTCGCGGACATCAGGAGATTCCAAGTCAACCACCTCGATCACTTCGACCAAGTGTTCGTTGTCCTCACGACCCTCCCATATCTTGATGTACGTCCCTGCCTTATATCCGTGGTCTTGGCGGAACACGTTTAGCACGTTCTTGCCGACGTACTGTTTGAACAGGTCGTTCCATTCCATGCCGCAGTCCTGCAACAGAGATTCAAACAGCGCCAAACTCGCACGTTTTGCTGCGGCAAGTCCGACGAGTAGATCGAGTTTGTCCAACAAGCTCAATTGGGTGAGCACGTAGTATTGGTTATCGAACTGGACCGACTTCTGACGCAGATTCAGCTCTGCCATCATTTCCATCTTCGCGAGCGAGATGTTGCCGAACTTGGCCTGAATGGATGCAGAAAGGATGAAGTGCCAGATATCGACCAACTCCATTCTCAACTGAGCCAAGTCGCAGTCCTGCTTCTTCCACCACTTCCAGCCGTGATGCTCGATCGCTTCCACCCCTTCGACTTGGATGGCGCGATGCCAATTGTTATTTGCCGCCACCCATTCAGGGTTGACCTTGCTGTTCATACCATCCTGCAATTCGAGCATGGTGATGAGTTGGGATTCTGTGATTGTCATTGCGAGTGCCGATAGAAAAGAGCGCGCATTTTACAGTACGCTCAAAGCATTGCCGATCTAAGTGCTAGGTGCTTGATAGACATAGCCAGCTTGGACTGAGTGGGGGCATTCTAGAATGAGCGAGACCTCGCAG
>PNNY01000041.1 GCA_013824485.1 Sideroxydans sp.
GACCTCATTCACTTCAGGAAGTTGGCGCAGAAGTTTTTCAGTCCAAGGTGGCGCCAGTACATCTATCTTTACGCCGGGGTGGCGCTGTATGAGTCGATGCAGCATTGGCTGCATCAGCACACAATCGCCCACCCAACTGGGGGCGATGATAAGTATCTTCTTCACTGGGAGTCAGCGGCGATAAAGAGTAGTGAACTTAGTGATGTCCGTGTGGACGTTCACCTTTGAATTTGTAGTGAGTCCCGCAGTACGGGCAGACTGCCTCACCCAACTTAGCAACCGGAATGGCGACGCGAGGGTGCGCGCTCCACAAACTGACTGAAGGCGTAGGACAGAACAAGGGCAGAGCTTCTGCTGTCACTTCTACATAACGTTGTGTGATGTTTTCGTTTGCCATGTTCTATCCCTCGTTCGAATTGTTATACGTGTGCCAGCCAAGAAGCGTACTTTGGATTCTTACCGCCGACGATGTCGAAGAACGCGGATTGCAACTTGGTGGTAACTGGACCTCGACTGCCGATGCCGATGGTACGCGTATCCAATTCGCGAATCGGGGTCACTTCTGCGGCGGTACCCGTGAAGAAGGCTTCTTCTGCACAGTACACCTCGTCGCGTGTGATGCGCTTCTCGATCAGCTCAAGCCCCATATCTTTAGCCAAGGTGATGATGGAATCACGCGTGATGCCTTCTAGACAGGAAGTGAGGTCAGGCGTGTATAGCTTGCCTTTCTTCACGATGAAGATGTTTTCGCCCGCACCTTCGGCTACATAGCCATCCACATCCAGTAACAATGCCTCATCGTAGCCATCTTGAGCGACTTCTTGGTGAGCAAGGATTGAGTTGGTATAGGTGCCGACCGATTTTGAGCGGCACATGTTCACGTTGACGTGGTGACGAGTGAAGCTGGAAGTCTTGACGCGGATACCCTTGTTCATGCCTTCTTCGCCCAAGTACGCACCCCAAGGCCAGGCGGCGATGGCAACGTGAGTGCTGATCTTAGTGGCAGCGATGCCCATGGCTTCGGAGCCGTAGAACACGATAGGACGGATGTAGCAGGATTCCAGCTTGTTGGCGCGCACCACTTCTTTTTGCGCTTCCATCAACGTCTCTTTGTCATACGGCATCTTCATTTTGAAGATATAGGCCGAGTTGAACAGACGGTCGGTATGTTCTTGAAGGCGGAAGATCGCCGTTCCTTGATTTGTCTTATAAGCCCGTACGCCTTCGAATACGCCCATGCCGTAATGCAAAGTGTGGGTGAGGACGTGGGTAGTGGCTTCGCGCCAAGGGACGAGCTTGCCATCGTGCCAGATGAAGCCGTCGCGGTCAGACATGGACATGGGAATTTCCTTAGATCGTTAGAGATTGCGAGGGCATGGATTCTAGCCTTTTCCTAGGCTTTTATGAAGCGTCGGCAATAGCAAAATGGCTTGACCAACCCGTATATTCATCAATTCACTTACTCCTATTTCCTTTATTGGCCGTTCATGTAATTATCACGCCAAGAATTTAAGAGAACTTGGGGCGACAGGGTGCAACACATCAGTTCGAAAGAGATCAAGCCAGAAATCATGGAGTCGCAAGAAGAGAAGCTACGTCGTAGCTTGCTCATATTTGCTGCTTCGTTCATGACGCTAGCTGTCATGCTGTGGCTTGCCATCTATTGGGCGATGGGGGTGAATTTCTCGAGTGACGTCCCCTTGGTCTATCAGCTTATTTCGGTGTCGTCCCTTATTTACTACGTTAAGACACGAAATTTCGTGGTCTTCCGTTTCATCCAGCTTTCCCTATTTCTGTTCGCCCCCTTCATCATGCAGTGGAGCATGGGCAGTTCAGTGACATCAAGTGGCGTCACGCTTTGGGCTTTGTTAGCACCGATAGGAGCCTTGGTCGTATCCAGTTGGCGCGACTCCATCCCTTGGTTCTTTGCCTACATGGTGCTGACTGTTGTCTCAGGCGTCTTTGATTACCTCTTGGGGAGCGGGGGGAGTTCGGGGATTCCGATGAACACCATTGGTCTATTCTTCGCGCTCAACTTTGCTGCGATGTCTTCCATATTGTATTTTTTGGTGCGCCATTTCGTGGTCGAGACCGAAAAGATCAAGAAGCAACTGGATGAGCAACATTCGCTCTTGGCCGTCGAGCAGAAGAAATCGGAGCGCGTCTTGTTCAATGTTTTGCCTTCCAACATCGCCGAGCGCTTGAAGAGCAACGAAGGACTGATCGCAGATGGCTATGCCGACGTGACGGTGATGTTCGCTGATCTGGTTAACTTCACACAGTTGACCGAGCAGATGTCGCCTGAACAGATGGTGGGATTGTTGAACACGATCTTCTCTGGATTTGATGAATTGTCAGAGAAGTATGGTTTGGAGAAGATCAAGACTATCGGCGATGCCTACATGGTGGTCGGGGGAATCTCGCGTGATCGTCCAGACTATGCGGCAGACGTGGCGAACATGGCTTTGGAGATGATCGAGTTCGTCAAGCATCATCCGCTATCGGCAAAACGCAATCTTGGCGTGCATGTGGGTATCGCGACCGGGCCTGTTGTTGCGGGTGTCATTGGGACGAAGCGTTTCATCTACGACTTATGGGGCGACACTGTGAATATCGCCAGTCGTTTGACGGATGATGCTACGAGTGGACATGTCCTCACCGATAAGCTCACCTATAACCGTTTGCGCCATGACTACCTATTTGAACCCCCTGCTGTATTGAACGTCAAAGGCAAAGGCGAGATGACTTCATATCGCTTGATCGGAGTAGCTGATGCATTGAGCAACTCTGGCAAGAACAACGTCTACCAGCTGCCTGCGCAGGGCGGTGCGCCTACTCAAGCGTAACGCTTCAATCATTCGATAAGTAATTCCTTCCACAGGCTGGATACTGAAGAAGTGTCTAGCCTGTTTCTTTCTATAAGGCACGCGTTCTGGTTGTTCAAACGCATCTGGTGTTGCGTCAGTCGTAGCTCACGATAGAGATCGCGCGCACCATCACTGAGACCTTTTTCGATCAATCCCAGTTCGGCAGCCGTTTCCAGCAGGGCGAGATTGCCACGATTCGCAGTCAATTCTGGATGTTGCGATGCGTACGCTAATACCAAGAACTGCACCATGAACTCGATGTCCACCATGCCACCACTGTCGTGCTTTATGTCGAACAGCTCAGTGTTGTTTTGATGGCCATCATGCATCTTTTGGCGCATCTCGATGATGGATGACTTGAGAGGATTCAGTTCCCGAGGAAGACGCAATATCTCGTTGCGGATACGCTCGAAGCTGGCGCCGACCGTGGCGTCGCCCGCACAGAAGCGTGCGCGTGTCAGGGCTTGATGTTCCCACACCCAAGCATTCTTACGTTGGTATTCATCGAAGGCCTCGATAGAGCTGACGAGTAAGCCACTCTCACCATTTGGACGCAGCCGTAGATCGACTTCATACAAACGTCCGGCGATGGTGTGGCTTGAGATAAGCGTGTTGATACGTTGTGCCAAACGTCCGTAGATTTGACCTGCATCGGGATGTGGATCGTCGTATACGAATACGAGATCGAGGTCGGAGGCATAGCCCAATTCCTTGCCGCCCAACTTTCCGTAGGCGATGATGGCGAATTGTGGGTGATCCTGATGTTTTTTGCGTGCGTCCCGCCAACATAAATCAAGTGTGTGGCGCAAGATCATGTCGGCGAGGTCGCTTAAGTGATCACTGAGTTTTTCCAGCGGCAAGATGTCTTGTAGATCCATCGCTAATAGATGGAATGTCTGCGCCTGTTGGAACTGGCGCAATACATCCATCTCGCGTTCGGTGTCGCCTTGGTGTTCTGCGAGCAAGGTCGTTAGTCGTGCGTCCAATGCTGGCCAGTCAGGTGCGTCGTAAAGCTCGCGCGTATCCAGCAACTCATCCAGCAAGATGGGGTGCTGCGTCAAGTAATCTCCTGCCCACGCACTGGCCGACAGTATGCGCACCAAACGAGGTAAGGCTTTGGGGTACTCGGCAAGGAAAGCGAGGTAAGAGGCGCGCCGTGCGATGGCTTCCAACAGGGTGAGTGCGCGGCGCAAGGTATCGTCGCGATTCTCCTCGTTGGCGCACAGAGTCAAGAATCTGGGGATGAGCGCATCCAAGCGTTGTCGACTGATGTCGGGTAGCTGGCGGTAGCGTGTACCTGTGCGGAATTGATGCAAGGTGTCGGATAGTGAGTTCGTATCGCTGTAACCCAGACCTTGCAGCATCGTATTCAGCTCATCATGGTCACTCCCTTCATGCCAGCCATGCGTCTCACTATTTTCTTGCTTGTCTCCGAACACCGCTTCGAATTGAGCGCTGACGAAATCACGTATTGGATCAAGCTCTGCAAGGAGTTCTGAATAATTGGTATAACCCATCGCGCTAGCCATGATGGACTGAGATGCCTCGTCTTCAGGAAGTGTCTGTGTCTGCTGGTCGTTCAGGTATTGCAAGCGATGTTCTAGATTGCGCAGATAGATGTAGCTCTGATCAAGACGAGTCGTCACTCCAGGATCCAGTTCTCCGTCAAGGCCGATCTGCCACAAAACTTTTTGGGTGGGTCGGATGCGTAACCGTGCATCGCGTCCGCCACGGATCAACTGGAACACCTGGGCGATGAACTCGATCTCGCGGATGCCGCCGCGACCGAGTTTGATATTGTTGTGTTTGTCCTTGCGAGCCACTTCGGCGCGGATCTGCGCGTGTAGTTTGCGCATGGAATCGAAAGCGCCGAAATCGAGATATTTGCGAAATACGAAAGGTAGCGACAGCTTTTCAAGTTCAGTGATTCTTGGACTTTCCTGTGGTGAGATAACGCGTGCTTTTATCCAAGCATAACGTTCCCACTCACGGCCTTGTGCGACCAGATACTCTTCCAGAGCAGCAAAGCTCATCGCCAATGGACCGCTGTCGCCATAAGGGCGTAAGCGCATATCCACGCGGAATACGAAGCCATCTGCAGTCAGATCGTTGATGAGTGCAATTAGCCTGCGCCCCAAACGGCTGAAGAACTCATGATTGGATAAAGTTCGAGCACCATCGGTCTCTCCGTCCTCTGGATAGGTGAAGATCAGGTCGATGTCGGAAGAGACATTCAGCTCTCCGCCCCCCAGTTTTCCCATGCCGATGACTAGCAACTCTTGTGGCGTACCACTGTCCGCCCCTATGGGTTGGCCGAACTGGGCAACCAAACTCTCCATGGTGAAGGTATGGGCGCGGCGGACGGTCAATTCGGCCAGTGCCGTCATAGCACGCATCACTTCAGTGAGGTCGCACAGGCCGCCCAAGTCGCGCATGATCAGATGCAGCATGACGCGTTTGCGCAAGCAACGTACGGCAGTCGAGAGTTGATCTTCTGTTGCTGCCGGGAATGCATCCATGCAGCGCTGGATGAAAGTGGAGTCACACGGTGTCAGATAGTGCTCGTGTAGCCAAGCCAGTAACGCTGGCTCGGAGTCCAGCAGACGCGCTAAGTAATGACTGCATTTCCGAGCATGGGCAAGTAGTGTGTCGAAGTCTGAATTAGGTGTTGGATGAGCCATATTGAGACGTGTGTTTCAGTTAAAATGTGGGCGTTCAGTCAATGCCGCTCATTATAGTTTTTCTATGCTCATCCGCTTGTTTTTCTACCTCCACCCTAGCACGCTGCTCTTGATATGCTGAAGCCTATACTTCGTCATACCGCGCGCGGTGCAAAACATGCTGGGCGCTTTACGCGGTGGCTGCTTTTGCTACTTATAGTGACTGGCGCCAGTGCATTGTTGGTATTGCGCTATATCGTCTTGCCTGACATCGAGCGCTATCACACCGACATCGTTGCGGCCTCCAGTCGTGCCCTCGGGCGTACGGTCGAGATCGGGCGCATCGAGGCGGATTGGAACGGACTGCGCCCGAGATTGTTGTTGTCGGATGTGAAGGTGTTGGATGCGCGTGGTCAAATCGCGGTGGAGCTTCCTCGATTGCACAACACGGTGGCATGGAGCACGCTCATCGCGGGCGAGTTGCGATTCCACAGCCTAGAGCTGGCTTCTCCTGACCTGTTGGTGCGCCGCGATAGCCAAGGAAAGATATTCATCGCAGGTATCACAGCCGAGGCGCAAGCAGGCGTTACTTCCGATGCGAGCACATCCGATTGGTGGCTACGCCATTCCAACATCATCGTTCATGGTGGACATATCGTTTGGCAAGACGACATGCGAGCGAAACCGCCACTGGAGTTCAAGGATGTGGAGTTGCGCATCTTCAACCGTGGCGAACGACATCGCTTTGCTTTGCATACCTTGGTGGCTACTAAACAAGTTTCTCGTATCGACTTGCGCGGTGATCTATATGGCGACAGTTTCACCAATCTGAATGAATGGCAAGGCGAGCTCTTCGCTCAACTCGATGATGTCGATGTGACGGACTGGGGGCAATGGTTCACCTTGCCGCAGTCGGTCCAGAGTGGCGCTGGCAAAGCGAGGGTCTGGCTGGGGTTGTCGCGTGGTGAGATGGAGCGAGTGGATGTTGACGTCGATCTGCATGATGTGAACGTCAAGCTGGCGGATGCTCTGCCACGACTGGATATGCCTAGCCTGAGCGGTAGGGTGGCATGGGCACAGGCTGGTGAGGGATTGGATGTTGCAACAAAAGGCTTGGCGCTACGACTGCGCGATGGCTTCGTACTAAAGCCTACGGATGTCTCAATCCAATATTCACCTAAACAGGGATACCGCTCAGCTTCGGGCGAGGTGAGCGCGAATGCACTCGACTTGTCCGACATCAATACCTTACTTGCCTATCTCCCGATCGAAGATGATTTGAAGCAGCGCTTGATCGCACTTTCTCCACAAGGCAAAGTAAGTGATCTGCAGGCGAGTTGGCAGGGGGATCTCGAGCGATTTTCGCAATATCGCGTGCAAGCGAGATTTGCGGATGTCGGCATACGTCAGGTGGGTGAACAACTTGGCTTCTCTGGATTGACGGGCGATGTTGAGGGAAATGATCGCGCGGGAACACTGAGGATCAAGAGTCGGAATCTCAAGGCGCAAGCACCAGGCTTCATGGCTGAACCATTGGTACTCACGCAAGCAGAAGCAAGATTGGATTGGCAACGCAACGGCCGTGGTTGGGAATTGAAGCTTAATGACACGCATCTGCGTAATGAAGATCTTGAGGGTACGGTCACAGGCGGTTATCAAATAGACGATGGCCCGGGCATTGCCGACCTCACCATCAACTTGAAACATGCGTCGGTGAAACATGCGGCACGTTACATTCCCATGCATGCTTTCAATGATGCGACCTATCGCTTCCTGCAGACGGGGTTACAGGAAGGTGACGCGGATTCTTTTGTGATGCGTGTGCGTGGTGACTTACGTAATTTCCCTTTCCCCGATAGCAAGGACGGTCTGTTCAAGATCGATGCCAAGGCAAAAGATGTCGCTATCGAGTTCGATACCGGCTGGCCGCGCATCGAGCGGGCACAAGCGAATCTGCTAATTCAAGGGCGGAGGCTTGAGGTGCATGCCTCCAAGGCGATGACGGCTGGGGCTGCTTTACAGAACGTGAAGGTGGTATTGCCCGACACATTGGCCGATGCGCTAGTGATGGAGGTTGATGGCGAAGCGGCAGATACGACGCAACATTGCCTAGATTACATCCGTAAGAGTCCGGTCAGCGGCTATCTTGATGGCTATACGGATGGTTTCCGGGCCGTCGGGAATGGACTGTTAAAGCTGCATCTCGAGATCCCCATGGACGGCGAGGCACCCGCCAAAGTCTTAGGCAGTTACCGCTTCAGCAACAACGAAGTCGATCTGGGGGCGAGCGTGCCTTTGCTGAAGAATGCCTCGGGTGAACTTTCATTCACAAATAGTTCGTTGCAAGCGAACAACTTGCAGGCACAGATACTGGGCGGGCCCGCTCGCATCTCATTGAAAAGTGAGAACGGTGTGTTGCTGACACAAGCGTCGGGCAAGCTCGATGTGGATAGTTTGCCGAAGACGTATCGCTATCCCTTGCTAAGACAACTGCATGGCACGGCCGAATGGTCGACCGAAGTCAGGGTTAAGGATCGATTGGCTGATGTGGTGGTGACTTCAGACCTACAGGGGCTGTCCTCTGACCTGCCATTGCCATTCAGCAAGAAGGCGAACGAAAAGAGATCACTTCGTTTCGAACAAAAAGACATCAATGCCAAGAACGATGTCATTAGTCTGCGCTATGCGGATGTCATCAATGCCGAATTGATGCGCAGCTCGGTGGTGGCTGGACGCTGGGACATCAAACGCGGGAGTGTGATGTTGGGCGCGGCACGCAAGCTTGCACGAGGGGATGGCATCTTGGTCGCGGGCGATATTCCGGAGTTCGCATTGGAAGGTTGGAATGGCTGGTCTGATTTCCCTAGCGGAGAAGGCGTGCAGCCCAACATCTCCAACATCGACTTAACGGTAGGTAAGGTGCATGGCTTCGGCAATACCATCCATCAATTGAACATTCGAGGCAGTGGTCGTAACGGTCTCATCAGTACACGCCTAGCATCGAGGGAGTTGAACGGCGACCTCATCTGGCAGCCACAAGATCACGGTCGGCTGTTGGTGCGTCTGAAGAGTGCGATGCTGGGTGAAGGTAGCAATGAAGGTGGCGCTCCAGTCGTTACTAAAGCACAGTCATTGAAGGGGCAAGCATCGAGTGTCCTACCCGATATCGATGTGGCGATCGACAAGCTCACGTGGAAAGGTCGCCAACTCGGTCGTTTGGAGATGTTGCTCAATGGCGACGGAAGCGATGTGGTGATGCAGCACCTGCGGCTCACCAACCCCGATGGTATCTTCAGCGCCACGGGGAAGTGGGATGCCGCAACCGATAAGACCCAACTAAACGCCAAGTTGGAAATCACTAATGCGGGCAAGATCATGTCACGCTATGGTTACTCGGAAGGATTCAGGGACGGAAGCGGCACCTTGGAATCAGAACTGAGTTGGAATGGCTCGCCTGCCGATTTCAACTATGGCAGCTTGGATGGAAAACTCAAGCTGAAGACGGGCAAGGGACGCTTCTTACAGGTCAATCCGGGGGCAGCCAAATTGTTGGGGGTGTTGAGTCTGCAATCCCTGCCCAAGCGTATCTCACTTGATTTCAACGATGTCATCAGCCCTGGATTCGAGTTCGATAGCATCACAGGTGAAGCGACCATCGAACATGGCCTACTTAAGACCAACGACTTCAAGATGACGGGGGCGGCAGCGAAGATCACGCTGAATGGTCAGGTCGATCTCGAACGAGAGACACAAAGCCTTAAAGTGCGCGTATCGCCCACCATCGGTGATAACGTCTCTCTGCTTTCTTTCGCAGCTGGTCCAGCGGTCGGCGTCAGCGTGTTGTTGGCCAACAAAATATTGCGTGATCCTCTCGATAAGCTGGTGGCGTTTGACTACAATGTGAGCGGTAGTTGGGAAGATCCCAAAGTAGAGAGATTGGGACAACCCAAGGCGCAGCCAGTACCCTAACCGTATGTTCAATCCCGAATAGGAATCCGTTGATCATGTCCTCGCTCGATAACACCCAAACCCGCATCGTCGCGCAACAGAACGCATTCAAGGTCGCTGCCATCCAGATGGCCTCTGGACCGAATGTCGAAGGTAATCTGAATGAGGCGCGACGACACATCGCTAAGGCGGTGGAGCAAGGTGCGAAACTGGTCGTGTTGCCGGAGTTCTTCGCCATCATGGGTATGGAAGCGCAAGATACCGTGAAGGCGCGCGAGCAAGCAGGTCAAGGCAACATCCAACAGTTCCTCAGCGAGACTGCGCGCAAGCACAAGATATGGCTGGTCGGTGGTTCCATCCCGTTAGCGGGTAACTCGCCCGATAAAGTGCGCAATAGCTGCTTGGTGTACGACGAGACAGGTGCGCAAGTGGCGCGTTACGACAAGATCCATCTGTTCAATCTGACTTTAGGAAATGAAGCCTACAACGAAGCGCAGACCATCGAAGCTGGGAATCAAGTCGTGGTGGTCGATAGTCCTTTCGGGCGCATCGGATTGGCCGTGTGTTACGACTTGCGTTTCCCCGAGTTATTCCGCGCCATGAAGAATGTGGACATCATCGTGCTGCCAGCCGCCTTCACGGCGACCACTGGCAAGATGCACTGGGAACCCTTGGTGCGTGCACGTGCCATCGAGAACCTTTCCTACTTCATCGCGGCAGCTCAAGGCGGCTATCACGTCAATGGACGCGAGACACACGGCCACAGCATGATCGTCGATCCGTGGGGACGTATCATGGATGAGCTGCAACGTGGTTCAGGCGTGGTCGTTGCAGACATCAACCCAAGCTATCAAGCTAGCTTGCGCAAGAGCCTTCCCGCATTGACGCACCGCACTTTGTCCTGCTCCGCATGAGCGATACGATGCAATTGGCGCAGCGTGCGCTCCTCACTGCGCACGGTCTCGAGCCGCATCATCTAGAAGGTATCTTCGGCAAGATGTCGGCACATCGTGTCGATTACGCCGATCTCTATTTCCAGTACAGCCGTGCCGAGAGTTGGTCGCTAGAAGAAGGTATCGTCAAATCGGGCAGCTTCCATATCGACCAAGGTGTCGGTGTGCGTGCAGTGAGCGGCGAGAAGACCGCCTTCGCCTACTCCGACGACATCACCCTCAATGCCTTGGAGGACGCGGCACTGGCGACCCGTGCCATCGCGCGCCAAGGTGGCACGCAGACAGCCAAACATCTACATGCGGGCAAGTCACACCAACTCTATCTACCGCACGACCCTATCGCCACTTTGAAGGCGGAGCAGAAGGTGGCTTTGTTGGAGCGTCTGGAACGCATCGCACGCGGCCTCGATGCGCGTGTGACACAGGTCATCGCCAACCTTGCGGCTGAGTACGATGTCGTGTTGATCGCTCGCAACGATGGATTGATGAGTGCTGACATCCGTCCTTTGGTACGTCTTTCTTTGCAGGTCATCGTCGAGAGCAATGGTCGCCGTGAACAAGGATCCTCAGGAGGAGGAGGTCGCTTCGGTTACGACTACTTCAGCGAAGACAAGCTGCAAAAATATGCGCAGGAAGCCGTGCATCAGGCGGTCATCAATTTGGATGCGCGTCCTGCTCCGGCAGGCAACATGACGGTCGTGTTGGGCAGTGGCTGGCCCGGCATCTTGTTGCATGAGGCAGTCGGCCATGGCTTGGAAGGCGATTTCAATCGCAAGGGAAGTTCCAGTTTTGCAGGACGTATCGGCGAGCGCGTCGCGGCTAAAGGGGTCACTGTGGTGGACGATGGCACTATCAAAGATCGGCGCGGCTCACTTAATGTGGATGACGAAGGCAACGCGACACAACGCACCGTGCTCATCGAAGACGGCATCCTGCGCGGCTATCTGCAAGACAGCATGAACGCTCGCTTGATGAAGACCAAAGTCACGGGCAATGCACGCCGCGAATCGTTCGCACATCTGCCCATCCCGCGCATGACCAATACTATGATGCTCAATGGCGACAAGACGCACGAGGAGATCATCGCGTCTGTGAAGCATGGTCTGTATGCAGCCAATTTCGGCGGTGGTCAGGTGGACATCACCAGCGGCAAGTTCGTGTTTTCCACTACCGAGGCGTACATGATCGAGGATGGCAAGATCACCTATCCAGTGAAAGGCGCGACCCTTATTGGCAATGGCCCTGACGCACTCACTCGCGTGAGTATGATCGGTAACGACATGGCGCTCGATCCCGGTGTGGGCACATGCGGCAAAGAAGGGCAGAGTGTGCCGGTCGGAGTGGGACAGCCGACGCTCCGCATCGATGGCTTGACGGTGGGTGGGACAGCGTAACTTATCTATCGCAGAGTTCGATATGCCCAAGATCCTAGATGCGCTGAAAGCATGGTTGATGTGGGGAGTTGAGCAACAATCCAACTACACGCTCAAGCGAAAGATATTGCTTACAAACATGGTCGCGATAGCCGCGCTTTTTGGGTGGGCGTTCTATGTGGCACTCTTCATTGCTTTTGGGGTGTCGAATCTAAACGCAGCCATCTACGCTGTTCTCCCCTTTTATTTGATGATGGCATTAGTGCCGTGGCTTAATCGCTTGGGGAAATATGATTTCGCTCGGCTTGTCAGTTTGTCCGCAACGATCACTAGCGTACTAATTCCCATCTGGATATTCTTTGGCAACGCATTCAACTCACATTTCTATTTTTTATTGTTGGCCGCCGCGCCGATCGTCTTATTCACTTTGCGCCAGTGGCTACTTAGCCTTGCCATTTTCCTTGCTTGTGTAGCCTTATTTTTTCTGGTGCAAACAGGATTCTTTGCGGTGCAACCTGCAATTCGGGAAATAGAAAAAAGCACGTTAGACCTGATAGGCAATACGTTCATTTTTTTCGCAGCTCTGAATTTTTTGATCTTTGCTTGGTTTATTGATAAAACAACATCAGAAAATGAGCAAAATCTCGGCAAGCAAGCTGTCACCGATGTACTAACTGGGATACCGAATCGGCGTTTTTTCGATCTTGCTTTCTCACAAGAAATCGCAAAGGCGAAGCGCTTGGATACACAACTTATCCTTGCTGTCATCGATATCGACCATTTCAAGCAGATCAATGATGTCTATGGACATGATGCGGGTGACGAGGTGCTTCAGCAGTTCGCTGACCTACTCTTGGTGAGTACGCGCGCAGGTAATGTCATCGCGCGTATCGGCGGGGAGGAATTCGCTGTGCTATTCCCAGGCATCACGGTCGACGCTGCCATCGAAGCGGCGGAGCGCATCAGAAATGCGGCTGAATCGACGACATTCAACTATGCGGGGCAAGCGCTGAAAATCACCATCAGTCTTGGGCTGTCGCAAGTAAGAGTGGATATAGAGCAAACTTTTAAGGCGGCAGACAGCGCGCTATATCTAGCAAAGCAGGGTGGGCGCAATCGTGTCGTTATTGGGCTGGAGGCACTTCAATCGTGATACTCCATGCCTACATCAATAGCGGCGTCCACGCCCATTTGGATGCAACCGAGAGACGTAAGACGTTCTACTCGAATGTGGGCTCGCTCATTGCGTTCTGCACCTTGCTCGTGGTGACCTTCTCAAATCTTATGGTTGGACAAGAGGTGATGTATCGCATCGTCTACTTGCAAGCGCCGTTCGCAGCCCTCTTTCTATTGACGGCTTGGTTCAATCAACACGGTTGGAGGAATGCTGCAAGATGGAATCTGATGTTGTCATGCCATCTGGTGATCCTCGTCCCTATCATTGAGCCTATCGGGGGCTATCTACTCTCTCAGATCTACTTTCTCCTGATCGCGATAATCCCAGTCACTTTTTTTCATACGAAGCAAAAAGCGGCGATCATTTTCTTCTTTTGCTTGAACATGGCGATGTTCTTCCTTGTACAAGCGGACTACTTTGTAGTCTCAGCTGAGATGTCGAATTTGGGAAGTGAAGACGTTCGATTCTTGCGGGTAGGCAATGTCATCACCGCCATAGTTGCATATATGGCTTATGTCTGGATGATCGAAGTGGTGGCCGAGCATAGCGAGCGAGAGTTAGAGCGGCAGACAGTCACGGATGTACTTACTCAGTTGCCAAATAGGCGGTACTTTGACCTTGTGTTCCAGCAGGAAGTAGCTAAAGATGTCCGTGCGGAATCGGGATTGGTGTTGGCGATGTTGGATATCGATCATTTCAAGAAGATCAACGACAGCTACGGGCATGATGTTGGTGATCAGGTGTTGAAACATATCGCGCAGTTGCTACGGTTCTCGACACGGGCGGGCAATGTCATTGCGCGCGTCGGTGGAGAAGAGTTTGCCATTTTGCTTCCATCAACGACACTGCATGATGCGAAGGAAGCCGCAGAGCGTATACGGCAAATAATTGAAAACAATCCCTACGAGTATGAAGGTAAAGAGTTGAATCTTACGGTGAGTGTTGGCCTTTCCAGAGTGAGGTCGGGGGATGAAGAAGCGCAGTCATACAAGCTGGCCGACGATGCGCTTTATGCAGCCAAGCGTATGGGGCGTAATCGCGTCGTTGTGTTTGAATCCTGACCCACTACCTAGTCTTGGGCAGATAAGAATCTTGCCGTGATGTAATCCCTCGTGTTGACGTGTTTGACGAACCAGTCAGCCAATTCTGTTTCGATGTATTCCAGCATGAGCTGCACTTCGCGTGTCTTCTGCCACTGCTCGATGCGGTAAGCGAGTTTCTTTACTACTCGATCATGTTCTGCCTTGTGCGCGTCATGTGGTTTGAATCCTGTAGCGAGCATGGCCTGTTCCTCTGCGGCGAATTGCACTTCGATGTGTCGTAGGAACTCAGATAGCTTCGCGTCTATCTCGGTATGCGGAGCCTGTCGGTCGAATAGCGCCATTACTTCTTCGCGCAGGGTGACGAAGGGCGTGTGGTCGAATAGTTTGGATGTATCCATGTCGAAACCCTACTGTGGTCTTTGTGAAGCAATGAAGCGGGCGGTGACGAAGTCCATGGTGCTGACATGATTGACGAACCAGTCACCGACGTTCTGATCTAGCCACGCACGCAAGGCGTCCGCATCCCTAT
>PNNY01000042.1 GCA_013824485.1 Sideroxydans sp.
CCAGATGGTCGCCGTCGGTCAGATCCATCACCGCGACGACATCCACCAATTTGTTGAGCTGCTTCTTGATCTGCTCGATGATCTCGTCCGAACCGCGCGTGACGATGGTCATACGCGACATAGTCGTATCTTCGGTCGGTGCGACGGTCAACGATTCGATGTTGTAACCACGCGCAGAGAACAACCCTGCGACACGCGATAACGCACCAGCTTCGTTCTCCATCAATAAAGAAATGATATGACGCATCACAAGTCCTCCGCCAAGATCACTTCAGACAAACCCTTGCCACCAGGAACCATCGGGTAGACGTTCTCGGTCGGGTCGGTACGGAAATCGAGGAACACCAGATCATCCTTGCGCGCAAAGGCCTCCTTCAATGCGCCTTCCACATCAGATGGTCTATCCACGCGGATACCCACGTGACCATACGCCTCGGCCAGCTTCACGAAGTCTGGCAAAGCATCCATGTAGGAATGCGAATAGCGATTGCCGTGGAAGAACTCCTGCCACTGGCGCACCATGCCCAGATAGCGATTGTTCAACGCGATGATCTTGATGGGGATGTTGTACTGCTTGCAGGTAGAAAGCTCCTGAATGTTCATCTGGATGCTGCCCTCACCCGTCACGCAAGCCACCGTCGCGCCGGGGTGCGCGAGCTGCACGCCCATCGCCGCTGGCAAACCAAAACCCATCGTGCCCAAACCGCCGGAATTGATCCACTGGCGAGGCTTGTCGTATTTGTAATATTGCGCCGCCCACATCTGATGTTGCCCCACATCGGATGTGATGAAGGCTTCACCACGGGTGATCTCGTACAACTTCTCGATGACGAATTGCGGCTTGATGAACTCGTCAGAGTTCTTGTAGGTCAGCGACTTGCGGCTACGCCACGTGTCAATCTGCTGCCACCAAGTCTTCAGGTTAGCCGCATCTGGTTTCTGCTTGCTCGCCGCCAACACTCCCAACATGTCGGTCAATACCTGTTTCACATCGCCGACGATTGGCACATCAACCTTCACACGTTTTGAGATGCTAGCTGGATCGATATCGATATGGATAATTTTGCGCGGTACCGAGGTGAAATGCTTCACATTGCCGATGACACGATCATCAAAACGTGCGCCGACAGCCAACAAGACGTCACAGTCTTGCATCGCAAGATTAGCTTCGTATGTGCCGTGCATACCCAACATGCCGAGGTTCTGTTTATCGGTCGCAGGATAGCCGCCCAAACCCATCAAGGTGTTGGTAACAGGGAAACCCAATTTACGAACCAAATCGGTCAATTGCGGCGATGCATCGGACAGAACCACACCGCCACCTGCATAAACCATTGGGCGTTTAGCGTCGAGCAATAGCTTAACGGCCTCTTTGATCGCCCCCATGTCTCCGTGCGTCTGCGGGTTATAAGAACGGATGCTGACGGACTCGGGATAGAAGAACTCGGTCTTGGTATTGGAAACGTCCTTGGGGATGTCCACCAGCACAGGGCCGGGACGCCCCGACTTTGCCAGATAGAACGCCTTCTTCAGGGTAACTGCGAGGTCTTTGACATCTTTGACCAAGAAGTTGTGCTTGACGCAAGGGCGTGTGATGCCGACCGCATCGACTTCTTGGAATGCATCCTCACCGATGTAGCTGGTGGGCACTTGACCGCTGATGACCACCATCGGGATGGAATCCATATAGGCAGTCGCGATTCCCGTCACGGCGTTAGTCAGGCCAGGGCCAGAAGTGACCAATGCCACGCCGACCTTATCTGTAGAACGAGAATAGCCATCCGCAGCATGCACGGCAGCCTGCTCGTGACGCACCAAGACGTGCTTCACCTTATCCTGCTGAAACAGTGCGTCATAAATGAACAGCACTGCGCCGCCAGGATAACCAAAGACGTACTCGACGCCCTCTTCCTGCAAACATTTGATGGTTATTTCTGCGCCGGTCAGTTCCATGTGCGAAAACCTGTGAATTGCTTCGATAAAAGGGCATGCAAGATAAAGGCTGACGCTGTTTTGGTCAACCCCAATAAAGCCTAAAAACGCCGAAAACCCTTGTCCCTACAGGAATTTGCTATCATGCGCCGCCCCAAGGAGACCCGTCTTGTCTAGCCGCGAACAACTATCCGATTTCCTCGCCAGTATCGAACGCCGTGCCTACAAGCACGCGATGTTCTCCGTACGTGACGAAGCCGCTGCACTGGACATCGTGCAAGATGCTATGTTGAAACTGGCGGAAAGGTACGGCGACAAACCGGCGGAAGAATTCCCGATGCTGTTCCATCGCATCCTGCAGAACACCATCATGGATCACTTCCGCAGGCAAAAGGTACGCAATTCTTGGTTCTCCTTGTTTTCCTCCTTCACACCACAACATGCCGACGAAGAGTTCGACCCGCTCGATGTGTTGGAAGATGACGAGAGCCCTAGCCACACCTTACAACCCGATGCCGACTTGCAACAAAACCAGATATTGGCGAGCATCGAAGCCGCATTGTTACGCTTGCCCGCCCGTCAACGAGAAGCCTTCCTGCTGCGTTACTGGGACGGATTAGATACAGCAGAGACAGCGTCTGCGATGGGGTGTTCGGAAGGTAGCGTAAAGACCCATTGCTCAAGAGCGACACACGCCCTAGCCGAGTCACTGAAACAGAAAGGAATAGACCTATCATGGGAATCAAACTGAACATCAACGACTTCCGCCGCTTACTGGATCGTTCAGCGAGTGACCTGAGCGCAACGACTGTAGACAGATTACAAGCCGCGCGCCGCGCCGCCTTGCAACATCAACAGACCAAGCAACCGACTTTGGTACATGCATGGTTGGCCGAACACGGCATCATCGGGCACCACGCTTCACACCAACACAAAGCGCTCAATTGGGGACTAGCGACACTCTTGGCGGTGGCAATGGTCGGCGGCATCAGCTACTGGCAGATCACCCCCGAGCGCGACCACAGCACGATCGATATAGCCATCTTGACGGATGAACTGCCCGTCCACATGTACGTCGACTAAACGCAACACTAGGAAGAACAACGATGTCACGCAAACTGAGCCTCATTTTCGCCACACTACTGTTTATACCCCTCAGCGTCTTTGCTGCGCCTTGGAACAGCTTGAGCGCAGACCAACAACAGGTGCTTGCACCACTCTCAGCGACATGGAATACGCTGCCAGAGAGTGAGCAACAAAGTTTCGTTGGCATCGCAAAGGGATACGCAAAACTCACTCCCGAAAAGCAGCAACGCTTACAAGAGCAGCTGGAGACTTGGGGGAAGCTGACGACCGAGCAACGTCATCGAGCCAGAGAAAAATTCACCGCTTTTAGCAAAGTACCCGAAGAGAAACGTGAAGCCGTGAAACAGATGGTGCGCGAACAACAGGCCGAACCAGCCAGTTCTGCGAAGTAGCCTCGAATCGACTCAAATAATTTAATGTTCTAAGCAACGCCGTATTGCGACAAAAGCGTAGCTTCAGTGAAGACTAACCTTTAGGTTAAGTCGTAACTAAATTTGAATTATTAGCGGCGCTCGGTGCGCCACAACATCGCCAGCGCCAACCCAAGAAACACCCAAGTCATTGCGGTCGCGCTGAACATCGGCCACCAATCCTTCAGCGTTCCCAGATTAGCGAACAAGCGACTGGAAAAGTGGAATCCAAGACCAAGCACAACTCCCAAGAATATCTTGCTGCTGACCCCACCTTCGCGCTTGTTATACGACGAGAACGGCAACGCCAACAACATCATCACCAGCACCGCAAAGGGGTAGGCCAGCTTGTTCCACATGGCGATCTTGTAACGCGAGGTCTTCTGCTTGTTGTCATCCAGATGTTGGATGTATTGGTACAGACTCCATGCCGACATCTGCTCTGGTTCGATCAACAACACGGTGAATATGTTTGGGCTCAACGATGAACGCCATTCCATCGCCCCCAACTGATTGACCGTCGCACCTGTCTCGTTGAACTTCGTCTGCTTAACACCTGTCAGCTCCCAACTCTGTCCATTCTGGTAAGAAGCACGTTCCGCCGCTGTGATACTGCGCAAGTGATAACGCTCATCGAACTGATAGATGCTCACGCCCAGCAAAGTCGTATCGTGTAGGACCGCCTTCGCATTGACGAAGCTGCCTTCATCTTTCACCCACACACCTGAACGAAACTCCATCAGACTCACATTCGCATTCTTCGCCTTCAGCTTGATCTGCTTGGCCAAATGCTGACTTGGCGGGGCGATGAATTCCCCCACCACGAAACACGCGATCATGAACGGCAACCCGATACGCAATAGCGCATAGATCATCTGCTCCAACGAGACACCCGAAGCGCGATAGACGGTCAACTCTGAATTGGCCGCCATCTGCACCAACGCAAAGATGGTGCCGATCAGCACCGCCACAGGAAAGAGTTCGTAGATATGGTTCGGCGCGGTCAGCAACACGAACAGCAACACATAGCCCATGTGATAGCCACTGCTATCCCCCATCTCGTTCATCTGATTGATCAGATCGAGCAGCTCGAACAACATGAGCAAAGCAGCGAACACCATGAGCACGCTCAGGTATATCTCTTTCGCCAAATAGCGTGTCAGCAGATTCATTGACGCCACCTTTGCCACGAGAACGGCGAACTACGGTGATAGAAATAGATGATCGTCCCCACCAACAACACCAGATGGATGCCCCACAGTCCGACCAACATGCTGACCTTTTCACGCGCCACCCATGACACCGCGATGGTGGACATGTTGTTGTAGAACATGTAGAGCACGATGGCGGCGATCAAGCTATATGAACGCCCCGCGCGCGGATTCACATAACTCAATGGGATCGCCAACAGCGCCAACATGAATGCTCCCAAGGGCATGCTGATACGCTCGACCAGTTGCGATTGATTCAATGCATCGGGATGTTGAATCAAATAGAGTGTGGAGTAGGCTCTGCGATTGCTCGTATTTTGTGGCAGTTCGACAGGTTCGATGCGGATGGAATAACGCTCGAACTCGGCGATCTTAAAATCCGCTTGCCCAGGAACGCCTTCGTAGCGCGACCCATTCAGCAGCACTAGAAAACGATCACCGTTGGCCGCGATCTCCTGAAAGCCTTCTTTCGCCACCATGGTGCCGTCTTTACCGTTCTGCACCGACTGCACGAAGATGTTCGCGACACGCTTCTTCTCCGTATCCACCTCTTCTAAGAAGAACACTCGGTCAGCCTGTTTGGATTCACGGAACACACCGGGCGCAGCAGAGGAGACATCGTCGCGACTATTCAACCTGCGCTTGAACTCATCTGCCATCGACCACGCCCACGGCGACAACACCAGACTCAGCAAGGCAATGATGAACACCACAGGGATTGTGTAAGCCATCACAGGTCGGATGAAGCGCGTCAAACCGACACCCGATGAGAACCACACCACCATCTCGCTATCGCGATAGATGCGCGACAAAGTAAGTAAGACTGAGAGGAATAAACTGATGGAAAGCAAAACAGGAATGAAACTCAGTGCGCTGAAGCCCAACATCACCAACACGCCATCCACTGCCAGCCCACCACTCACCGATTCACCTAACAACTTGATCAGCTGAGTGAACACCACGATGCCCATCAAAACAGAGAATATGAGTAGACCAGAACTCGCGAACTCGCGCACCAACGACCAATAGAAGATACCCCGCACGATTCGAGGCGAATGCTTCTTTGACTTTATGCCTTGAGATTGCGGATAATCGGCCATTGCAGGTTAATCGGTAGATATGAGGAGCGACACGTGGAATTTAGCATAAAACAAGGTACCCCGGACTTGATGAAGAGTGGCTGTGTCGTTGTTGGCGTGTTTGACGGCGGCAAATTATCCAAAGCTGCACAAGTACTCGACAAAGCTGCGAAGCACGCATTAAGCGACTTCATCGCACGTGGCGACATGACTGGCAAAGCTGCGACTACACTGCTACTTCACAAACTCAACGGCATCGCCGCAGAGCGCGTGTTGCTCGTTGGTTTGGGCAAAGCAAGCGAACTGAACAACAAGATCAGCCTCGACATCATCAGTGCGACCTTCAAGGCACTGAATGCGACACCCGCGAAAGATGCCGCGCTCTACATCACCGACGAAGGTGTCGGCAAGAACGCGAACTGGGTCATCAAACAAGCCGTACTCGCCGCCGCCGAACAAGCCTTCCGCGCTGACGGCCTGAAGAGCGAACCCGCCAAACCAGCCACACTCAAGCATGTAGTGTTCGCCACACTCGACAAGCCTGCCGCTGAACTCAAGACCACGCTGGAGCAAACTGCTGCGATCGCCAACGGCATGGAGCTGGCCAAAACACTCGGCAATCTGCCCGGCAACATCTGCACACCGACCTATCTTTCCGCACACGCATTGGCGTTGGACAAAGCACACAAGAAGATCAAGACCACCGTGCTCGAAGAGAAGGACATGCAGAAGTTGGGCATGGGCTCCTTCCTCTCCGTCACACGCGGTAGCGAACAACCTGCAAAACTGATCACTCTCGAATACAAGGGCGGAGATAAGAAACAGAAGCCCATCGTGCTTGTAGGCAAAGGCATCACCTTCGACACCGGTGGCATCTCGCTCAAGCCAGGTGCTGAGATGGACGAGATGAAATACGACATGTGCGGCGCAGCCAGTGTGCTCGGCACCATCCAAGCCATCGCCGAGATGGGCTTGGAACTGAACGTGGTCGGCGTCATCCCCACTTGCGAGAACATGCCCTCCGGTATCGCCACTAAACCGGGCGACATCGTCACTTCCATGTCCGGCCAGACCATCGAGATCTTGAACACCGACGCTGAAGGTCGCCTCATCTTGTGTGACGCGCTCACCTACTCCGCCAAGTTCGAACCCGACACCGTCATCGACAT
Source organism: Sideroxydans sp. (assembly GCA_013824485.1). Taxonomy (GTDB): domain Bacteria; phylum Pseudomonadota; class Gammaproteobacteria; order Burkholderiales; family Gallionellaceae; genus Sideroxyarcus. The sequence goes on from PNNY01000042.1 coordinate 6,888, forward strand.
CGCCACCCTCACCGGCGCATGTGTCATCGCCTTGGGGCACGTCGCACACGGCTTGTTCGCCAACGAAGACAAACTGGCGAAAGAGCTGCTGGCCGCCGGCGAACAATCGCACGACCGCGCATGGCAACTACCTTTGTGGGACGACTACCAACCACTGCTCGACAGCAACTTCGCCGACATGCAGAACATCGGCGGTCGCGCCGGTGGCACCATCACCGCCGCATGCTTCTTGGCGCGCTTCACCAAGGAATATCGCTGGGCGCACTTGGACATCGCGGGTACCGCATGGCTGTCGGGCAAACAAAAAGGCGCGACAGGTCGTCCTGTGCCGATGCTCACGCAATATCTGATCACCCGCGCAGCGGCTAAGTGACGACAAAAATATGAGCCTCGACTTCACCCCACTCGGCAACGCCATCAAGCAGCTTGAAACCAGCTTGCAGTTCGCCACGTCGAGTGCGGCGAAGGCCGATCCCGGTTTGTTTGAGCAACTACGCAACTCAGTCATCCAGTGTTTTGAATTCACCTATGAACTCAGCCACAAGATGCTCAAGCGTTATCTGGAAGAAACCACAGCCAATCCAGAAGAGTTCGACCTAGGCACATTTCAAAATCTCATCCGCACAGGTAACGAAAAAAACTTGCTGCGTTCTGACTGGTTGCGCTGGAAAGACTATCGCCAAGCACGCACCAACAGCAGCCACACCTATGATCAAGAAAAAGCCGCACAGGTCTATGCCATTGCGCCCGACTTCCTTGAAGAGGCACGCTATCTGCACAAGCAACTCATCGAAAGAAGCAAGCACGGATGACATCCCGAACCACACCGCCGATAGACCTCAAGCCACGTGATTGGGAGATCGTGCGCGACATACTGGCACGCCATGTACCTCAATATGAAGTGTGGGCCTTTGGCTCTCGCACCAAAGGCACCGCCAAAGAATATTCAGACCTTGATCTGGCAATCATTACAGATGAACCGATGGGCTTACCCTTAAGCGCCACACTTGCGGACGAATTCGTTGAATCGGACTTGCCGATCAAAGTGGATGTGGTCGATTGGGCTTCAACCGGCGATACGTTTCGGAAGATCATTGAACAAGACAAGATCGTCATCCAACGACAAGGCTCTCATGACTAAAGTCGATTTCTACACTGGCAGCGAAGACAAACTGCGTACCGCTTGTCAGCTGAGCCACAAAGCGATGCAGAACGGTCTGCGCGTGTTGTTGCATGTACCGAATGACGACACCGCAGACAAGTTGGACAAACTGCTGTGGCACTACCCTGCCACGGCTTTTCTGCCGCACTGTCACAGTCACGAAGCGGATGCCACGACGATGCCTGTCGTCATCGGGCGTGACGAGAACTTCCCACATTCGGAACTACTCATCAGCTTGCATGATGAATGCACCACCTTCTTCAGTCGTTTCGAACGCGTCATCGAGATCGTCGGCAGCGACGACGACGATGCCAAGTTGGGTCGCGCCCGCTTCAAGTTCTACAAAGACCGTGGCTACGATGTCGGCCACACTGACCTAGCGAAACTGCGCGCATGACGACCGACCACTATCTGCCGCAAGACATACCCGTGCTCACCGAAGTGGTCGACGAGCCGAACTCGGCCGTACCCACACTCACCGAGATCGTGGAAGCCCCCTTCACACCTTCGCTTGATGACACGATTGAGATCGAAGCGGAATCCCTCGCGCCGATCTCCACCGAGTCCGCCGACGTCCTGCTTCCTGAAGAGATGCCGCTCGACCTCTCGCCGCAACTGTTGAGCCACCTCGAAACACACCTTGAGGATGTGTTGGCACAACGACTGCAACAACGCTTGGCCGATGCCCAGCAACAAGTCATCGCACAGACCTTGGCTGAGCTAAAAGCCGAACTGCCCGAGCTCATCCGCAAAGCCCTAGCTACTCCACAAGACCCTTTCTAAATCCTCGTCATTCCCGCGAAGGCGGGAATCCCGTTAAATCGACAAACTAGATTCCCGCCTTCGCGGGAATGACGTGTTTTGAGTCTGAAGCACCTTCTGAATTGCTATAATCGCGCCCCTTCGCAGCCGCTGGGCTGCCTCACTTTGCCGCACGATCATGACTCAAAAAGAACTCGCAAAAAGTTTCGACCCCAAAGACATCGAAGCACGTTGGTATCCCGAGTGGGAAGCCGCTGGCTACTTCAAGGCAGGTCTCGCTGCCGACAAGACAGAATCGTTCTGCATCCAACTGCCGCCGCCCAACGTCACCGGCACCTTGCACATGGGTCATGGTTTCAACCAGACCCTGATGGATGCGCTCACGCGTTACCACCGTATGAAGGGTGATAACACCCTGTGGCAACCGGGCACCGACCATGCGGGTATCGCCACGCAGATCGTGGTCGAGCGCCAATTGGATGCACAAGGCGTATCGCGTCACGACTTGGGTCGCGAGAAGTTCATCGAGAAGGTGTGGGAGTGGAAGAAATTCTCTGGCGACACCATCACACGTCAGATGCGCCGCCTCGGCACCTCGCCCGACTGGTCGCGCGAACGTTTCACCATGGACCCCGCGCTGAACAAGACCGTCACTGAGACATTCGTGCGTCTGTTCAACGAAGGCCTCATCTATCGCGGCAAGCGCTTGGTGAACTGGGACCCGAAACTGCACACCGCCGTATCCGATCTTGAAGTGGTACAGGAAGAAGAAGACGGCTTCATGTATCACATCCGTTATCCGCTGGCTGATGGCAGTGGTCATCTCACGGTCGCCACCACTCGCCCCGAGACCATGATGGGCGACGTCGCCGTGATGGTGCATCCGGAAGACGAACGCTACAAACACCTCATCGGCAAGCAAGTCACGCTACCGCTGTGCGACCGCACCATCCCCATCATCGCGGATGAATACGTGGATAAGGAATTCGGCACCGGCGTGGTCAAGGTCACACCAGCACACGACTTCAACGACTATGCAGTCGGTCAACGCCACAAGTTGGAGATGATCTCCATCCTCACGCTGGATGCGAAGATCAACGAGAACGCGCCCAAGCAATACCAAGGCATGGATAGATTCGCCGCGCGCAAACAGATCGTCACCGATCTGGAGACTGCGGGTGTATTCGACAAGGCCGAGAAGCACAAACTCAAAGTGCCACGTGGCGACCGCACCGGTGTGGTCATCGAACCGATGCTCACCGACCAATGGTTCGTCGCCATGAGCAAGCCGAGTGCGAGCGGCAAGAGCATCACCGAGCAGGCGCTGGAATGTGTGAGCTCCGGCGAGATCAAGTTCCATCCTGAGAACTGGGTGAACACCTACAACCAGTGGCTCAACAACATCCAAGACTGGTGCATCTCGCGCCAATTGTGGTGGGGTCATCAGATCCCCGCGTGGTATGGCGTGAACGGCGAAGTGTTCGTGGCACATGACGCAGACGAAGCGCGCAAGCTGGCCGACAAGGCAGGTTATGCCGGACAACTCGACCGCGACAACGACGTACTCGACACCTGGTTCTCATCCGCGCTGTGGCCGTTCTCCACACTGGATTGGGACATGAGCAAACCGTTCGATGCACAGAATGAGTTCGTGCAGAAATATCTGCCCTCTACCGTTCTCGTCACCGGCTTCGACATCATCTTCTTCTGGGTGGCCCGCATGGTGATGATGACAAAACACATCACCGGCAAGATCCCGTTCAAAGACGTGTACGTGCACGGTCTCATCCGCGATGCGGAAGGACAGAAGATGTCCAAGTCCAAAGGCAACGTGCTCGACCCTATCGATCTCATCGACGGCATCGGCATCGAAGAGTTGGTGAAGAAACGCACCACCGGATTGATGAACCCGAAGGATGCCGAGAAGATCGAGAAGCGCACGCGCAAGGAATTCCCTGAAGGCATCACCGCTTTCGGTACCGATGCATTGCGCTTCACTTTCGCTTCGCTCGCCTCACCCGGCCGCGACATCAAGTTCGACATGCAACGTTGCGAGGGCTATCGCAACTTCTGCAACAAGCTGTGGAACGCCACACGCTTCGTGCTGATGAACTGCGAAGGCAAGGATGTCGGACAAGATGAAAGTTTGCCGCTGGAATTCTCCGCCGCCGACAAGTGGATGATCAGCCTGCTTCAACAGACTGAAGCTGAGATGGCGAGCAACTTTGCAGACTACCGTTTCGACATGGCTGCACGCGCGGTGTACGAACTGGTGTGGAACACCTACTGCGACTGGTACGTGGAGCTGGCGAAGGTGCAGATCGCGAACGGCAACGAAGCTGCGCAACGCGCCACCCGCCGCACCTTGGTGCGCGTGCTGGAAACCATCCTGCGTCTCGCGCACCCCATCATCCCGTTCATCACCGAAGAGTTGTGGCAATCCGTCGCACCGATGGCGAATGCCAAAGGTAGCAGCATCATGTTGCAAGCCTATCCAAAGGCGGACGACGGCAAGATCGACAACGCCGCTATCGCGCAGATCGGTTTGCTACAAGAACTTATCACCGCCTGCCGTAGCCTACGCAGTGAGATGAATCTGTCGCCTGCCGCACGTGTGCCACTCATCGCCGCTGGTGATGCGACGGTGCTGAACGCACTCGCGCCTTACATCAGCAGCCTTGCCAAGTTGAGCGAAGTGAATGTGGTGGCTGAGTTGCCAGAAGGCGACGCACCCGTTTCCATCGTCGGTAATTTCAAACTGATGCTGAAGGTGGAGATCGACGTCGCTGCCGAACGCGTGCGGCTGGATAAGGAGATCGATCGTTTGACTAACGAAGTCACCAAGACACAAGCCAAGTTAGGCAATGAGAGTTTCGTCGCTCGCGCGCCAGCAGCCGTGGTGGAGCAAGAGAAGAAACGCATGGAAGACTTCGGCGCGACACTGGTTCAGTTGCAAGCACAGCGTAAGAAGTTGGGGTAGCTGGATTCCCGCCTTCGCGGGAATGACGAAACTAACGGCGGCGAATGTAGAAGATGAATTCGTCGCCCTTTTCTTCTGACGACAGCAACTCATTCCCCGTCTGCCGACAGAACACCTGAAAATCCTTAGGCGCTTCTTTGTCTGTTGCGATCACTTTCAACACTTGACCACTCGTCATCGGCGACAGAGCCTTCTTGCCACGCAAAATAGGCAACGGACACGACAGCTTGCGCACATCCAACTCCACATCGAATGCCATCTCGCTCATGCGACGACCTCGCCACCCGAGTGATACCAAGCGGTGATGCCGCCTTGCAGATTGGCCGCGCCACGCATGCCTTGAGCGGATGCGAACGCGGCTGCCTGCGCGGAGCGTCCGCCCATCTGGCAATAGAAAACGGTGGTCTTCTGCGTATCCAGTTCGTTCAGGCGCATCGGCAAGAGATGCAGGGGCAAACTGATCGCGCCCTTGATGCGACCGCGCGCGATCTCGGCATCGGTGCGCACATCGACAAGTTGCGCGTCGCCACTCGCGAGCAGTGCAGGTAATTCGGCTACGGTGATGTTCTTAAAATCTGACACTTCTACTTCTCCACTATCAAAATATTATTGTTCGTCGCCGTGGTCACTGAGCAGGCGTGAGATACGTGTATTGGCGACGGCCAACCGTTTCGTCAACATGCGCAAGAACGCTTCGGCGAATTGGAAGCGACAGTTGGCTGTCGCCAGTGCCAACACTTCCGGGTCGATCTCGATGAGCTTCACATCCGTCTTGGCGAACACATCGGTCGAACGTTTCGCATCCTTGCCCATCAGGTGCGCCATCTCGCCAAAACAATCGCCTTTGTGCAACAGACTCAACAAACGGCCTTGCTTCACGATGCGCACTGAGCCATTCGCCACGATGTAGAACTTCTGCCCTGGCTCGCCCTCGCCGACGATCTTCTCTTCCTTGGGCACCTTGCGCCATTCGCTGATGCGCAACACTTCCCACAACTCCACATCATTGAAGTCGGTGAAGAATGGCAAAGCACGCACGGTATCGAACTTCTCGGTATCGAATATCTGCTCTTGTTGCGGCACTTCGTAACTGATGAACGACACCAGATCGCGCGCAAATTCGTCCCACGTTTGATAACGATGCGCCACATCTTTGCACATGGCACGTTGCACGATGGCATCCAACGCGGGTGGTATCTCAGGACGGAAGGTGCTGGCAGCGGGTGGTTCGATGTTCATGATCTGGTAGATCATGCTGTAGTTATTGGCGGCCTCGAACGGCAGCTTGCCGGTGAGCATTCGATACATCGTCACCCCCAGCGAATAGATATCGGTCTGGTGCGACAGTGTCAGTTCTTTGATCTGCTCCGGCGACATGTACGCGGGCGATCCAACGCCACTCACCTGCGTGGTCTGCTGGTTCTCCAGCATCGCCGCACCGAAGTCGGATATCTTGATGTCGCTCTCACCTTTGATGAGAATGTTGGCCGGCTTGATGTCGCGATGGATGACGCCCTGATACTGCGCGTATTCCAGCGCCTTACAACACTTGTAGATGATCTCGGCGATGCGCCCCAGCGACAGTAGATGATCCACCTCGGCGTAGCGCTCTAGCGTCTCGCCCTCGACGTACTCCATCACCATGTAATTCTGTTCGCCCTCCATCACCGCATCGTGGATCTTGACGATGTGCGGATGCGACAGCTTGCCCGCAAGCGATGCCTCGGTGAGCAGCAGTTTGCGGAAGGCTTTGCCGCTCCCCGTGTTCTGCATCACCATGGGATTGAACAACTTGAGCGCCACCTGCTGACCATTGAACGAGTCGAGCGCCAAGTACACGGTGCTGGTCGCACCATGTCCAAGTTCTTTCACGATCTGATATTTGCCGATGGGATCCATGCAAGGCTTCGCTCTACAAGAGCCCACATTCTGCGGCTTTGAGGCACCTCTGTCTAGTTTGGACGCGCATTCAGGAACCTATCAAGGCCAGTGTTATCATAGCCGCCATGCGAAAAATATCCTTAGCTCTACTCCTGCTGCTCCCCCTGCAACTCAACGCGGATGGCCTACCCGATCTGGGTGATGTGTCGCAGACCATGGTGTCGCCACAGATGGAACGCCAGATCGGCGAACAGAGTATGTTCCGCATCCGCGCCAGTGAAAGCTATCTGGACGACCCCGAGATCACCGATTATCTGAACGCATTGGGTGGGCGCTTGGTCGCGAACAGTAGCGAGCCTAGCCAACCTTTCGAGTTCTTCGTCATCAACGACAACGCCGTGAATGCCTTTGCCCTGCCCGGCGGATTCATCGGCGTCAACACCGGCCTCATCCTGCTCTCACAAAGCGAATCCGAACTCGCCTCGGTATTGAGCCACGAGATATCGCACGTCACCCAGCACCACTTGGCGCGCATGGTATCGGGACAAAAATACGATTCCCTTGCCGCCATGGCTGCGATGGCCGTTGCCATCCTCGCCGCGCGTGAC
>PNNY01000043.1 GCA_013824485.1 Sideroxydans sp.
GGCGGCAAAGTGGCAGTAGATGGTTGGTCTAAGCTCACAGGCCACGACGTCGCGGACTTGGCGAAGCGCTTTGAAGGTTATGGCGTGGAAGCCATCATCTACACCGACATCGGGCGTGACGGCATGATGAGCGGTGTGAACATCGAGGCGACGGTGGAGCTGGCGCGTCCACTGCATGTGCCCGTCATCGCCAGCGGCGGCATCACAAATCTGGATGATGTGCGCAAGCTGTGTGCGGTACGTTCCGAGGGCATCACCGGCGCGATCACCGGTCGTGCTATCTATGAAGGCACACTGGATTTCCGCGCCGCGCAAGCGTTGGCGGACGAACTGTCGCCCCAACTCTGATGCTGGCAAAACGAATCATTCCTTGTTTGGATGTGACTGCGGGACGCGTGGTCAAAGGCGTCAGCTTCGTCGAGTTGCGCGATGCGGGTGATCCCGTCGAGATTGCCAAACGCTATGACGACCAAGGCGCTGACGAACTCACATTCCTAGATATCACGGCCAGCTCTGATGATCGCGGCATCATCTTCCGCATCATCGAGCAAGTGGCTGAGCAGGTATTCATTCCGTTGACAGTTGGTGGTGGCGTGCGCGAAGTGCAGGATGTGCGCAATCTACTCAATGCAGGCGCTGACAAAGTCAGCATCAACACTTCGGCGGTGGTGAATCCTCAATTGGTGGCTGATGCGGCATCGCGTTACGGTTCGCAATGTATCGTTGTGGCTATCGACGCCAAACAGACTGCTCCTAACAAATGGGAAGTGTTCACCCATGGTGGCCGCAAAGCTACCGGCCTGGATGTCATCGAGTGGGCCAAGAAGATGCAGATGCTGGGCGCAGGCGAGATTTTGCTCACCAGCATGGATCAAGACGGACAAAAACGGGGTTTCGACTTGGCGCTGACTCGATCGGTGACCGATGCATTGGAGATCCCTGTCATCGCCAGTGGAGGTGTTGGAAGCCTGCAACATTTGGCGGATGGCGTGAAGCAAGGTGGTGCGGACGCAGTACTGGCGGCCAGCATCTTCCACTTCGGCGAATACACTGTGCAACAAGCGAAGCAACATATGGCGCAGCAGGGTATTGAGGTGCGTTTATGAGCGAAGCATGGTTGAATAAATTGAACTGGTCGGATGACGGCTTGGTTCCTGCTATCGCGCAAGATGCAGCTACTGGACGCGTGTTGATGGTGGCGTGGATGAATCGCGATGCCTTGCTCCTGACTTGGCAAAAGAGCGAGGCGATATACTGGTCGCGTTCACGCAAGAAGCTGTGGCACAAGGGCGAAGAGTCGGGGCACATTCAGAAGGTCAAAGAGATCCGCGTGGATTGCGACGCTGATGTGGTGCTGCTGCAAGTGGAACAACAAGGCGGTATCGCTTGCCATACAGGACGTCAAAGCTGTTTCTTCAGTAAGTTGGAGAAAGGTGAATGGGTCGAGGTCGATGTGGTATTGAAGTCTCCCGATGAGATCTATAAAAAATGAGTAACGACATCTTACAAAAACTGACCGAGACTATAGAGGCCCGCAAGCAAGCGGCGCCGGAGTCTTCTTATGTCGCCAAGCTGTTCAGCAAGGGCGATGACGCCATTCTCAAGAAAGTGATCGAAGAGGCGGGCGAGGTGTTATTGGCGGCCAAGGATGGCGACAAGCAACATCTGACTTATGAGGTGGCCGATCTGTGGTTCCACACCATGGTGTTGTTGGCACACAAAGGATTGAGCGCAGACGATGTGCTGCAAGAGTTGGCGCGCAGAGAAGGTGTCTCGGGTATCGTTGAGAAAGCGAGTCGTAAATGAGTGACACCTGTCTCTTCTGCAAGATCGCGCGCGGTGAGATACCGAGTCGCAAGTTGTATGAGGATGACGATGTGTTCGCCTTCCACGACATCAATCCGGTCGCGCCCGTGCATTTCATGATCATCCCTAAACGTCATCTAGTCTCCTTGTTGGAGGCAGATGACAGCCATGCAGTCTTGTTGGGAAAGATGTTGGTGCTTGCGCCGAAGCTGGCGCGTGAGCAGGGGCTAGAGAATGGATTCCGCACCGTCATCAATTCGGGCAAGGGCGGCGGGCAAGAGGTATTTCATCTGCATGTTCATATCATCGGTGGTGGAAACATCCCACCGATGGTCAAACGTAGCTAATTCAATTTAGGAGTTCGTCATGGGTTCATTCAGCATCTGGCATTGGTTGATCGTGTTGTTGGTCGTGGTGTTGGTATTCGGCACTAAGAAGCTGCGCAACATCGGTAGCGATCTGGGCGGTGCAGTCAAAGGATTCAAGGACGGCATGAAAGGCGAAGACGAGGCGGCGAAAAAGACCATCGAAGGTGAAGTGAAGGATAAGTAAGTCGTGTTCGACGTCGCATTTTCCGAGTTGGTGGTGATCGCCTTGGTGGCGCTCATCGTCATCGGGCCGGAACGACTCCCCCAAGTGGCGCGCACTGCAGGGCATCTTTGGGGTAGGGTGCAGCGCTACGTGACCACCGTTAAGAACGACATTTCCAACGAGATGGATCTAGAGGAGGCGCGCAAGATGAAGCAGAGCCTCATGCAACAAGCCTCCCTGGTGGAGCAAGAAGTGAGATCAGCGCAACTCACGGTCGAACAGCAAGTCTTGCAGGCCTATCACCGTAAACCTGTCGTAGAACCTTCATCCGACGACATTACGAAGAACCCTCAGTGATGGGTATCAGCGAAAGCTTAGTCGGTCACCTCATTGAGTTGCGTTCACGCTTGCTGAACTCGGCGCTCGCATTGCTCCTGATATTCATCTGCCTGTTTCCGTGGGCGGCAGACCTCTATTCTTTATTAGCACAGCCGATGTTGGCCAAGTTGCCGCAAGGCGGTCAGATGATCGCGACCGATGTGACTACGCCGTTCTTCGTCCCACTCAAAGTGGCGATGATGGCAGCCTTCCTCATCGCGTTGCCTTATATGCTCTACCAGATATGGCGTTTCGTTGCGCCAGGCTTGTACGCGCAGGAGAAGCGTATGGTGCTCCCCTTGGTGATCGCTAGCACCCTGTTGTTTTACAGCGGAATGGCTTTCGCATATTTCGTGGTGTTTCCAGTGGTGTTCGGATTCATCACAGCCGCTGCGCCGCAAGGGGTGGCAGTGATGACGGACATCGACAAATATCTAAGCTTCGTCATCGGCATGTTCATGGCCTTTGGCATCGCCTTCCAAGTGCCGGTGGCAGTGGTGTTGCTTGTACGTGTGGGTGTGGTGACGGTGCAGAAACTGCGTGAGATTCGTTCTTATGTCATCGTTGCGGCATTCGTCATCGGCGCTATCTTTACGCCGCCCGATGTGGTGTCGCAATTCATGTTGGCGATTCCTCTGTGGCTACTTTATGAGGCGGGTATCGTGGTGGCAGCTTGGACTGGTGCTCCTCACAAGGCGTCCTGAAATCATTCAGCCACTTTAGGCTTTGGGCGTTTCCCTACCTTCACCTGTACAGCGACATCCGTTTGATTGCGCAATAGTTTCAGCGACACAGTATTGCCAGGTACGAGTGCTGAGATGGTCTCAAGCATGGCGGTCGAATCCGACAGCGCACTGTCAGCGATGCTCACCAAGATGTCGCCCGGCTTGATTCCGGCCTTGTCTGCTGGGCTGCCACGTACCACTTCCGAGATCAGCACGCCTTGTGCGTCCTTCAACTTGAATGACTCGGCTAATTCTGGGGTCATATCCTGCACGGCTACTCCGATCCAACCACGTGTCACCGAGCCGTTCTGGATGATCTGTTCCATGATCTTCTTCGCCGTACTTACTGGGATAGCAAAGCCAATACCGAGTGAGCCGCCATTGGGCGAATAGATGGCGCTATTGATTCCCAGCAGGTTTCCTTCCACATCGGCGAGTGCGCCCCCCGAATTGCCAGGGTTGATGGCGGCATCGGTCTGTATGAAGTTCTCGAACGTGTTCAGGCCGAGATGGTTGCGCTTGAGCGCACTGACGATACCCATGGTGACGGTTTGCCCCACGCCAAAAGGATTGCCTACAGCGAGCACGATGTCGCCTACATGTGCAGCTTCTGCGCCTGCAAAGGTAACTGCAGGTAGATCGGTCCCAATATCCACTTTGATGACTGCAAGATCGGTGTCTGGATCAGTGCCAACGATATGACCTTTTGCTTTACGCCCATCCGCAAAGGCGACTTCGATCTGATCGGCAGACTCGACCACGTGATGATTGGTTAGTATGTACCCATCGTGGCTGACTAGAACGCCAGACCCTAGGCTGGAATTCTGTTGTGCCGCGTTGTCATCGAACTCATCACCGAAGAAAAATTTGAAGCGCGGATCATCCATAAAGGGATGCGCTTGTTGCTTAACTTCGCTGGTGGTGAAGATGTTCACCACGGCAGGCATCACCTTTTGTGCGGCGCGGCTGAAGCCAACATTGGGCAGATCACTAGCTGATTCTGGTTTTTCATCTTCATATAACGTAACCACGCCACTTCTGGCGGCAGTGGGAAGAAGAGTCGGCTTTAGCGTGTGAATGACGAACAACACCGCCAGGGCTATCGTGGTGGCTTGAGCAAACAAGAGCCAGAATTTACGCATGATATGATTCCAACAACCAATGAATTAAGGTGATTGTGATGCAGTTGATCGAGTTGCGGGATTATATCGGAAGCGAACTGGCGGTCAGTCGATTTCGCGACTATTGCCCGAACGGGATACAAGTCGAGGGCAGGTCAGAGGTGTGTCGCATAGCAACGGGTGTCACTGCATCGCAAGCGGTCTTGGAAGCTGCTACTGCGTGGGGGGCGGATGCCATCCTCGTCCATCACGGATATTTCTGGCGTAGTGAAGATGCGAGTGTCACAGGAATCAAGAAGCGTCGCATCGCTCACCTGTTGCAGCAGGATGTGAGTCTGTTGGCCTATCATTTGCCGCTTGATGCGCATCCTGCAATGGGGAATAACGTACAGCTGGGTAAGCGCTTGGGTTTTGCCGAAGAGGGGCGATTCGGTGAGCAGGACATCGCAATTTATGGACGACTGTTTTCATCTCGATCACTAGCTGATTTGAAGAAAGGCATCGCAGAAGCCTTGCAGCGCGAACCGCAGGTCATTGGCGATTTGAAAGCCAACCTCACCCGTGTCGCTTGGTGTAGTGGCGGTGGGCAGGGCTATTTCGAGCAGGCCATTACTTTGGGGGTGGATGTATTTATCACAGGCGAAGTCTCTGAGCAGTGCTTCCATTTGGCCCAAGAGACCGGGGTCGCATTCATTGCGGCAGGTCATCATGCGACAGAACGCTATGGAATTCAGTCGCTTGGGGAACACCTGGCTACTAAATTCGGCCTTCAACACCGATTCTTCGACCAAGATAACCCGATTTGATTTGTGGGAATTTGTGATGAAGAGTGCGTTGCATTCCGTAAAGGCGTTGCGTAGTATTCGGCTTCGCTTTGGGTAGGGGTATTAGTTGCTTAAAGTGACTGAGTTTTGACGATTTTGATGCATGGGACAGCGCCATTCTGCTGTGAGGGATGTGGCATGAGACAACCATATGTTGCGCATGTCACTTTGGGGAGGTTGTATGAATAAAATGATGTTGGTGGGCGGAATCGTATTGAGCGCCCTGTCATTCAACGCGCTGGCGGAATACAGAGCAGATTCTCCTGCGCATGACGCTATGAACGTCTTACGCTCAGGCGATGTCAGTTACAAAAAAGACATACAACCAATCTTTGATGATTATTGTGTCAGTTGCCATAAGCCAGGCGGGAAAGGCTTCGTGAAGAGCGGCCTGGATCTGACTACCTATGACAATCTAATGAAGGGTACTAAATTCGGCAAGGTCGTCATCCCAGGTAATAGCGAAGCGAGTACGCTCTCCAAATTGCTGACAGGTACGAACAAGGGCCTGAAGATGCCTATGGGTTTGAATGCTGCGGGTACTTTGGATCGTCAGTACATCTTGGCCATCCGTAAGTGGGTCAAGCAAGGCGCAAAGAACAACTGATATTCTTGTAGTTCCGTTGTTGGCATGAGGTTCGGACTGGGGAGTCGGACTTTAAGTTTGTCAGAAAAATAATTTGTAAGACAGGCAGTGCCATCCTCCATTACCAAACGATATCTCTGTGCATAGTAGCTCTCGTGCAGGTCGTTTTTTTGTGTGACGTATTTCAGAAGGGATGAGGGATATGACCGAGAATGTGGATCAAAGTAAGCGAAGCATGCTACTCGCTGCAACAGCGGCAGCAGGCGGCGTAGCGGCGGCGGGCGCGGGAGTGCCGTTCGTAATGAGCTTGATGCCTAGCGAGCGTGCTAAGGCAGCAGGAGCGCCCGTCGAAGTGGATATCAGTGCGATAGAACCAGGCACGATGATCAGTGTTGAATGGCAAGGTAAGCCAGTGTGGATCGTACGCCGTACGCCAGAGATGCTTGAACTATTGGCTAAGCATGACGGGGATCTTGCCGATCCTTCTTCTTCGGTGCCACAACAGCCAGAATACTGTAACAACCAGACCCGCTCGATCAAACCTGAAGTACTGGTTGTGTTGGGTGTGTGTACACATCTAGGCTGTTCGCCGACTTTCCGTCCCGAGGTGTCACCAGCAGACTTGGGGGCTAATTGGGCCGGCGGCTGGTTCTGTCCTTGTCACGGCTCTCGTTTCGATTTGGCAGCGCGCGTGTTCAAGGGTGTTCCCGCACCAACTAACCTGATCATCCCACCGCACAAATATTTGAGCGAAACCAAACTGTTGATCGGTGACGACAGCACTAAGGGGGCAGCATGATGAACCTACTCACAAAACTGCTTGGTTGGATCGATGAGCGTTTCCCTTTGACTTCCACTTGGAAGGCGCACGCTTCCGAATACTACGCACCAAAGAACTTCAACTTCTGGTATTTCTTCGGCGGTCTAGCGTTGCTGGTATTAGTCATCCAGATCGTCAGCGGCATCTTCCTGACGATGAACTACAAGCCAGACGCGTTGTTCGCTTTCGCTTCTGTCGAATACATCATGCGTGACGTGCAGTTGGGCTGGATCCTTCGCAACATCCACTCGACCGGCGCCTCGATGTTCTTCATCGTGATCTACCTGCATATGTTCCGCGGCTTGATGTACGGTTCTTACCGTAAGCCACGAGAGTTGTTGTGGATCATCGGCATGATCATCTACCTCGCATTGATGGGTGAAGCTTTCATGGGTTATTTGTTGCCATGGGGCCAAATGTCGTTTTGGGGTGCTCAAGTGATTGTGAATCTGTTCTCGTCCGTGCCTTTCGTGGGCCCAGACTTGGCGATCTTGATTCGTGGTGACTTCGTGGTTTCTGATATCACTTTGAACCGATTCTTCGCATTGCATGTGGTCGCCATCCCGCTGATCTTGGTATTGATCATCGTGGCGCACTTGGTTGCCTTGCATGAAGTCGGTTCTAATAACCCTGACGGTATTGAGATCAAAAAGAACAAAGGTCCTGACGGACATCCTTTGGATGGCATCCCATTCTTCCCCTACATGGTGGTGAAAGATGCAGTTGCGGCGGTGGCTTTCTTGATCGTGTTCGTTACGGTCGTGTTCTTTGCACCGGACATGGGCGGGTACTTCTTGGAGTACAACAACTTTGTCCCAGCCAATCCGATGAAGACGCCTGAGCACATTGCTCCAGTGTGGTACTTCACACCGTATTACGCGATCTTGCGTGCGGTGCCTCCGTTGTTTGGCTCGCAGTTCCCGGGCGTGGTGGCGATGGGTGTCGCGACCGTCATTTTCTTTGCCTTGCCATGGCTGGATCGTGGTCAGGTGAAATCGATCCGTTATCGCGGTCCCATCTACAAGGCTTTCTTAGCTTCGTTCGTGGTCAGCTTCGTCGGTTTGGGTTATCTCGGCCTGATGCCTGCTACTGAGTTGTACACATGGATCTCGCGTGTGTTGGCGGTCGTCTATTTTGCCTTTTTCTTCTTGATGCCTTGGTACACCAAGATCGATAAGTGCAAACCAGAACCTGATCGTGTGACGTCCAAATAATTGAGAGAGGTTCGTTGACATGAATGCAATCAAAAAACTAGGGATGTTGGTGCTGCTGATGGCAGCGTCAACAATGGCAGTCGCCAGCGGAGCTGGCGTTCATTTGGATACAGCGCCAGTCAATCTGAAAGATCAGGCTTCATTGCAACGTGGTGCGAAGTTGTTCACCTCACGTTGCTTGGCTTGTCACGCTGCAAGTTATATGCGTTACAACCGCTTGACTGACATAGGCATGTCTGAAGAGCAGATCAAGAAGGAGTTGGAACTGCCTGAAGACGTGAAGATCGGTTCGACTATGCAAGCAGCGATGGACTCGAACTCGGCTAAGCTGGCTTATGGCGTAGCACCACCTGACTTGAGCGTCATCGCTCGTTCACGTAGTCCGGACTGGCTGTACACCTACATGCGTAGCTTTTATGTGGATTCAACCAAGGCTAGTGGCTATAACAACACCGTATTTCCAAGTGTTGGCATGCCGTTCGTATTGGCTGATTTGCAAGGGGAGCAGGCACTTGAGTCAGAGCAACATGAAGGCCATGACGTCAAGAAGCTGATCTTGAAGACGCCAGGCTCGATGCAACCCGCTGAATACGATGCCGCAGTCGGTGATTTGACTAACTATCTGGTATTCATGAGTGAACCATCCAAGCTGGTGCGTCAGCAGATCGGTTGGATCGTTTTAGCCTTCCTATCGGTACTGTTGATGCTGGTTTACGCGCTGAAGAAAGAAATTTGGAAAGATATCCACTAAGCGGATTGAAACTGGGGGGCGGTTTGTGGTAATTTCCGCACCGTTTCAATAAGTTCCTGAATGGCGGAGCAGATTGCTCCGCCTTTTTGGTTTTTTATGCTAGCTATTTGATTTTTAGGTGATTTAATTATGATGACACTCTATTCCGGGACGACAGATCCCTACAGCCACCGTTGTCGTTTCGTGCTGTTCGAAAAGGGCATGGACTTTCAAGTCATCGATGTCGATGTGAACAACATGCCAGAAGATCTGGCCGTGATGAACCCTTACAACAAGGTGCCTGTGCTGGTCGAGCGCGACCTCATCTTGTACGAAGCCAACATCATCAACGAATACATCGACGAGCGCTTCCCACATCCGCAACTGATGCCGCCTGACCCTGTCATGCGCGCTCGTGCTCGTCTGTTCTTGCATCGTTTCGAGCAAGAGTTGTTCTGCCATATCGCGGGGCTTGAGAGCGGTAACGCCAAGATCGCTGAAAAAGCGCGCGCGGCTGTACAAGCTAATCTGACGCAAATCGCGCCAGTGTTCGCCAAACAGAAGTTCATGCTAGGCGATGAGTTCTCCATGCTTGATGTGGCGATCGCACCGTTGCTGTGGCGTCTGGATCACTACGGCATCCACTTGGACAAAGAGGCGACTCCACTAATGAAATATGCGGAGCGCATCTTCTCTCGCCCCGGATTCATCGAAGCGATGACACCAGCTGAAAAAGCGATGCGTAAGTGATCTATGGCGATGAGTGAGCCATCCACCAAGCCGTACCTGATCCGTGCCATCCATGAGTGGTGTGGAGATGCGGGCTATACACCGTATCTGGCAGTGCAGGTGGATGACTACACGCAAGTGCCTTTGGCTTACGTGAAGGACGGGAAGATCGTTCTGAACATCGGTGTCGATGCGGTGAAAAATCTGCATCTGGGTAATGAAGACATAACTTGCGGTGGACGTTTCGGTGGTGTGGCTCACCAAATCATCGTTCCAATCTCCGCCGTGATCGGCATCTTCGCAAAGGAGACGGGACAAGGATTGGTGTTCCAAGGGCAAGAATCATCCCCTATCGCTGCTATACAAGATGGCGGGCCGGAGGAGACTCCGCCAACGCCGAGCAAGCCCAAACTCACTGTTGTGAAATAACGTTCCACAAAACAAAGAAGCCGCAGATTACTCTGCGGCTTCTTTGTTTTGCGCGATGATCAACGAGGGGCTGGTAAAGCTAACAATCCCTGCATCTTGCTCATTGCTTTTTGCTCGATTTGACGGATACGCTCGGCCGACACATTGAACTCGGCGGCCAACTCGTGCAACGTGGCAGAGTCATCATCACGTAGCCAGCGCGCTTCAACGATCTTGCGGCTACGCTCATCCAAGCTGGCCAGTGCTTTGGCAAGACCAGTCGTTTGCAGGTGCTCACGCTCCGAGGTCTCCAAGATCGTGGAAGGCTCATGTTCCTCGCTATCGGCTAGATACTGGATAGGTGCGTAGCTCTCTTCGTCTTCGGCGGCCAAGGGGTCTAGTGCCATCTCGTGTCCTGCGAAACGAGATTCCATCTCCACCACGTCTTGTTCGCTCACATTGAGTTGTTGCGCGATCTCGGTGACTTGTTGCGGTTTGAGAGATTCCAAGCCCTGTTTCATGCTACGCAGGTTGAAGAACAACTTGCGTTGAGCCTTGGTGGTTGCGATCTTCACCATGCGCCAATTGCGCACCACGTATTCGTGTATCTCGGCGCGGATCCAGTGCAAAGCGAAAGATACCAAGCGTACGCCGCGCTCTGGGTCGTAGCGTTTCACTGCCTTCATCAGACCGATGTTGCCTTCCTGAATCAGGTCCGCTTGGGGCAGGCCGTAGCCGTTGTAGCCGCGCGCAACGCTGACTACCACGCGCAAGTGAGACAACACCAACTGGCGCGCAGCATCAAGGTCGTTCTCGTTCCGGAAACGTGTCGCCAAGGAAACCTCTTCCTCTTGCGACAACACAGGGAAACGATTGACCGATTGAACGTACGACTCCAAGCTGCCAACGGCAGACGGCATAGGTAGATTCAAACTTGCATTCATGGGCTTTCCCTCCTCATGCTTGTATATTAGCACTCGCTGGTTGAGAGTGCCAAGAGTCTAGGAAGTTCAGTTTGGGGCTTTAGCGTGGCTCGATCTGCCACAGGTGCTGCGACACCGAGAACCACGCGCCCAGCCAGCCTAGATAGGCGGAGAATCCGAGCAGGGTGACGCTGTCGGCGATGGATAGGTAAAGCAGGCTGAATTCGCTGGCATACACCGAGACTAGATCGCCAAGATGATGATTTAAAAGCAGAACGCTGCCCGATACGATCAGCCAGGCCGCAATACCACCGAGCAACCCTTGAATCAGGCCAAAGTAGAGGAAAGGGCGACGAATGAAAGCGTCGGTCGCCCCGATCAGCTTGGCGACCTCGATCTCGTCGCGTCGCGTCAGTATCTGCAAGCGGATGGTATTGAAGGTGATGGCGATGAGGGCGAAGCTCAATAGTCCCGCCAATATAGCGACCGCCAAGCGTCCGAATCCCAATACTGCCTCAAGGCGGTGCACCCACGCTGAGTCGAGCTGTACATGGTCGAACTGCGGCCACTTCTTCAACTCATCGCGCAGGGATTCCATCGTCGTCGCATCAGTGGTCTTGGGATAAACGATGTAGGCATCGGGCAAAGGATTCTGCGACAGATCGCCCATCACCTCGGCGAGTTCGGTGCTTTGCTGTAGCTTCTTGAAGGCGACATCGCGCGGAGCAAATTCGATGTGATCGATCTTGGCATTTTGCTTCAGCTTGTCGCCGATGCGAGTGACTTCACCGGCACCCGTGCCGACTTTGATGAACACGCTGATCTGCGGTGTGCTGGTGAGCTGTCCGGTCAGGCTCTGCACACTTTTCAAAATCACGTAACCGCCGACAGGAAGGCTCAGCGCGATACCGATGATGAGTACGTTCAGCAACGTCGCATTCGGTGTCAGCAACAGTCGCAACAAAGTGGCACGCAACACGCGCAGATGTTCGATGAATGCGCTCACAGCAACGCTCCCTGTTTCAGGTGCAATTCGCGCGCGGGGAACTGCGTCAGTATGTTCTCGGCATGGGTAGCGATCACCAGCGTGACACCCACCTGATGGAACGACTTGAAGATGTGCATGATCTCGTTGGCGTAATCGCTATCGAGATTTCCCGTGGGTTCGTCGGCCAACAGGATGGCGGGGCGATTGACAATCGCACGAGCGATGCAAAGACGTTGTTGCTCGCCGCCGGAGAGCGAGATGGGGTTCGCTTTTTCACGCGACAGCAGCCCGACCTTGTCCAGTGCGGCACGTGCACGCTTGGCCGATTCGCGGTGGTCGAAGCCGCCGATCTGCAAGGGCAGCATCACGTTGTCGAATGCGCTGCGGTCGAACAGGAGTTTGTGGTCTTGGAAGATGAGGCCGATGTTGCGGCGTAGTGCGGGAATGGCTTCGCGCTTGATGGAGCGGATGTTCTGCCCCTTCACCAATACACTGCCGCTGGTGGGACGCTCGATAGCGGCGATGAGTTTTAGCAAAGTGCTCTTGCCTGCGCCAGAGTGTCCCGTCAGATACACCATCTCGCCTTCGGTGATCTCGAAGCTCAGGTCTCTCAGCGCTTCATGCCCGCCGGGATAGCGCTTGTAGACTTGGTTGAACTGGATCATGCGTCGATCCCAAGCAGTGCAGAGATGAAGTCTTCCGCCACGAAGGGACGTAAGTCATCCAAGCCTTCACCCACGCCGATGAAGCGAACGGGGATGGGGTGTGCCTTGGCGATGGCTGCGATGACGCCGCCTTTGGCCGTGCCATCCAACTTGGTCAGCACCAGTCCTGTCACGCCAAGTGATTCATCAAATGCTTTGACCTGCGACAGCGCGTTCTGCCCTGTGTTGGCATCCAGCACCAGCAACACTTCGTGCGGCGCCTCGGGCATCACTTTGGCGATGACACGCTTCACCTTCTTGATCTCTTCCATCAGGTGCGCTTGGGTGGTTAGGCGACCTGCGGTATCCGCCAGTACCACATCGATGCCACGTGCTTGGGCTGCTTGCACCGCATCGTAGATGACGGCAGCGGCATCGCCGCTCTGTTGCGCGATGACGGTCACATCATTGCGCTTGCCCCATTCCATCAATTGCTCACGCGCGGCCGCACGGAAGGTATCGCCTGCCGCGAGCAGCACGGACTTACCTTGGTTTTGGAAATGTTTGGCCAACTTACCGATAGAGGTCGTCTTACCCGCACCGTTCACGCCGCACATCATGATGACGAATGGTTTGTGCGGTGTGACGTCCAGCGGTTTCGCAAGTGGTTGCAGCAGCTTGAGTAGTGCATGCGCTAGTGCTTCTTTTAATTGACTAGCCTCGGTCAGGTGCTGTTCCTTTACTTGGCGGCGCACATCCGCCAATAACGTGCGGGTCGCGTCCATACCCACATCAGCGGTGATGAGGATAGTCTCCAGTTCTTCATACAGCTCATCATCGATCTTGCCACCCGGAACGAACAAGCTAGCCAACTGTCCACCCGTGCGCGCCAGCCCTGCGGTCAGTCGAGAGACCCAGCTGGTTCTGTTGTTATCGGTTGCTGTCGAATTCTTTTTCAGGAAGCTGAACATGGGGTTAGGCAATGTTTAATAGTTATCAGATAATGCGCGCGCATTTTAACGGTTAGGGACGAATCGAATGAGATTTTATTGGGTTTTAGGCTGTGTCTTGTGGGCTGGGCTGGCGCAGGCAGAAGTGTTCGAGAAGACACTCTCCAACGGCTTGAAGGTCATCGTGAAAGAAGACCATCGCGCACCGACCGTGGTGCAGCAGATCTGGTATCGCGCGGGTAGCATGGACGAAAAGACCGGCACGACGGGTGTCGCCCACGTGCTGGAACATATGATGTTCAAGGGCACCAAGTCCGTTCCCGTGGGCGAGTTCTCCCGCCGCATCGCCGCTGCGGGCGGGCGCGAGAACGCCTTCACCAGTTACGACTACACCGCCTATTTCCAGCAACTACACAAATCCAAACTGCCGCTGGCGATGCAGTTGGAAGCTGACCGCATGCATAACCTCGTGCTGAGCGAGAAAGAGTTCAGCAAAGAGATCAAGGTTGTGATGGAAGAGCGCCGTTGGCGCACTGATGACGATGCGCACTCACTCGTGGGCGAACGTCTGATGGCGACGGCGTATCAAGAGCATCCGTATCACAACCCCATCATCGGTTGGATGAATGATCTGGAGAACATGAGCTACCTCGATGCGCAGGACTGGTACAAGACTTGGTACGCGCCGAACAACGCCACGCTCGTCATCGCTGGCGATGTGAAGGCTTCCGAAGTGTTCGCCTTGGCGCAAAGACATTACGGCAAGATTCCGAAAGCTAAATTGCCAAAGATCAAAGTGGCGGGTGAGCAGCC
>PNNY01000044.1 GCA_013824485.1 Sideroxydans sp.
AATTTTTCAGACCTGTTGCAGCAATTGCTCTATGGTTCTGCCCTGTTGCAACCTGTGCTGCTCACTTCTTTGCTCTTGTTGTACGCCCTCAATCCCTTGCTTGCCAAGCTCGCCTATTGGCAGAGTTCTGCCGTTATCGTGACGCTCATCGCCTTGATCACCTTCGGACTGGACATCATGGGGGGTGAGTTGTTCGCTTCGCAAAGCGATGTCGGCTCGTTCCGCTATATCCGCCACATGCTGGAAAGTGCCATAGTCATCCTGTCGTTATTGAGCTACTTCCGCTGGCGCGCCTTGGCCTTGTCACCTGCTAGGCAAGCCGCCCGCTTGCAGGCGTTACAAGCGCGTATCCGACCCCACTTCCTGTTCAACAGCATCAACGCCGTGCTCGCCATCGTGCGTGCAGATCCCAAGCGCGCTGAGACCGCGCTGGAAGATATGTCCGACCTGTTCCGTATGGCGATGAGCGAACCGCATGAGCTGGTCGAGCTGAGCAAAGAGATAGCACTAGCGCGTCAATATCTGGCGCTGGAACAGCTGCGCCTAGGTGAACGCCTGCAAGTGCAATGGAATACTGACAAGATGCCGCTCGACGCACTCATCCCGACGCTGGTGTTGCAGCCCTTGCTGGAGAATGCTGTGTATCACGGCATCGAACCGTTGACGGATGGCGGCATCATCGAGGTGCGAATCTAT
Organism: Sideroxydans sp.; assembly: GCA_013824485.1. Taxonomy (GTDB): domain Bacteria; phylum Pseudomonadota; class Gammaproteobacteria; order Burkholderiales; family Gallionellaceae; genus Sideroxyarcus. Next base: position 697 of record PNNY01000044.1, read on the forward strand.
CGCGAAGACAAAGAGTTGCATCTGCAAGTCGGCAACCCAGTATCACCCACAGGCAAGCCACATAATGCAGGCCATAAGATGGCGCTCTCCAATATCCGTGAGCGCTTGTCACTGCTGTTCGATGTGGAGGCGGATTACCAAGTCGAACGTGACGCAGACTATTACAGTGTGCATATCCTCATTCCCTATGTGACGGAGACGCTATGAGTAATGATGCCGTTATCCTGCCTTTGAGCATCTTCATCGTTGATGACGAAGCGCCTGCTCGTGCTCGTTTAAAAGATCTGCTAGCCGATTGTGATGTGCAACTCTCATTGCAAGTGGTCGGCGAGGCGAGCAACGGTCAGGAAGCATTGGATAAGCTCGCCGAGGTACATGCCGAAGTCGTGTTGATGGACATCCGTATGCCGCAGATGACGGGCATCGAACTGGCGCGCCACCTGAACAAACTCGAACAACCGCCCGTCATCATCTTCACCACTGCTTACGATACCTACGCCGTGCAGGCTTTCGAGCAGCGAGCCATCGACTACCTGCTCAAACCGATCAGACTCGGCCGCTTGTTCGAAGCGCTGTCGCGCGCGCGCGATGCCGTGCCTATCCGCACCGAAGTGCTGCAAGAACTCATGCCCGAAGCGCGTACCCACCTCTCGGTGCATGAGCGCGGCAAAGTCATCCTCGTTCCTATCGAAGATGTGTTGTATCTGCGTGCCGAGATGAAATACGTCACCGTGCGCACAGCCGAGCGCGAATACCTCGTCGAAGAATCACTCACAGCGATGGAGCGCGAGTTCTCCATACGCTTCGCACGAATCCATCGTAGTTGTCTCGTTGCTAAAGCTGCTATTGCCGGCTTCGAAAAAGGCGGAGACGAAGGTGAGAGCGGTTGGTTGGTCAAGCTCAAAGGAATATCTGAGACTCTGCCAGTCAGTCGGCGACAATGGGCGGGTGTGAAGAACCTAGGTTCGACATAAAGACAAACGAGGAGAAGACGTGCTGACGATACTGGTGATCAATTCCAAAGGCGGATCAGGCAAGACCACGCTGACCACCAACCTCGCCAGCTATTACGCCAGTAAAAAGATGCGCACCGCCATCATGGACTACGATCCGCAAGGTTCCAGTCTGCATTGGTTGCAAGCGCGCTCAAAGACACAGCACAGCATCCATGGTGCGAACGCCGCACCTGCCAAAGGGAATGCAGTGTTACACAGCAAACAAGGTTGGGTGCCACTTGATACCGAGGTGCAGATATTGGATGCGCCAGCGGGTGCGACAGGCTTGCTACTGAAAGAGTTGGTGCGCAAAGCCAATTTCATCGTCATCCCCGTCGCACCTTCACCCATCGATATCCGAGCCACCGCCGACTTCATTAAGGACCTGTTCCTGGTGGGCGGTGCGCACACCTCCAAAGCCAAGATCGCCGTCGTCGCCAATCGTGTACGCATGCGCTCCTCCAACAACTACGCCGCATTAGAACGCTTCCTCACATCACTCAAGTTGCCCTTCCTCACCAGCATCAGCGATTCGGACAACTACCTGCAAGCAGTCGAGCAAGGCTTAGGTGTGTTCGAGATGGATGAATCAACCACCGCATCCGAGCGGCAAGAACTCATGCCCATTGTGAAGTGGCTAGAAGGGCAATTTCCCAACCGCTTCGGCATTCGCGCCGAAGACAAGATCGCCAGCTTGGAAAGCTCGAAGAAGTGGGCGGTGTATCGGGGTGGGGTGGTGGGATAGGTTCATGCGCTTCAGGTTTTTCACTACCTCCTAGAAATTGAAGAGGCTTTTGTTGCGGCAGATTTAGATATTTCGACACCAGAAATTCCAATAGAAATTTTCTGGATACCCTCCCAAGCATTGGCAACAAAAAGAATAATTACTAAGACCATGAATTCTTTGCTTAGGAAGGTTAGCCCTCTTACGTAGGACAGATACATGTGGAAAGCTGTAATTACAGCAACAAATATAGTGATTGTGCCCATGATTGATATTTCCCGAACTCAATGTTGAGTAGGATAAATACCGAATCAAAATTCCATGCGATGCATAACAACTTAATTACCACTGACCCCAGCTGTCCCAGCTAGTGTACTTACGGATTGAGTGTTTGGTTCTACTTTGCGAATAGTGTGATTTGATGTGTCTGCCACATATAGGTAGCCCGAACTGTCGAAGGCGATGCCGGATGGAAACCTAAATGACGACAAGCTGGGGCTGTCAGTGTTGCCTGGGATGCCTACACTGCCTGCAATTTTGACTACGCCGCCATATGTAAATATTTTTCGAATGGTGTGATTGAAAGAATCGGCTACATATAGATTGCCAACGCTATCTACCGCAATTGCTTTCGGGCTATTAAAACGAGCAGCCACACCAACGTCATCAGTGCTTCCTGATGCGTAAGCCGTTCCAGCGATTGTGCTTACTGTGCCGCTAGCTGTTATTTTTCGGATTGTGTGTGTTGAGTCTGTTACATAGATATTTCCCGCACTGTCAGAGGTTATGCCACTTGGAGAGCCAAAACGTGCCGTAGCACCAGTGCCATCCGCACTCCCATAAAACCCAGCTGTGCCTGCGAATGTCGTTACCACTCCTGCAGATGAAATCTTTCGAATAGTGCTATTTCCTGTGTCTGCAACGTAAACATTTCCGCTACTGTCTGTAGTTATTCCGCCGGGGAAATTGAATTTTGCGTTCGAGCCGGTGCCGTCATTGCTGCCGCTACTTCCAGCAGTTCCAGCTAAAGTGGTTACAAGACCTGCGGGTGAAATCTTTCGTATTGTGTGATTACTTCCGGTAGAAATGAACCCGGTGTCGGCAACATATATATTGCCTGTGCTATCGGTAGCTATGCCTTGAGGGAAATTGAAGCGAGCTGTTGATCCTAGGCCGTCGGCGCTGCCGCTTATACCGGACACACCAGCAAGCGTAGCTACCGCCCCATTGGAAGTTATCTTGCGGATGGTGTGGTTGTATGTGTCTGCCACGTAAATGTTGCCCGAATTGTCGGTTGCAACGGATGCTGGATAATTGAAATGAGGCGCTGCAACGCTTGGCGAGTTACTTTCGCCTCCGCCGCCACATGACACTAGAAAAATATAAATAGAAAGTACTGAAAGCAGCTTGAAAGGATTTTTCACAATTTACCTTCGCAGTGATTATTGGATGGACCCTATCCACCCACACCTTCCGTGTCAACCTTCAAGAATATATAGACCTTCCATCACAAACAACTTTAGCTTGTTTGTGCAATCCATTGCTTTTTAAGCATATTTGTTTTGCGTTAACTTCCGGCGCTAACTCCTTGTACCGTAAAGAAAATTCCTGATTTCTTGCTTGACCCACCCATATATTTTCAATATAGTGGGAACTAGTGGTGATAAGTGGGAATAAATGGGGGTTCAAAGGGGTTCTATGTTCCAAGGGGCGACGCAGTTCAATATCGATGGCAAGGGCAGGTTGACGATTCCGACACGGTATCGCGACATGCTGTTGGCGCATTGTGCGGGTCAGTTGGTGTTGACCGCTGATGCGGACGGCTGTCTGTTGATGTATCCGCAACCTGAATGGCAACCCATTCGTGAGAAGTTGATGCAGCTCTCCGCTTTCAATCCAAAGATTCGTGCCTTGCAGCGCTTCCTCGTTGGCCACGCCGAAGATGTGGTGATGGATGCCGCTGGGCGCGTACTCATCTCGGCCACGCTGCGCGATTACGCCAAGCTGGACAAGCGCGTGATGCTGGTAGGTCAAGGCAACAAATTCGAATTGTGGGACGAAGCGCGTTGGCAAGCGCAGTACGAAAAGATGACGACCTTCTCAACTGACAATCTGCCTCCAGAGCTGGAGGGCTTCACGTTGTGAGCCAGAGTCTGGTTCACGCGACTGTCTTATTGAATGAAGCCGTCGATGCCTTGCAGGTGAAGCCTGAGGGCATCTATGTGGATGGCACGTTCGGGCGCGGCGGACACAGTCGCTTGATATTGAGCAAGCTCGGTGCTTCTGGGCGTTTGATCGCATTCGATAAGGATCCGATGGCGATCGCGGTGGGGCAAGCGATACAGGATGCGCGCTTTCACATGGTGCATAGCGGCTTCGAGCATCTTAGCGAGAAGTTGCGCGAGTTGGGCGTAGGCAAGGTGGATGGGGTGTTGCTGGACTTGGGGGTGTCGTCGCCGCAACTCGACGACGCGCAACGTGGTTTCAGTTTTCGCTTTGATGCGCCACTGGATATGCGCATGGATACCAGTCGCGGGCAGACAGCAGCAGAATGGTTGGCGGTGGCGGACGAAGGCGAACTGACGGAGGTGATACGTGATTACGGCGAAGAACGGTTTGCTAGGCAGGTTGCAAGGGCGATTATTGCTGCGCGCCAAGAGCGAGCGATCGACACAACGAAACAGCTCACCGATATCGTCGGCAAGACGGTACATACCCGCGAACCAGGCAAGAATCCGGCTACGCGCACCTTTCAAGCTATACGGATTTATATCAACCGCGAACTCGAAGAGCTCGAGAGCGTGTTGCCGCAGTGTGTCGATGAGCTGAAGGCGGGCGGACGCATGTCGGTGATCAGTTTCCACTCGCTAGAAGACCGCATGGTGAAGCAGTTCATGCGTGATATGGCGCAGGGCGACAAGTTGCCGAAGAGTGTGCCTATCCGTGCGGCAGATGTGCCGCAAGGGAAAGTGAAGTTGGTGGGCAAGCCGATCTATGCATCGGAACAGGAATTGGTAGTGAATCCGCGCGCACGTAGCGCGGTGTTGCGCGTAGCGGAGAGATTGGATGGCTAGATTCAATGCCTTCCTTCTTTTTGTGACTATCGCTTGCGCGTTAGGTGTTGTTACCTCTCAACACAAAGCGCGCAAGTTGTTTGTGGAACTGCAAAACGAGAAAGAACTGGCGCAACAGATGGAAGTCGAGTGGGGTAAGTTGCAGATCGAGCAGAGTACGTTGGCGATGCCCGCACGCGTGGAAAAACTCGCTCGTCAGCAATTGCAGATGCACATGCCGCCCAGCGATGAGATCCGCTACATCCGCGTCAATTCCAACATGGTGGGGCAGCGATGAACTACGCCCACTTACCTCAGACCTCTGCGCAACAAGCACTGCCTGCATGGCGTTCGCGCTTGCTGTTCCTATTGTTGCTGGCAGGGATGGCAGGTCTGATGGTGCGTGCGATCTATCTGCAAGGGATCAACAACGACTTCCTGCAACAAAAGGGTGATGCACGCTATGGCCGCGTCATCGAAGTGCCCGCGCATCGCGGCATGATCACCGACCGCAACGGTGAACCATTGGCGATCAGCACGCCCGCCGAGACCGTATGGGCGAGCCCGCCTGATGTGGAAGCTTCGCCCAAACAAGTGGCACAACTGGCACGCATCATCGGCATGACCGAGAGTGACCTCAAAGAGCGCCTGTTCAATACTTCCAAAGAGTTCGTCTATCTCAAGCGTCAATTGCCACCGGAGCAAGCGCAGCAAGTCGTGCGTCTGGGCATTCCCGGCATCTCGCTGAAACGCGAATATCGTCGCTACTACCCTGCGGGCGAGGTGACATCACACCTGCTTGGCTTCACCGATGTGGACGACAACGGGCGTGAAGGAATCGAGCTGGCTCAGCAAGCAAAATTGGGCGGCAAAGTCGGTAGTCAACAAGTGATTAAAGATAGGCGCGGACACATCGTCGAAGACGTCGCTAGTTTGCGCGCGCCGAAAGAAGGTGGCGATGTCGCTTTGAGCATCGACAGCAAGATCCAATCTATCGCATTCCGAGAGATACAGCTGGCGGTGGAGAAGCATCAGGCCAAAGCGGGTTCTATCGTGGTGTTGGATGCGAAGACAGGTGAAGTGTTGGCGCTGGCGAACTGGCCGACCTTCAATCCCAACAATCGCGTGCGTCCTGCGCTGAGCTTTCTGCGCAACCGTGCAGTCACCGACCTGTTCGAGCCAGGCTCGACCATGAAGCCATTCACGGCGGCTGCAGTGCTGGAAGCAGGCAAATTCAAATCGACGACGATGGTGAATACCGAGAACGGAAAATATTCCATCGGCGGTCGCACCATCCATGACACGCATCCTGAGCATATGTTGAGCGTGGCTCAGGTCATCCAGAAATCGAGCAACGTTGGCGCTGCCAAGATGGCGCTGTCGCTGTCGCCGCAAGATTTCTGGAGCAGCTTGAGCGAGAACGGATTCGGCGCGGCGACAGGTAGCGAGTTCCCCGGTGAAGCAACAGGACGTTTACGTGATTTCAAGACATGGCGCCCTATCGAGCAGGCGACGATGTCGTATGGCAACGGTATCTCGGTGAACCTGCTGCAACTGGCGCGCGCCTATACCGCCTTTGCCAACAATGGCGAGTTGAAACCAGTCACCCTGTTGAAGCAAGAGACTCCCGCATTCGGCACAAAGATCTATTCCGATGAGACAGCTGGCGCAGTGCGCGCCATGTTGGAGATGGTGGTCGGCCCAGGTGGCACAGCACCTCTGGCACAGGTGGCAGGTTATCGTGTGGCAGGCAAGACCGGCACAGCGCACAAGCTACAGAATGGTAGATATGTAGACAAATACGTCGCGTCCTTCGTCGGCATGGCGCCTGCATCTGATCCGCGCTTGATCGTGGCGGTGATGGTGGATGATCCCGGTAGCAAGGAACACTTTGGTGGCCAAGTGGCTGCACCCGCATTCAGCAGCGTGATGGGAGCGGCCTTGCGTTCGCTAGACGTCCCTTACGATGCGCCGCTCGACAATGTGATCGTCGCCCCAGATGCAGCAATCATCGAGGAGGATGTATGAGTACATTCCATCTCGATGATTTGAAGACACTCGGAGTCTCCATCACGCGCTTGGTCTCCGACAGCCGCGCGGTACAGGCGGGCGATACTTTCGTCGCTTATCCGGGTACGCAAGCCGATGGTCGTCGCTTCATCGCGCAAGCCATCGCAGGCGGTGCGAACGCGGTCATCTGGGATGCGCACGATTTCAAATGGAACGACGCGTGGCGGATCCCCAATCTCGCCGTGCATGACTTGCGTCATCAAGCAGGCGTCATCGCTGATCATGTGTATGGCCAGCCGTCGCAGAAGCTGTGGATGGTCGGTATCACCGGTACCAACGGTAAGACTTCAATCAGTCATTGGCTGGCCAAGTCGTTCAGTGGGGTCGAACGTAAATGCGCCATGCTCGGTACCTTGGGTAATGGCTTCTCGGGTGCGTTGCAAACGACAGTGAACACCACGCCTGATGCGCTGGTGTTGCACGGCTTGTTGGATGAGTTCGTGCAGCAGGGCGCGCAAGCGGCTGTGATGGAAGTCTCCTCGCATGCGCTCACGCAAGGTCGAGTCAACGGCGTGCACTTCGACGTGGCGCTGCTCACCAATCTCACACGCGACCATCTCGATTACCACGGTGACATGCAGAGTTACGCCGCAGCGAAGCGTCGTCTGTTCGATTTGGCGTCACTCAAGCATGCCGTGCTGAACTTGGATGACACTTTCGGTGCTGAGTTGGCGGAATCGCTGAAAGATGCGAGCGTCGAGGTGATCGGTTACGGATTGAGCGACGAGTCGCTACAGCTGGCTGAACGTCTTGGTATCCGTATGGTGTACGGAAATCTTACGCAGATGGACGCGCATGGTCTAAATCTGAAGCTACATACAAGCTGGGGCGGCGCTGAACTGCACAGCAAACTCATCGGGCGCTTCAACGCTTCCAATCTGTTGGGTGCATTGGCGGTGCTGTTGGTGAGCAAAGTGACGATGGAAGACGCGGTGCGCGAGCTGAATTTGCAGAAAGCCGTCGCAGGACGCATGCAGACCTTGGGTGGCAAAGATGCGCCAGCCGTCGTCGTGGATTACGCACACACGCCCGACGCTTTGGAAAAGGTGTTGTTCACTTTGCGTGAAGTGACGGCGGCATCAGGGGGCAAGCTCATCTGTGTATTCGGTTGTGGTGGTGATCGGGATAGAGGCAAGCGTCCGATGATGGGGACTGTCGCTTCCAAGTTCGCCGATGTGCGTATCGTCACCAGCGATAACCCACGCGGCGAAGATCCGCATTCCATCATCGAAGCCATCGCATCCGGTATGTCGGGTGATTATCAGGTCATCGAAGACCGCGCACGTGCCATCACGCATGCCATCGAAAAAGCCAAGCCGAACGACACCGTGCTGCTCGCTGGCAAAGGTCACGAGGATTACCAAGAGATCGCCGGTGTGCGCCACCCCTTTTCGGATAGCGAGATCGCCAGCCGTGCTTTGAGTGTGTGGAAGCCAGAGGAGCGCTGGATATGATGCTGCTCTCGCAAGCTGCACAAGCATTGCACGCGAGCATGAGTGGGGCGGATGTGCGCTTTACCGCTGTTTCCACCGACACCCGTACCATCCAACAAGGAGATTTGTTCATCGCCCTCAAAGGCGAGAACTTCGATGGTGCGAAGTTCGTTGCACAAGCTGCACAAGCGGGAGCGGTCGCCGCTGTGGTGAATGCCGATAGCGTCATCGAAGGCTCTCCTTGTCTACTGATCCGTGTGCCTGATACGCGCATCGCATTGGGAAAACTCGCGGCACATTGGCGCTCCCAGTTCGATATCCCGCTGGTCGCCATCACGGGCAGCAACGGTAAGACCACCGTGAAAGAGATGTTGTCGGCCATTCTGCGAACCGCCACAGGAAGCGAAGAGACGGTTCTCGCTACCCAAGGTAATTTCAACAACGACATCGGTATGCCGCTCACGCTGCTCAAGTTGCGTGCACACCATCGTTACGCGGTGATCGAGATGGGTATGAACCATTTCGGCGAGATCGACTATCTCACGCATCTTGCACGCCCCGATGTCGCAGTCGTCAACAACGCCACGGGTGCGCATCTGCAAGGTCTCGGTTCTATCGAAGGTGTGGCGCGCGCCAAGGGCGAGATATTCGCCGGGCTCGCTAGCGATGGCACGGCCGTCATCAATGCCGACGATACACACGCGGCTTTATGGCGCAAATTGGCGGACAAACATCGGGTATTCGATTTTGCGTTAGGTCACTCAGCCAATGTGCAAGGTAAGTGGGTAGTGCAAGGTTTTGGCGGTGCCATTCAGGCGCGTACACCCGCCGGTGAGATGAAGTTGGTGCTGCAAGTGCCGGGCGAACACAACGCGCGTAACGCATTGGCTGCGGCGACCGCGGCACTCGCTTTGCATGTGCCACTGACTACCATCGTCAAAGGATTGGAAGCGTTCGGCGGTGTGGCGGGTCGTTTGCAACGCAAGCAGGCATTGCACGGTGCGACCGTCATCGACGATACATACAACGCCAATCCCGCTTCGATGCATGCCGCGCTGGAAGTGCTAGCGCAAGCAGCAGGCAAGCGCATCTTCGTGTTGGGAGACATGGGCGAGTTGGGTGACGATGCGGTGCAGTTCCATCACGAGATCGGTGTCGCCGCACGTGAGCTAGGTATCGAACGCATGTTCGCGCTGGGCGCGATGAGTGCAGGCGCAGTGAGCGAATTCGGCGCAGGTGCGCAGCACTTCGCGGACATCGAAGCCTTGCAGATCGTATTAGAAAAAGAGATGGATGCGCAGACCACGGTGTTGGTGAAGGGGTCGCGCTTCATGAAGATGGAACGAGTCGTGCGTTTCTGCGCACTACAAAAGGAGGAAGCATGCTGCTCTCATTAGCCCAATGGTTGGCAGAAGACGTACGTACGTTCGCCGTGTTCAACTACATCACCCTGCGTGCGGTGATGGCTGCGATGACAGCGCTGTTCATCTCCTTCCTGCTAGGGCCGTGGATGATCCGCAAACTGACTGCGATGAAGATAGGCCAGTCGGTGCGCACCGATGGGCCACAGACACATCTGGTGAAGGCAGGCACGCCGACTATGGGGGGCGCGCTCATCTTGGCATCGGTCGCCATCACCACTTTGTTGTGGGGCGATCTGCACAACGCATACATCTGGGTGGTGTTGCTCACTACGTTGGGTGTGGGTGCGATCGGATGGGTAGATGACTATCGCAAAGTGGTACATCGCAATCCAGATGGCCTATCGGCACGCGCCAAGATGTTCTGGCAATCGCTCATCGCCCTAGCGGTCGGCATCTTTTTGTGGACGCATGCCACGTTGCCAGCGCATACCGAACTCATCGTGCCATTCTTCAAGAATCTGGTGTTCCCACTGGGGATGGTCGGTTTCATCGTGCTGGTCTATCTCACCATCGTGGGCAGCAGCAATGCGGTGAACCTTACCGACGGTCTAGATGGCTTGGCCATTATGCCAACGGTGATGGTGGCGAGTGCGCTGGCCATCTTCGCTTATGTAGCGGGTCATGCCGAGTTCTCCAAATATCTGGGCGAGCCATCCATTCCGGGCGCGGGTGAGTTAGCTGTGTTCTGCGCTGCTATCGCAGGTGCCGGATTAGCGTTCCTGTGGTTCAACGCCTATCCGGCGGAAGTGTTCATGGGCGACGTGGGCGCGTTAGCGTTGGGTGCTGCGCTGGGCGCAGTGGCCGTCATCATCCGCCAAGAGCTGGTGCTGTTCATCATGGGCGGCGTGTTCGTGGTGGAAGCGGTGTCGGTGATGTTGCAAGTGTCCTATTTCAAATACACCAAATATCGAACAGGTACCGGCAAGCGCATCTTGTTGATGGCGCCGCTGCACCATCACTTCGAACAAAAAGGATGGAAAGAAACGCAAGTGGTCGTGCGCTTCTGGATCATAACGATGTTGCTGGTCTTGATTGGCCTAGCAACACTCAAGTTGAGATAAACGATGGATCAATTGCGCAATCAATCGGTGTTGGTGATCGGCCTCGGTGAGACCGGGCTGTCACTCGCACGTTGGTTGACGGCGCAAGGTGCACAAGTCTGCGTGGCAGATAGTCGTGCCACACCGCCGGGTGCTGACACGCTGTACAAAGAGATGCCACAAGTGGATGCGCATTTCGGCCCGTTCCGTGACGAGTCTTTGATCGGCATAGAGCGCATCGCCATCAGCCCAGGTGTGCCGCTGGCAGAGCCGTTCGTGCAGCGTGCCATCGCACGCGGTATCCCTGTGGTGGGCGATATCGAGTTGCTAGCGCAAGAGATAAGCAAGTCAGAGCCAAAGCCAAAAGTCATCGCCATCACGGGCGCTAACGGCAAGACCACCGTCACTAGCATGGTGGGGGCGATGTGTGCGGCGGCAGGATTGGATACGCAAGTGGCGGGCAACATCTCGCCAGCGGTGTTGGATGCACTACGTGAGCGTGATGAAAAACAACCGCAAGTGTGGGTGCTGGAATTATCCAGTTTCCAACTCGAGACGACACACAGCCTAGATGCTGATGCGGCCGTGGTGCTCAACGTGACGGAAGACCATCTGGATCGTTATGACGGCAGCATGGATAAGTACGCCGCCGCCAAGTTGCGCATATTCCACGGTGATGGCGTGCAGATCGTTAATCGAGACGATGCGCGTAGTGTTGCGATGGGGATCGCCGGGCGCCAGCAGATCAGCTTCGGATTGAATCCGCCGAGCAGCGATGCGGATTGGGGTATCAGTCGCGAGGGCGCGCTGGTCTGGTTGATGCATGGTTCGCACAAGATATTGCGTGCGGATGAGTTGCAGGTGAGTGGATTGCATAACGTGGCGAACGCACTCGCCGCATTGGCTTTGTGTCGCGCACTCGATCTGCCGCTTGAGCCGCTGGTGGAAGCGTTACGCGCATTCAAGGGATTGCCACATCGCGTGGAGAAAGTCGCCGAGTTGTTCAGTGTCACTTACTACGACGATTCCAAAGGCACCAATGTGGGTGCGACCGAAGCGGCACTCAAGGGATTGGGTCGGCCCGCCGTGGTCATCTTGGGCGGCGACGGCAAGGGGCAGGATTTCTCACCGTTGAAAGATGCGGTGGCGGAACATGCACGCGCTGCGGTGTTGATTGGGCGTGATGCGCCACTCATCGAGAAGGCCTTGCAAGGTTGCGGCAAGCCCATCGTGAATGCGCGCGACATGGACGAGGCGGTACGAATCGCGACCGACCATGCACAAGCCGGTGATGCCGTGTTGATGTCACCCGCCTGCGCTAGTTTCGACATGTACAAGAATTATCTGCACCGCGCGGAGTCTTTCATCGCGGCGGTCAAGAAAGTGGAGGCGTCATGCTCAGTGCCGCACTGAACCCACCACGCCGTAACGTCTCTGAGTATGACGACACGCTCACTTGGATCGTGGCGGCATTGCTCGCCATCGGGCTGGTGATGGTCTACTCCGCTTCTATCGCGACGGCTGAGGCAGGTAAATTCACAGGACATCAGGCCACTTATTACCTCGTACGCCACGGCATCTTCATCTTGGTCGGCTTGGTCGCCGCCGTGATCGCCTTCCAAGTGCCGACACAGACATGGCAGAAATATGCGCCGTATCTGTTCTTGTTCGGCGTCGTGCTACTCCTGTTGGTGTTGATCCCCGGCATCGGAAAATCCGTCAACGGTAGTCGTCGCTGGTTGTCTTTGGTCGTCATCAATCTGCAGCCGTCCGAGTTGATGAAGTTGTTCGCCGTGCTGTACGCCGCCGATTACGCCGTGCGTAAGGGCGCTGTGAAAGACCATCTGCTCAAGCCGTTCTTGCCGATGTTCGCGGTGATCGCCTTGGTGGGCGCGTTGCTGCTACTGGAGCCTGACATGGGCGCCTTCGTCGTGATCCTGTCCATCGCCATGTGCACACTGTGGCTGGGTGGATTCAATCTCAAGATCTTCGGCGGTCTGGTGGTGTTGCTGCCCCTGGCCTTCGCGGCGCTCATCTTCTCGTCCGAATATCGCATGCAGCGTGTCATCGGCTTCATGGATCCGTGGGCCGATCCTTACGGCAAGGGCTACCAATTGAGTCACGCGCTCATCGCCTTTGGTCGCGGTGAATGGTTCGGAGTTGGTCTGGGCGGTAGTGTGGAGAAGTTGTTCTATCTGCCTGAGGCGCATACCGACTTCTTGTTAGCAGTCACCGCAGAGGAATTGGGGCTGGTGGGCGTCGCGACGGTGCTGGTCTTGTTCGCATGGCTCATCGTACGTGCCTTTGCCATCGGTCGTCAGGCAGCGATGTCGGAGCGCCTGTTCCCCGCGCTGGTGGCCCAAGGCATCGCCGTGTGGCTGGGCGTGCAAGCCATGATCAACATCGGCGTGAACATGGGCGTGCTGCCGACCAAAGGATTGACCTTGCCGTTCCTGAGTTTCGGCGGCAGTGGGGTGGTGGTGAATCTGATCGCGATCGCGGTGCTACTGCGGATTGATTATGAGAACCGCAGAGTCGCCAAGGGGTTGCCGATATGAGTCGTACCATCCTCATCATGGCGGGCGGCACAGGCGGACATATCTACCCAGGGTTGGCGGTGGCGGATGCGTTGCGCGCTCAAGGTTGGATCATCGTTTGGCTGGGTGCGCCCAACAGCATGGAAGCGGAGCTGGTG
>PNNY01000045.1 GCA_013824485.1 Sideroxydans sp.
GCTGATTGATGCTAGGCGCATCGATGTTGGGTAAGGCGCGCAAACGTTCGATGTCGCGGCTGATGCGATTTTTCATCTCACCGAAGGCAGGACGATCCAAGCGTTGCAAACGACTCTCGGCATGTTGCAGTGCGATGAGTGCAGCCTTCACGTTGGCAGACAACTGCAACTGCTGTCCAGCGATGAGCACCATTTGCTCCACATCCGCCAGTGCAGTTTGGTCGCGGCTGCTGGACATCTCCTGATACAGCGCATCCAGTGCGGCGCGCTGGCTCGCTGTCTCCGCGAATTTGCTTTCCAGCAGGCTCAACTTGCCGCCCAATTCACGCACCAACTCTTGATTCTGCGTGACCAGTGTCTGATTCGCTTTGCTACTACCTTCCACTTCCGCCAAGCGACGCGCCACTTCTTGTTGCACTTGATTGAGCTGGTAGTGTGCGTCTAGCCATTGCCACACGAACACGACCACCAACACGGCCAAGGTGAGTTGCGTCAAAGTCATGCGCGAGATCAGATTGCCGATGGGGTTGCCGCTAGCTGTCTTTGGCGCAGCGGTATCTGGCTCGACTTTGGCTGTTTCGGATACGGGCTGGGTAGGTGTGGGTTCGCTCATTGTGTGCTCACGGTTGAGATTGCTTGCCCCATGCTACCAAAGCCGCAAGCAATCCGTCATCTCCTGCGTCGGTCTGGACGACGTTTTTCCACCCCTGCTGCTGGGCGAGTTCGGCGATACGGGCATGGGGTACGAAGAGAGGAAGGTCGGCGAATCGGGCCTTATGTGCTTCCGTCAGACTTTGCCACAGGTTGCCGAGGGCTTCGCTGCTGGTCACGTTGAGGGCATGCGGTCCGACTTTCAGTAAGCTATCAGCATCCAACTCTGGTTTGCTGCGTTCATAGCAGGTCACATAGTCCACTAGCGCACCCCGTGCCTTGAGCGTATCACCCAGCAGCTCCCGCCCACCGTTGCCGCGTAATATCGCCACCTTCCAACCCGCCACGCTCTGCAATGCAGGCAAGGCCAAAAGTGCTTCGCTATCGAAACGCACGGTCGGTGCGATGACGTTAGCGATGCCTAGGTCGCGCAAGGCCTGCGCGCTGCTTTGTCCAACCGTGGCGACGCGCACCGCACTAGGCACAGTGCCCAGGACGCTCATACCGTATTTGACCGCATTTGGACTGATGAAGATGAGCAGATCGTAAGTAGAGAGATGTTGCTTGAGTGTGTTCAACTCAGACGCGTCGGCGGCAGGTGCTATCTCCAGTAAAGGAAACAGAATCGCGTTGCCGCCGAGCTTGGTGATGCTTTGAGTCAATCCAACCGCTTGGTCACGTGGGCGCGTGACGACGATGTTCAGTCCTGTTAGCGGAGAATCAGCCATTCAAGGCGGCGAGGATCTCTCCCGCCCCTTGCTTCAGAAGATCTTGTGCGATGGCATCACCGAGAGCTTCTGGATTGGCGATGTCGCCCATCTGTTCGGCACGCAGCAAGCGAGAGCCATCCGGTGTGGCGACGAAGCCGCGCATGCGCAGCTTGCCATTCTGTACCTCGGCGAAACCACCCAATGGCACTGAGCAGCTACCCATCAACGCGCGGCTCATTGCACGTTCAGCAAATACGCAGGCGGCGGTGTCTGCATGGTGCAATGGAGCCAGCACCGCTTTCAGGTCAGGGCGGTCAGCACGTGTCTCGATACCGAGCGCACCTTGTCCCACCGCAGGCAGGCTGTCTTCGCTGGTGATGACGGCGCGGATGCGATCGCCCAAGCCCAGACGTTTCAGGCCAGCTGCGGCCAAGATGATGGCGGCGTATTGGCCTTCGTCCAGCTTGCGTAAACGGGTCTGTACGTTGCCGCGCAAGGGCTGAATGTCCAAATGGGGAAAGCGGGCGCGCAGTTGGCTTTCGCGGCGCAGGCTAGATGTTCCCACCACGCTGCTGGGAGGCAAGGCGGCCAGATTGTCGAAATCGTTGGAGACGAAAGCATCGCGCGGGTCTTCGCGTTCGCCGATACAGGCCAGCGTGAAGCCGTCCGGCAGATTCATCGGTACGTCTTTGAGCGAATGCACAGCGATATCGGCGCTGCCGTTCTCCAGAGCGGTTTCCAGCTCTTTCACGAACAGACCTTTTCCACCGATCTTGGACAGGGTGACGTTCAATATCTGGTCGCCTTGCGTGGTCATACCCAAGATAATGACGGCGGTTTGTGGATATAATGCACGTAGCCTGTCACGTATGTGTTCTGCTTGCCACATGGCCAAAGCGCTTTCGCGCGAGGCGATCACCAAACGGGATGGGGGAGTGAAAGTAGCCTGACTCATAGCTTTTCCAGTGAATTTTAATCAATCAAAAGTGCGGCGCATTCTATCAGGTGCGCCTTAGTTTTGCCCTCTGAAGCGTTGAAGGATTATGAACCTGATCTCTGCACCATCCGATATTTCCAGCAAAGATGCGCCCCTGCGCGACGATATCCGCCTACTAGGCCGCATCCTCGGAGACACCTTGCGTGAGCAAGAAGGCGAAGAGACTTATGCGCTCATCGAGAAAGTACGCCGTACTGCGGTGCGTTTCCGCAAGACGCAGGATGAGCGCGACGGTGCACTGTTGGAAGAGATGCTGGATGCTTTGAGCCCAGAAGAGACGTTGCTAGTGGTGCGCGCCTTCAGCTATTTCTCCCAACTGTCGAACATCGCCGAAGACCTGCACCACAACCGTCGTCGTCGTGCCCACCTGAAGGCAGGTTCGCCACCACAAGAAGGCAGCTTGCAACTGGTGCTCGACCACGTGGAAGAGAAGAAGCTCGGCGTTGAAGCCGTGCAAGCCTTCTTTGACAAAGCGCTCATCTCGCCTGTGCTGACTGCGCATCCGACCGAAGTACAGCGCAAGAGTATTTTGAATTGCCAGCTCATCATCTCCAGCTTGTTGGACGAGCGTGATCGCATGGACATGACACCAGAAGAGTTGGAAGACAACGAAGAGAAGTTGCATCGCTTTGTGCTCATCTTGTGGAGCACGCGCATGTTGCGCACGACCAAGCTCTCGGTGCAGGACGAAGTGAAGAACGGCCTGTCCTTTTACGACTACACCTTCCTGCGCGAGATTCCTCGTCTGTACGCAGGGCTAGAGAAACAGATCGAGACACGCTTCGGTAAGCGTATCGAGTTGCCTCCGTTCTTGCGTGTAGGCAGCTGGATTGGCGGCGACCGCGATGGCAACCCGTTCGTCACGCACGAAGTGATGTTGGATGCCGCGCAGCGCCACTCCGGCACAGTGATGGATTATTACTTGGCTGAGACCAATCTGTTGAGTTCGCGCTTGAGTTTGTCGAACCGCTTGGTGGATGTGAGCCCAGAGTTGGAAGTGTTCGCCAACCAATCGCCTGACAAAGAAGTGAGCCGTGAAGACGAGCCTTATCGCCGTGCCTTGCTGGCGGTGTATGCACGTCTCGTGGCGACCACCGAGCACCTCGGTCACCACGTGCAGCACTTGCATCCGGTGAGCAAGGACGTCGCGCCATACGCCAATGCTGAAGAGTTCATCGCCGATCTCGACATCATCATCAATTCATTGGAACACCACGGCGCGCTATATCTATCGCGTGGTCGCATGGCCTATCTGCGCCGTGCAGCCGATGTGTTCGGTTTCCATTTGGCGCCATTGGACATGCGCCAACACAGCGCTATCCACGAACAGACAGTAGGCGAGTTGCTGGTGAACGCGGGCGTGGCAGATTATTCGAAGTTGGACGAATCCGGTCGCCGCAAGGCACTGCTCGTGGCATTGCAAGCAGGCAAGCTACTCTCGCCCGATCTGGAGAAATTCTCCGATGTGCCAAAAGGGGAGCTGAACCTGATGCGTGCCGCTGCCGACATCCATAGGCGCTTTGGCCGTAACGCATTGCCCAATTACATCATTTCGAAGACGGACGCGGTGAGCGACCTGTTGGAAGTGGCGCTGATGGTGCAACAGAGCGGTCTGCTGAGCGGCAACGACCTGCACATCAACATCATTCCGCTGTTCGAGACCATCGAGGACTTGCGTGGTTGCGGCCCCATCATGGACGAGCTGTTCTCCATCCCGTTCTACCGCGAACTGCTGAAGAGCCGCGACAACACACAGGAAGTGATGCTGGGCTACTCCGACAGCAACAAGGACGGTGGCTACCTCACTGCGAACTGGGAACTGTACAAGGCCGAGGTCGAGCTGGTGAAGGTGTTCGAGAAACACGGCATCGAGCTGCGCCTGTTCCATGGTCGCGGCGGCACCGTCGGTCGCGGTGGTGGCCCTAGCTATCAAGCGATCTTGGCGCAACCGCCTGGCAGCGTGAACGCGCAGATCCGCATTACCGAGCAGGGCGAGGTCATCTCCAGTAAATATTCCGATCCTGAGATCGGTCGTCGCAATCTGGAGATCTTGGTCGCTGCTACGATGGAGGCGACCATGGTGCATCACCACGGTGATGACTCCACCATGCCTGAGTTCCATCGCATCATGGAAGGCATGAGCCGCGATGCGTTCGCTGCGTATCGCAAGCTGGTGTACGAGACTCCCGGTTTCACCGATTACTTCTTCGCTGCCACACCGATCCGCGAGATCGCGGAACTCAACATCGGCAGTCGTCCCTCGGCACGTCGTGCCACGCAGAACATCGAAGACCTGCGCGCCATCCCTTGGGTATTCAGCTGGAGCTTGAATCGCGCCATCCTGCCGGGTTGGTTCGGCTTCGGCAGCGCGGTGAAGCAATTTATTGAGCGTGAAGGCGATGAAGGCATGAAGCAGTTGCAAGCGATGAACCAGAACTGGGCGTTCTTCCGAGGCTTGCTGTCCAACATGGACATGGTGCTGTCCAAGACTGACATGGGTATCGCTTCGCGTTACGCCGAGTTGGTGCCGGATGAAGAATTGCGCGCGCGCATCTTCGGCGCGATCGAAGCTGAATGGCAGACCACGGTCGATATGCTGTTCGCCATTACGGGCGCATCTTCGCTGTTGGAAGACAACCCGACCTTGGCGCGCAGTCTGACCACGCGCACGCCGTACATCGATCCGCTCAACCACTTACAAGTGGCCTTGCTGTATCGCCACCGTGCCGGTGATAGCGACGAGAAGGTGAAGCGTGCCATCCATCTCACCATCAACGGTATTGCGGCTGGTTTGCGTAACAGCGGCTAAGGGCACATCTAGAAATCCAAATTTCGTCGCAATACTGCGTTGCTCACAAAAAATTGCTCCTTACATAGTCCCATCTATGCTGCGTCGCAATTTTTTGTTCGCGCCTTGTCTTGCTTAGAACTTTGAATTTCTAGAAGCACCCTTTAGAGATTCCGTTGTGCCATAAGCAAAAAGCCTCGCATCACTGCGAGGCTTTTTGTTTGGGTGATCTGAAACTAGATCAGAACCGACGTTTGGGAGGAGGCGACGATGGGCCGCGACCTTCGATGTGACGGAACGTGATGCGACCTTTGCTCAGATCGTAAGGAGATATCTCCAACGACACCTTGTCGCCAGCGATGATGCGGATATGGTTCTTCTGCATCTTCCCTGCGCTGTAGGCAAGAAGTTGGTGACCGTTCTCTAGTGTGACGCGGAAACGAGAATCCGGGAGGACCTCATCTACCACGCCATTGAACTCGAGAAGTTCTTCCTTAGCCATGTCTATTAAGCTGCCTGGATGTTCGACGCTTGCTGACCTTTAGGGCCTGCAACGATGTCGAAGCTGACTTGCTGACCTTCAGTCAGAGTCTTGAAACCCGAACTTTGGATCGCTGAAAAATGTGCGAACAGATCGTCGCCGCCGTTTGCTGGAGTGATGAAGCCGAAACCTTTAGCGTCGTTGAACCACTTAACTGTACCTAGTGCCATGTTGAATCTCCTTAAATAAAAAATAGGGACGAACCCTGTGTAGGGCGAAGTTCAAGACGGCTAGAGGTGAAGGAAGGAATTACCGCGTAACGGAGACTAACCAGACAACAACGACAGACTTGAGAATCGCGGCGCGCACTATGGAGTAGTTCTGGGGGAATAGCAAATGAAATGTTTGTTGGCAGGGATTTAGCGTTTGAAACGCTGATTAACTTATTCGTCGTTCCCGCGTAGGCGGGAATCTAGTTAAACCAATAAACGGGATCCCCGCCTACGCGGGGATGACGAATCACTCACGCTTTCTTAGCGCAAGAACCCCAACTCGAAAACCTGCGGGCGCAGCTTGTCGCTCAAGGCTTTGTAGGCAGTTTCGAACGGCGTGAAATCAACGGGCGCGGTGTCACCGCTCTCGTTACGTTTTTTCAGCGCATTGCGAATTTGATACCACCCCACATCAGGGCGATTCAGTTTCAGCTCGTCGCGCACCGTGCGCACATCGGTGTGGGCGAAATAGGCTTGCCATAAAGTGCGGCCTGCATCGAGCACAGCGATGGCTTCGGCGGATAGCGACTTGTCTGCCAAATACTGCACCATAAAATCCGATTCAAAGCGCCCCGGCGCACCCACCTCCACTTCGGTGAAAGGAATGAAGTGATTCACCAGCGACCATTTTTTGCCGTTCCATTCGAGATCATTTGCGCCAGCGGTGAGATTCTTTCCGTGGAATAACATCCAAATCAAACAGTCGGATTTGAATTCCTCGGTGAGCGGCGCGGTAGGTTGTAAGAATTGGTCGTTGTGATTAACCCACGTGTGCTTAACAAGAAGGCGGACAGTAAAAATTACGAATGCTTTGGGAAAGTTTTCGGAGGTGATATGAAAGCCATTGCCAGCGCTATAAACAGAAGAGAATAGTGCGGTTAGCGTGCCTGCATTTTGCAAATCGTTGCTATTGCTCAACATGTAGCCAATGGCATCGGTGCGCCACGAAGTGACTTTTGCATGAGCGGCTTGAGGATGTATAGCATTCTTTAATGGAATGCTGATTGCATCGGTTTTTAGCCGTGGCATCCAGATATTCAAGTGGGTGCTTTTAGGCAAGTTATAGAAAGACTTTTCGCCCATCGCCTGCGCATTTTTGTTCATCACCTCGGTGACGATTTCAACTATCGGACTTTTCGACTTCGCATTTTGGTCGGTTGCCCAAACTAGGAATCCGATGGGAAAGTCACCCTTCAAACCTTCAAATGCTTTGCTGTGTACCACGAAACCACCTAGATATTTTGCGTTCCATTTTTCACGGAACTGCTCAAAATTGGGGGCATTGACATACTTCAGCGTACTAAACATTGCCAATGTTGCAGTTGGAATTTCCTGTGCGATACGTGCAAGAAATTGAACAAACAACTCTCTGGCAGCGTAGCCATAGTCAGCCTTATTCATTAAGGCTCCGATGCGAGTCTTTGCTACATCAGTCTTTCCTTCATTGCCTTGTGAATTCGCCGCCTCCGCATACGGCGGGTTAATCAACACCAATATCTTCTTGCCCTCGGCTATCGCTTTTTTCAATCCTGCGGGTACTTTGTTGGTGAGGCTGTAGTCGATCTTGCCGTCATCGGTGATGTCGTCGTTCAAATAGTCGTATTGAAAGCGCTGGGCGGCGACGCAGGTCTTGGTGGCTTTCATCACGTCCACGTCGGCTTCATCCAAGGTGCTCATGTAGATGTTGCGCGGGTTGCTGTGTTTGACTTCTAGGTTGCCCACGCCGCAGCACATGTCCCACACGATGTAGTCTTTTTGCCAGTTCTTGCCCAAGGTCTCAGCCAGCTTGTCGTAAGCCTTATCCACCACCGCCAGCGGTGTGTAGTACGCGCCTTTGAAGCTGCGTTCGTCCAAGGGGATCAAGCTGTCGCGGCGTTCTAACAGGTAGTCGCGGTATTCGGATTTGGGTGGCTTGTGATAGATCGCCCAGAACTGGCGGTAGCCTTCTTTGTTGCCGAGTTCGTACACCTTGCCACCCAAGCTGAACACGGGTGCGCCGTTCTTGTGCAGCAATTCTGCAGGCAGGTTGGCGTGGGTAGAGATCGTGCCGTCGTGCATGATGTCAGCGAAGAACAGCAGGGCGTAATCGTCTTCTTTTACGCCGTCGATCTCGCGGCCGATCATCTCTACCCACTTATCAAAAACCTGTTTCAAGTTGTCGGGTGTGATCTGGGTGCGAATGATCTCGCCAGATTTGATGGCGGCTTTGACGGTGCTGATGAATTCGTCTTCGTGCGTGGCGATCTTGAAGGAGACGAAGTGGGTGCCGATGTGGGCGGAGATCTCATCCAGCGCTTCTTGCGTGTATTGGCTGGCAGACTTGCCCCATTTCACGGTCTTCTTTTGCAAGAAGGGCAATACGTCGGCGCTCTTCATCAGCGCGGCTTTTTCAGTGTCGATGACAGCCAAGAACGGCGGCACGGTCTCGCCTTTGTTCAGCGCAACTTGAACGTAGTGCAGCAGCTGCGTGAACATGGCATAGCTGGAATGCTTGTAGGTGTCTTTCGCTTCGAACCAAATCTCTTTGGTCTGAATGTCGATCAAGCCTTTGGTGTAGCCCTTGAGCCCCAACGCTTTGATGTAAGCGTCTTTGACATCTTCTTCGCTGCGAACTTGTTGCAGTTGGGCGTAGAGGCTCATGGCTTGATGGGCTGTTGAATTTACAGGGTGATGCGCGAACCGAAGTGTTCTTTGTACAGCTCTGCTAATTCCATGCGGGTGTACTTGTGGTTCTGCCCGCCGCGATTGGCGATCTTGAGTGAGCCCATGAGCGAGGCGAGGCGTCCTGTCATCTCCCAATCCCAACCCTTTTGGATGCCGTGCAACAAGCCTGCGCGATAGGCATCACCGCAGCCTGTGGGGTCAACGATAGCTTTCGGTTTTGGCGTAGGGATGGCGATCTGCTTGCCGTCGGCGTAGATGAGCGAACCATCTGGGCCGAGGGTGACGATGAGCGCCTTCACGCGCTTGGCGATCTCTTCCAGCGTCTTGCCCGTCTTGTCCTGCAACATCTTGGCTTCGTAATCGTTCACGGTGACGTAGGTCGCTTGTTCGATGAAACGCAGCAACTCCGCACCAGAGAACATCGGCATGCCTTGACCGGGGTCGAACACGAATGGGATGTCTCGCTCAACGAATTCGAGCGCGTGCTGCATCATGCCTTCGCGCCCATCGGGCGATACGATGCCGAGGGTGACTTCATGGGCCATCGACACGCTGTTCAAGTGTGAGTTGCCCATCGCGCCTGGGTGAAAGGCGGTGATCTGGTTATCGTCAAGGTCGGTGGTGATGAAGGCTTGTCCAGTGAAGCTGTCGGGTACGTGGCGAATGTGGGTCTGCGGCAGACCGAGCTTTTCCAGACGCGAGGCGTAAGGGGCGAAATCGTCACCGACCGTTGCCATGATGAGCGGGTGCCCGCCTAGCATCTGCAAGTTGTAAGCGATATTGCCTGCGCAACCGCCGTATTCGCGGCGCATCTCGGGTACGAGGAAGGCGACGTTGAGGATATGGATCTGTTCAGGAAGGATGTGGTTCTTGAACTTGTCTTTGAACACCATGATGGTGTCGTAAGCCATGGAACCGCAGATGAGAGTCTTCATTTCTTAATTCGATGAGTTGTTGAATGGGCGGATTATAAAGGGAGTGAATCTATTTTTTATCCATATCCTGAATGAAGAGTGCGATCAGCTGCGATATCTCACTCGGCGCTTGGATGAAGCGGAAGCCAGCGTGATTCGCCGTCGTGCCATCAGGAAGTTGGGCGCTGGTGATATGACGCAACTCCAAGTCTGCAGTCACCGCATCGCCATTGGGCGTGATGATGCGACTTCCCTTCAATACAGCACCAGGTTCGAGATGGACGCCGACGTCGTAGATGAGTGCACCCAAACCATCGTGGCTCACATCGGTGATATGCGATTCGAAGGGCATGAAACCTTCTGCGTCTGCCACGCAGCGTAACGAAAGGTCGTCAGCAGTGCTGAGTCGTAAGTGTTCACGTCGATTGTGAAGAAGCAGTGCTTTGGGTAGGTTGAAATGGATGGCGGGTTGTCCGTCGATCTGGGTCTCTTCGGGTGAAGAGGCATCGAACGAATAGAGCAGGCCTTGTGAATCCGATGCGGTGAATTCCACCGCATCTGGGAAGGCGAGTAGCGCGCTGTTCGCCTCTTTGTTGGGGGAGAAGGTGGTGGTGAAGCGGCCGTGCGGCAGATCAAGTGCCAGCATGAACGCTTTGAATGCGAGATGTTCGCCTACCTCTGCTTCGATGTGGGTGCGCTCATGTGCCAACATCTGCAAGATGCGGCAGATCTCGATGTGCGAGTGGAATAGCAGGTTGTCTGGTCTGGCGTTCTTTGTATCGGTAGGGGTGCTCATGCTACTTAAGCGAACAACACCATGCCCCACACGAAGAGCATGTTACCCATGCTCAACAGGACGGCTGCACCAGCGATGTCTTTGGCGCGTTTAGCAAACGGGTGCTGGTCGAGCGAGGTGTGATCTACCGCTGCCTCGATAGCTGAATTGACGAGCTCAAGGATGAGCACCAGCAAGGTGCTGGCGACCATGAGTATCTTGCCTAGCGTGCCGACATCGCATAGCAAGGCGAAAGGAATGGCGATAGCGGCGACGAAGAGCTCTTGGCGGAACGCATCTTCGTACTTCCACGCTTCACGAAACCCATTCAGCGCAGCTTTCAATGCGTGGAAGACATGCAAAGGGCCGGGTTCGAATTTGTTAGGGCTTTCCATTTATTTTTTCTCGCTACTCGTGCGCGCCATCTGTTGGGAGCGAATGAAGAACCAGAGGTAATACAGGCTGATCGCTGTGCCGAGAGGAAAGGTGAATAAAGAGAGCAGTGCACAGGGATGGCAGACCCAAGAGAACTTACGCAGGTTAGCTAGCAACACGAAACCACCCGCGATGAACACCAAACTCGCCAGCACGCCGCCGATGACAATAGCGTTGGCGGTGCTGCCCAGCTTGAACACTAGCGGTGAAAAGATCAGCGCACCCAGCACAAGCCAGCTGATGCCGATGATTTGTCTGTGTAGCTTATTCATCCGCCCTTAACTCAAAGAAGCCAATGCCGCATCGTAGTTCGGCTCGTGTGTGATGTCATCTACCAACTCGGCGTGGATGATCTGGTCTTTCTCATCCAGCACCAACACTGCACGTGCAGTCACACCCGACAAAGCGGTGTCGGCGATCTTCACGCCGTAGTTGCGCATGAAATCACGTCCGCGCATCAGCGACAGCGTGATGACGTTCTCCAGACCTTCGGCAACGCAGAAACGGCTCATGGCGAAAGGCAGATCGGCAGAGATCACCAGCACCACGGTGTTGGTCAGTTTGCTCGCGGCTTCGTTGAACTTGCGTGTGGAAGTGGCGCAAACAGCAGTATCCAAGCTTGGCACGATGTTCAGCACTTTGCGTTTGCCTGCGAAGGATTGCAGCGCGACATCTTTTAGGTCTTTATCCACCAGTGTGAAAGCAGGCGCAATTTGCCCGACCTCCGGGAACTTGCCGAACAGGGTGACGGGCGAACCGCCTAGGGTGGTGCCAGTTGTGTTCTTGATGTCTTTAGCCATGATGGGACTCCTTAGATGTACGACGTGATCGGTGGGCAAGAGCAGATGAGGTTCTTGTCGCCATAGACATTATCCACTCTTGCCACGCTCGGCCAGAATTTATTCTCACGCACAAAGGGCAGTGGGAAAGCAGCCTGTTCGCGCGTGTAAGGACGCGACCATTCATTGGCGGTTACCTTCTTGGCAGTGTGAGGCGCGTGCTTGAGGATATTGTCTTTTTTATCGACCTTGCCTGTGATGACTTGGTCGATCTCGCCACGAATGGTGATCATCGCGTCGCAGAATCGATCCAACTCCGCCTTCGATTCACTCTCGGTCGGTTCCACCATCAACGTATCGACGACGGGGAATGATGTGGTTGGCGCATGGAAGCCAAAGTCCATGAGGCGCTTGGCGATGTCCGATACTTCGACCCCTTCCTTTTTCCATTCGCGGCAATCCAAGATCATCTCGTGCGCGCAACGGCCATTGCTGCCGCTGTACAAGGTGGCGTAGCTGTCCTTCAACGATTCTTTGATGTAGTTCGCATTCAGGATCGCCATCTTGGTTGCTTCGGTCAATCCCTTGCCGCCCATCATCTTGATGTAGCCGTAGGAGATGATCAGGATGAGTGCGCTGCCGAAGGGTGCGGCGGATACCGCGTGGATACCCTGCGCGCCGCCGACTTTGACGACGGGATGAGATGGCAAGAATGGCGTGAGATGTGCTGCCACGCCGATGGGGCCAGCGCCCGGTCCGCCACCGCCGTGGGGGATGGCGAAGGTCTTGTGCAGGTTGAGGTGGCACACGTCCGCGCCGATGTTGCCGGGGCTGGTGAGGCCGACTTGCGCGTTCATGTTCGCGCCGTCCATATACACCTGACCGCCGTTGGCGTGGATGATCGCGGTGATGTCCTTGATGCTCTCCTCATACACGCCGTGCGTGCTGGGGTAGGTCACCATCAGACAGGACAGGTCGGCCTTATGCTCTTCCGCTTTCGCGCGCAGATCGTCCACGTCGATGTTGCCCTTGGCGTCGCACTTCACCACCACGATGTGCATGCCGCACATCGCCGCACTGGCTGGATTGGTGCCGTGTGCGGAGGAAGGGATGAGCACCACGTTGCGTTGCGACTCGCCGCGCGAACGGTGATACGCCTGAATGACCAGCAGGCCCGCATATTCGCCGGACGCACCGCTGTTAGGTTGGAAGCTCATCTGCGCGAAGCCAGTGATCTCGGACAGTGCAGCATCCAGACCAGCGATGAGCGCTTGGTAACCCTCGGCCTGTTCCATCGGAACGAAGGGATGCAGGTTGGCGAACTCAGGCCAGGTCAGTCCTAGCATCTCTGAGGCTGCGTTCAGCTTCATGGTGCAAGAACCGAGCGAGATCATTGAGTGGGTGAGCGACAGGTCTTTGTTTTCCAGTCGCTTGATGTAACGCATCATCTCCGTCTCGGAGTGATAGGTATTGAACACCGGATGGCTCAGGATGACGGATTGACGTGGTTTCACGAGCAGCGCTTGTACTGCGACCTGTGCGGTGGTGATGACCGGTGCAGTCTTGCCTACCGCTTGTGCGAACACCGCGAGGATGGCATTGATGTCATCCGCCGAAGTGGTTTGATCCAGTGCGATGCCGATGCCTTCGGTGCTGTAACGGAAGTTGATGTGCGCGGTTTCGGCCAGTGCGTGGATCTTCACGTTGTCTGTGTGCGTCAGTTTCAGGGTGTCGAAGAAGGTGTCGTAAGCGACCTTGTAACCGAGCTTCTTCAATTCGCTGGCGAGCAATGCGGCTGAACGATGCACCTGTGCCGCGATACCGCGCAGACCTTCCGCGCCGTGATACACCGCGTACATCGAAGCCATGATGGCGAGCAATGCTTGTGCGGTGCAGATGTTGGAAGTGGCCTTTTCGCGGCGGATATGTTGCTCACGGGTTTGCAGCGCCATACGTAGTGCAGGGTTGCCGTCTGCATCGACCGACACGCCGATGATGCGGCCTGGCATCGAACGTTTGTGCGCGTCGCGGCAGGCGAAGAACGCGGCGTGCGGTCCACCGTAGCCCATCGGTACGCCGAAACGCTGCGTCGAACCCAGCACCACGTCCGCGCCCCATTCACCAGGCGGTGTCAGTAACACCAAGCTCAGGATGTCGGCAGCGACGGCGACGGTCATGCCGTTGGCTTTAGCGCGCTGCACGAAATCGGCGTAATCATGCACCACACCGTTGGCGGCCGGATATTGCAGCAGTGCGCCGTACAGCTTGTCGTTCAGTGTGACGGTCTTGAAGTCGCCGATGACTAGTTCGATTCCGAGCGGCTTGGCGCGTGTCTTCAGCAACTCGATGGTCTGAGGGAAACATTCGTGCGACACGAAGAAACTATTTTTACCTGCGGCCACGTCATCGCGCGAGCGCAGGCCGTGCAACATGGTCATCGCTTCGGCCGCCGCCGTCGCTTCATCCAGTAGCGATGCGTTGGCGATCTCCATGCCCGTGAGGTCGCACACCATGGTTTGGAAATTCAACAGCGCTTCCAAACGGCCTTGTGCGATCTCGGCCTGATACGGTGTGTAAGCGGTGTACCAACCCGGGTTCTCCAAC
>PNNY01000046.1 GCA_013824485.1 Sideroxydans sp.
GGCGAGCAAACAGCCCGTGAAGAACGACGACCTCTGGCGCAGGTTGGATGCAGCAGTCACACGACACAACATCGAATGGGTATGGGTCAAAGGGCATGCTGGGCACGAAGGTAACGAACGCGCCGATGAATTGGCGAACCGAGGCATCGAAGAATTGAGGGCTAAGACATGAGACTAGTCGTACTCGACACAGAAACAACCGGCCTTGATCCCAAACAGGGGCATCGCATCATCGAAGTCGCCGCCATCGAGTTAGATGGGCGCAAGGTATCCGACCGTACCTTCCATCGCTACTTGAATCCTGAGCGCGAGATCGATGAGGGGGCAGCAGCTGTCCACGGGCTGACGTTAGAGCGTTTGCAGAATGAGGCGAAGTTCGCCGAGATCGCGCCCGCCCTGCTGGAATTCATCGCGGGTGCGCAGCTCATCATCCATAACGCCCCCTTCGATATGGGATTCTTGAATGCAGAGCTGACACTGGCGGGATTACCGACCTTGAGCAACCCAGTCATCGACACATTGAAGGTCGCGAAAGAGTTGCATCCGGGTAAGAAGAACAACCTGAATGCCTTGTGTGACCGTTACTTCATCGACAACTCGCACCGTACCTTGCACGGCGCTTTGCTCGATACCGAACTGCTAGCCGAGGTGTATCTAGGTATGACGCGCGGACAAGAAAGTCTGCTCGGCGAAGAAACTTCTGCGGAGGATGGCGTTCAGTTCAATGCCGCTGGTGAAGCCATCCATCTCAGCGTGCGTGTATTAGCGGCGAGTGAGGAAGAGCTGGCTCTGCATGAATCGCAGATGAACGACATTGACAAAGCCAGCAAGGGCGCTTGTTTGTGGAAGCGTCTATCTAGTGCTGAAGCGCAATGACTAAAAAAGAGAGTGTCGTAGCTACATTCGATGTGATCGTCATCGGCGCTGGTGCAGCAGGCATGATGTGTGCTCTGACCGCCGCTCAGCGCGGTCGTAAGGTAGTGATACTCGATCACTATGCCAAGCTGGCCGAGAAGATCCGCATCTCGGGTGGTGGGCGCTGCAACTTCACCAACCTCAACACAAAGCCGGACAATTATCTGTCGCATAACCCGCACTTCTGCCGCTCGGCCTTGTCGCGTTACACGCCGCAACATTTCATCGCGCTATTGGATAAACATGGCATCGGCTATCACGAGAAGACACTGGGCCAATTGTTCTGTGACGACGGCTCGGAAGCCATCATCAGCATGCTCAAGAAAGAGTGTGACGACGCAGGGGTGAAATGGATGCGACCGTGCGAAATGGGCGAGATCCGTCGTACGACGAGATTCACGGTGATGACCTCGCGTGGCTTGCTTGAAGCAGGATCACTGGTCATTGCGACTGGCGGTTTATCCATCCCCAAGATCGGTGCGACACCGTTCGGTTACAAAGTCGCCGAGCAGTTCGGCATTCCTATGACCAAGCTCAAGCCGGGGTTGGTGCCGCTCACTTTCCATCCCGAAGAATGGGCTGCTTATGCTGACCTGACCGGTGCTTCTTTGGATGCGGTAGTCAGTTTCGGCAAACAGCGTTTCCGCGAGAACTTGCTGTTCACCCATCGCGGCTTGAGTGGCCCAGCCATCTTGCAGATTTCGTCTTACTGGGAAGCAGGGCAGCCCCTGTCCATCGACTTACTACCCGACTTGGATATGCGCGAAGTGTTCATCGAGCAGGCTAAGAGCAAGCTGTTGTTGAGCAACTTCCTTGCGCAATATCTACCCAAAAAGCTGGCTGATATCGTCGCTACGCAATGGATCGTCGAGAACAAGTCCCTCAATCAATATTCGCCTAAGGTGCTGGCTGCGCTGGCTGATCGCTTGAAAAACTGGCAAGTCACCCCCACTGGTACGATGGGCTACAGCAAAGCCGAAGTGACTTGCGGCGGGGTGGATACTAAAGCTCTGTCGTCCAAGACGATGGAAAGTAATGAAGTGCCCGGTCTCTATTTCGTGGGCGAAGTGATGGACGTGACGGGGCAGTTGGGCGGTTATAATTTTCAGTGGGCGTGGGCTTCTGGCTACGCCGCTGGTTGTGCGGTTTGAACAATTAAACGAAGGAGATTTGACGATGCGTATCTTGTGGATTGCACTATTGACCCTGTTGTTGAGCGGTTGTGGCTACAACGATTTCCAAGCCAAAGACGAACAAGTGAAAGCGGATTGGGCGGAAGTGTTGAACCAATACCAACGTCGCTTCGACCTCATCCCCAATCTGGTGAATACCGTCAAAGGGTATGCCCAGCAAGAGAAGGATGTGCTCATCGGCGTGACTGAGGCACGTGCCAAGGTCGGCACCATTCAAGCCACACCTGAACTCATCAAGGATGCGCAAGCGTTCAAGCAATTCCAAGCCGCACAAGGCGAGCTGACACAAGCGTTGAGCAAACTGATGATGGTCACCGAGAACTACCCACAGTTGAAGTCCGATGCCATCTTCCGTGACCTGCAAGCGCAACTGGAAGGCACAGAGAACCGTATCACCGTGGCACGTAAGCGCTACATCGACGGTGTGAAGGAATACAACGTGTTGGCACGTTCCTTCCCGACCAATCTGACTGCGATGATGTTCAGCTATGAAGTCAAACCTTCGTTCGCTGTAGAAGATGAGAAGGCCGTCTCGTCTGCGCCTAAAGTCGATTTCGGCGCACCTGTTGCTCCTGCCAAGTAATCTGAAATGAAGCGCCTTGGGTGGCTGTGGCTGTTGCTTGCGTCGTTCCTATTGGGAACGGCGCAGGCGGAAGTCGCCATCCCACCACTGAAACAGCGTGTCACCGATCTGACATCGACACTCGATGCCAATCAAACCCAAGCATTAGAAGCCAAACTGGCAGCCTTTGAAAAAGCCAAAGGTTCACAGATCGCCGTTCTCGTATTGCCCACCACGCAACCCGAAGTCATCGAGCAGTTCGCTATCCGTGTCGTCGAGGCGTGGAAGCTAGGGCGCAAGGGTGTCGATGATGGTGTGCTCCTCGTGGTTGCCAAAGACGACCGCAAGTTGCGCATCGAGGTCGGCTATGGATTGGAAGGCGCACTCAACGATGCGACGGCCAAGCGCATCGTTGCAGAAGTCATCAGTCCGTTATTTAAGCAGGGGGATTTCTATGGTGGCATCGATGCCGGAGTGACTTCCATCATCAAAGTCATTGCTGGCGAACCGCTGCCGCCACCCAAGCCTAATTCTGATTCACAGTCTTTCGGTTCGGGAACAGATAGCCTAGGCAATTTGCTAGGAATCGGTTTCGTCATCTTCATGATGGGCAACATCATCCTGCGTCAGATGGTGGGGCGTTTACCCAGCGGGCTTCTCGTCGGCGGTGCTATCGGTGCCATCGCTTGGTTCATGTTGCTGTCGATGGGTATCGCTGTCGTGGTGGGTGTGGTCGCATTCATCTTCTCCTTGATGTTCGGCTCGAATGTGGGAGGCTCTGGCCTGCCGGTAGGCTGGGGTGGTGGAGGCGGTGGTGGTGGATGGGGAAGCGGCGGCGGAAGTGATAGCTGGAGCGGTGGCGGCGGTGGTGGTTTTGGCGGCGGCGGAGCCTCGGGAGATTGGTAATGGATTTGAAACGTATCGTAAAACATCTCTCCATCAGTCATGCGACCGTACGTCGTCATTTCCCACGCACGGCGTTGGATAACATCGAACGTGCCATCGCGCAGGTGGAACAGAGATGTTCGGGGCAAGTACGTTTTGCGGTCGAGCATGCCTTGGACTGGAAGCCCCTCATGGCCGGACAGACCGCACGCGAGCGTGCCATCGAGGTTTTCAGTGACCTGCATGTATGGGACACCGAACACAACAACGGCGTGCTGATCTATCTGTTGTTGGCAGACCGTGATGTCGAGATCGTCGCCGACCGCGGCATCCATAAGAAGCTGGGGCAGCCTGTGTGGGAGTCCATCTGCAAACAAATGGAAGCTGAGTTCCGTCAGGGTAACTTCGAACAAGGTGTCATTGCGGGAATCGAAAGTGTAGGCAGTCATCTTGCAGCGCATTACCCGCAGACGGGGGAAAAAGCGAATGAGTTGCCTGACCGTCCCGTATTGATCTGACGCCGTGAGTATCGAGACCGAACTCAAGCTTCATATCTCGCCCGAACATCTGCAGCGGTTAAAACGCCATCCTTTTCTGCGCTCACTCACTAGTGACCGCGCCAAAACGCAAAAGCTCTACAGCATCTATTACGACACCCCAGACTTGGCACTACGTCGTCATGCAATGGCCCTGCGTTTACGCAGTGTGGGAAAGGAATGGATACAGACATTGAAGGGCGGCGGGCAGGTGAGCGCTGGACTTCATCAGCGCAACGAATGGGAAGCCACTGTTCCTGAAGAGCGATTGGACTTTGAAGTGCTCAAGGCTTCAGGCGGTAAATTGCCGCACGGTGTGCGCCATCATCTGCAACCTGTATTCGTTACCGATTTCTCGCGCAATATCCGGTTGCTGAAATATGAGGGGGCCGAGATCGAGCTGTGCTTGGACAGCGGTGAGATCCACGCAGGCCATGCAATTCGCACTATCTCAGAAGTGGAACTGGAACTCAAATCAGGTGAGCCAACCCAATTGTTCAAGCTGGCCTTGGCATTGCTCGATATCGTTAGCATGCATGTCGAGCATACGAGCAAAGCGGAATATGGATACCAGCTATTTTCGTATAGCAAACCATCAGCACATAAAGGTAGCTTCTCCGCGCTGAAGAAAGATCAAGCCATTGAGGGCGCAATGAGATGCCTCATTGCAGATTGTCTAGCGCATGTCCAATCCAATGTGCCGGGTGCCGTACTTAACCTCGATGAAGAATATCTGCATCAGGTGCGTATCGGTCTGCGTCGTTTGCGCGTGGTGCTTTCGGTCGCTTTACGCTCCCGCCCAGATGTTGAGCTGGCAGCCTTGCGTCAACAGGTGAGTGAGCTATGCGTAGGGCTAGGACGGTCTCGGGACTGGGATGTGTTCGTCACACAGACTTTGGTGCCCATCTGCGCGCGCTTACCTGAGCACGCTGGATTACGTACCTTGCTGAAAGTCTGTGAAAGAAAGCGAATAGAGCAGCATATAGCGGTGGTGGAGCAACTCAACTCATCTGTGCTTCAACACATGCTCTTGCGATTTGGCGCTTGGATGCATTCCAAGCCGAATGAGGTCGCAGATGTCTCGCTGGAAATATTTGCATCAAAGACCCTAAAGAAACGCCTCAAAGCTGTCGTTAACTATGGAGAGGCGTTGAAGGATGGTGATACTGGGCAATTGCATCAGTTGCGCATCGCGTGCAAGAAATTTCGCTACTGCATCGAGATGTTCGGTTCCATGTTCGATCAAAAGAAAAGCCGTGCTTATCTGGGTGTGTTAGCCGATTTGCAGGATGCGCTTGGAAGGTTTAATGACAACACCGTAGCGCGTCGATTGGCGAACACGCTGGATAACAAAGCACGACATGAAGCCATCTTGCTTATCCATGACGGGCTAGAGCGTGACTTTGATGATCTGAACGCTGAATTCATCAAGGCTTGGAGACATTTTGTAAAGTCTAAGACTTGTTGGGGATGAAGCACTAAAAAGAAAGACGTAAATAATGACCAAAAAAAGCACACCGTTGCGCGTTCCCGTCACTCAAGGACTAAAAGATATCTATGCGATGGATATGCTACTTCCCTACGAGGCAGCTTGCGAAGGACGCTTCAGCGTCACCGCCTTTGCGCGTCTCGCCATGGCGATCTCTGTCATACGTTGCGCACTCGTCCATAAGAACACGCAGATCCTCAACGCAGTCGAAACACTGGATGAGGCGATCGTCACCCTGACCACGGTTCGAAACCGGGGGGACGCGACGGATAATTGGGAGATCACCGAAGCTGAACGTCCCAGCATTGCTCGGGGCATCCAAGTCGCTGAGGAATGCATCGGAGTATTGGACGTCGCCCTTCTTGAGAAGATGGCGGCAATGTTGTTCGATGTGACGGCTAAGGGAATAGACCCATCTCAGGAAGTAGTCTAGGCACTACTTCAGCATCGCCTTCAGTCGGGCTAGCTTATCCATCCCTTCCGCTTTGCTCACCGCAGGTGCATCGCCCACCTTCACCATCCCAGCGAATTCGATGTCCGCTTGTGGCAACTCGCCAATGAAACGGCTGGGGGCACAGGCTGCATGTTCTTTGCCGCGCTTGCGTTTGCTGCAATAGCTGATCTGCAGGGAACGTTGCGCGCGGGTGATGCCAACGTACATCAGACGACGCTCCTCTTCGATCTGGTCTGGCGATTCGCTTCGCTCATGCGGCAGTATGCCTTCTTCCACTCCCACCAAGAACACGTGTCCATACTCCAGGCCTTTCGCCGCGTGCAATGTCGAAAGGGATACGGCATCGGTCTCCTGATCACGCGATTCGAGCAGATTGAGCAGGGCGATCAACTGCGACATGGCGATGAGTGTCTTGTCGTCCGCTTCCGATTTTCGGTTCATCCAACCAACGAAATCCGACACGTTCTTCCACTTCGTTTCCGCCTGACGCGGCTCGTGGCTGTCGAACAACCACGCTTCATAGTCGATGGCAGAGAGCAGATCGGCCATCACTTGGTTGCAAGGTTCTTTCTCAGCTCTCGCCTGCATCCTATTGATGAAATTACAGAAAGTTAGCAGGTCTTCTAATTGGCGTGGCTGTAATTGATGCGCAATCGCAGGTTCGAAAGCGGCCTCAAACAAACTGATGTGGCGCGATGCTGCGTGGGCTGCCAACTTCTCTAAAGTAGTGTTGCCGATTCCTCTTTTCGGAGTCGTACTCGCTCGGATGAAGGCAGGGTCATCATCCGGATTGGCGATGAGGCGCAGGTAAGCGGTCAAATCTTTGATCTCGGCATGGTCAAAGAACGAGGTGCCACCACTCACCGTGTAAGGCACTTTATGGGTACGCAGTTGTTCCTCGAACACGCGAGACAGATGGTTACTACGGTAGAGGATGGCGTAATCGGCAAACCGGGTTCGGTGCTCGAACTTGTGGGCGAGCAGGCGTAGTACTACCGACTCAGCTTCGTTCTCGTCGTCCTTGGCGGCGAACACACGTACCGGATCACCAGGGCCATGTTCGCTCCACAGGTTCTTCTCGAACAACTTGGTGTTGTTCTTGATGACGTGGTTGGCACTTTGCAAGATGCGCTGCGAGGAGCGGTAGTTCTGCTCCAATTTGATGACGCGCAGGTTGGGGTAGTCCGCTTGCAGATTGTGTAGGTTCGCCGTGCTTGCCCCGCGCCAAGCATAGATGGCTTGGTCGTCATCGCCCACCACCGTAAGTGCGGCACGGTCTCCCGCCAGCAACTTCATCATCTGGTACTGGCAGTCGTTGGTGTCTTGATATTCGTCGATGAGCAGATAGCGGAAACGCTGCTGCCAACGTTGCAATGCTTCGGGATGGTTCTTGAATAATTCCACTGGAAGGCGGATGAGGTCATCGAAATCCACCGCTTGGTAGGCGCGCAAAGTCTCTTGATAGCGCCCGTAGAGTAGGGCGTGGCGTTGCTGCTCTTCGTTCTCGGCCAAACTGGTCGCTGCTTCTGGCGACAGGAAGGCCGCTTTCCAATTCGACATCACGCTCTGCGCGGTACGTATCTCTTGCTTGTCAGGGCTGCCCAGCAACTCACTGATGATCTTGCCTGTATCTGCGCTGTCGAAGATGGAGAACTGTTTCTTGTAGCCGAGAAGCGGCGCTTCCTCGCGTAACAGGTTCATCCCAAGCGCATGGAAGGTGCTGATGGTCATGCCTTTGGCTGCATTACCGGGCAGCAGCTTGCCCACACGTTCGCGCATCTCGTTCGCAGCTTTATTGGTGAAGGTGATGGCGGCAACGTTGCGCGCCGCATAGCCGCACTCGTTCACCAAGTAAGCCAGCTTATGGGTGATGACGCCCGTCTTGCCACTGCCTGCGCCTGCTAGCACGAGTAGGGGGGAGCCTAGGTATTTGACGGCTTCGCGTTGAGTGGGATTGAGTTTACTGAGCATGCTTGAGACCTGAACCGATTCGGCTTGAACGTGCGATTTCTAATAAATACTGGGTTGATCTCTTTCGGATTGACACTAGAAGTGATGGAACGCCGCGTTTAGAAATAGGTGAGAGAGTAAGTGAAACGGTAGGCTATTACCCATAATACAGAGATACGTTTTGAATATTGTTTCATAATGCTGACACACACCTTAGTTAGTATTTGTATAACTTCAAGCTGAACGCCGCATATGGTACACGAAGCAGTTTCACCCTCCCAAAGATTACTAGAACCTAAAGACTTATCTTTTTTGCAACAGGTGATAGGTCTATATGGGAACGATCCCACCAAGCTGTTACAGATATTGCGGGAAGTACAAGAACACCTTGGTTTTATACCCAATCCAGCTGTTTCTTTCATTGCTGAGACGCTAAATATCCCGCGCAATCGAATCGAAAGCGTCGCCTCGTTCTACTCATTCCTGCACTTGAAATCGCAAGGCACCTACCGTGTGTTGTTCTCCGACAACATCACCGACCGTATGTTGGGCAGCCAAGCCTTGATGGAGCGCATGTGCCAGCAGCTCTGGTTGCAACCAGGCAAGGTCTCGGAAGATGGACTGGTCAGTATCGGCACAACCTCGTGCACGGGGATGTGTGACCAAGGTCCAGCGATGCTAGTCAACGAACGTGCGATCACCAAGCTCACTCATCAAAGAATCCAAGAGATCGGCCAACTGATCCGCAATCGCACTCCCTTGAGCGATTGGCCAGCGGATTTCTTTCAAGTCGAAGACAACATCCAACGGGCAGGGCTGCTATTGGGCAACACACTGACATACGGTGAAACGTTACAAGCAGGCATAGCGCTAGGTGGTGCTGCCATCGTTGAGGAGGTGAAGCGTTCTGGCCTGCGCGGACGCGGTGGTGCGGGTTATCCAACAGGGCTGAAATGGGAAGCCTGCCGTAATGCGCAAGGCAAAGAACACTATGTTGTATGTAATGCAGATGAAGGCGAGCCGGGTACCTTCAAAGATCGCGTACTGCTGACCCGTCAGGCCGATCTAGTCTTCGAAGGCATGACGCTGTGTGCCTTGGCCGTCGGCGCCAAGAAAGGCTTCCTCTATCTACGTGGGGAATATCGCTACCTACTTGACCACTTGTTGGGCGTTTTACAACGTCGTCGTGATAGTGATCTGCTGGGGCATGACATCTTGGGTATCAAAGGTTTTGATTTCGACATCGAGATCCATCTTGGTGCGGGTGCTTATATCTGTGGTGAGGAATCGGCACTCATCGAATCACTCGAAGGCGAGCGCGGGGTACCGCGAAACCGTCCGCCTTTCCCAGTGACGCATGGTTATCTGCAACAACCGACCGCCTTGGATAACGTCGAGACCTTCTGCCAAGCAGCGATGGCGATACATATGGGTGCCGATAAATACAGCGCCATCGGCACTGCCAAATCCACAGGTAGCAAACTCATCTCGGTATCGGGCGATTGCCCGCGACCCGGCATCTACGAATATCAATTCGGCGTCTCGGTGCAAGAGATACTCAACGATTGTGGTGCGGTGAACACTCGGGCAGTACAGATCAGCGGGCCTTCCGGCATCTGTATCGGAGAGCATGAGTTCTCTCGCAAGTTAGGATTCGAAGACCTGCCGACCGCAGGTGCATTCATGGTGTTCGACGACAGTCGCGACATGTTCGAGGTGGCGCGCAACTTCGTGCATTTCTTCGCGCATGAGAGTTGCGGCTTCTGCACCCCATGCCGAGTCGGAACCTCCATGCTGAAACAGACCATGGACAAGATTGCCGCAGGGCAGGGTACGCACTACGACTTGGCCGAGGTCGAGAATCTCGATCACGTGTTACAGACCACTTCCCATTGCGGACTTGGCAGAACAGCATGCAACCCCGTGCTACATACCCTCAAGCATTTCCGTCCCGCTTATGAGAGCAGACTCAAATCGCTCTCATTCAAGCCAGCCTTCGACCTTGATGGCGCATTGGCTAGAGCAAGGCAGATGACAGGACGTGATGATGCGGGCGCACATCTGAAGGAAAACGAATGAGGGAAACTTCAGAAATCGTAGCGAGCGGCTTGAGTGCAAGGCGCACGGAACGGAGTGACGATGACATATCTTGAAGATAGGCAAGGAAGCGAGTACCGCGCAACGCAGCAATCGAGCCGCGCAGTAGATTTATGGAGTTTCCCGTGAGCGATACCTTCCAACTCGACGGTAAACCTGTGGTTTTCGAAACAGGGCAGACTGTGATGCAGGCGGCGCTGGCTGCCGGGCATTACATCCCGCATCTGTGCTACCACCCAGAATTCAAACCGCACGGTAGCTGCAAACTATGCACGGTCAAGGTCAATGGTCGCACGGCGGCGTCATGCACAATGCCTGCCGAAGCAGGACTTGAAGTGGAAAGCGACATCGACGAACTGAACGCGCTGCGCCGTACCTTGGTGCAGATGCTGTTCGCCGAAGGCAACCATTTCTGCCCATCGTGTGAGAAGAGCGGCAACTGCGTGTTGCAAGCTTTGGGCTACGACCTTGAAGTTCACAGTGCGGGCTTCCGCCATCAGTTCCCAGACCGTCCGCTTGATGCTTCACATCCCGACATCCTGCTCGACTTCAATCGTTGCATCTTGTGTGAGTTGTGCGTGAATGCCTCGGCCGAGGTGGATGGCAAGCACGTTTTCGCATTGGCTGGACGGGGCAATAGCAAACACCTCATCGTCAATGCCGAGTCGGGCTTGCTCAAAGACACCAACATCGCCCTCACCGACAAAGCGATGAGTGTCTGTCCGGTCGGCGTCATCATCAAGAAAGGCGTCGGCTTTAGTACACCCATTGGTGAGCGTCGTTACGACCAGCGTCCGATCAGCCAACAAGCACTGGATGATGCGCCGCGTCCTCCATCAGGAGAAGCGCATGACTGATAAGAAGAAACTGCGCATCGCCACCACCTCGCTTGCGGGGTGTTTTGGCTGCCACATGTCTGTCTTGGATATCGATGAGCGCTTGTTCCCCTTGTTGGAACTAGTCGAGTTCGACCGTTCGCCACTGACTGACATCAAACATTGCGGGCCATGTGACATCGGCCTAGTCGAAGGTGGCATCTGCAATGCAGAGAACGTGCATGTGCTGCGCGAGTTCCGCAAGAATTGCAAAGTCCTCATCGCCATCGGCGCCTGTGCCATCAATGGTGGCCTACCCGCACAGCGTAACCACTTAGATCTGAGTAGCTGCCTGACCGAGGTGTATCTCACCGAG
This sequence comes from Sideroxydans sp., assembly GCA_013824485.1. Taxonomy (GTDB): domain Bacteria; phylum Pseudomonadota; class Gammaproteobacteria; order Burkholderiales; family Gallionellaceae; genus Sideroxyarcus. Next base: position 11,273 of record PNNY01000046.1, read on the forward strand.
CCGGGTCTGGTGCATGGACATATCCCGAACGACCCTGAACTGCCGCTCCCCTTGGACAAGGTGCACCCTTTGCATGAAGTGGTGAAGATCGACTACTTCATCCCCGGTTGCCCGCCGTCGGCGGATGCCATCTGGAAATTCTTGACTGACCTAATCGCAGGTAAGACACCTGAGTTGGGACATGGATTGATCAAATATGACTGACATCAATACAAAACTAGAGACTGCGGAACACCCCGAAAACCTGCGCCGCGTCGCCATCGACCCCGTATCGCGTGTGGAAGGTCACGGTAAGGTGACGCTGTTGCTGGACGAGAACGACCGCGTGCATCAGGTACGTTTGCACATCGTGGAGTTCCGTGGCTTCGAGAAATTCATCCAAGGTCGTCCGTATTGGGAAGCGCCCGTCATGGTGCAACGGTTGTGTGGTATCTGCCCAGTCAGTCACCATCTAGCAGCTTCCAAGGCCATGGACATGATCGTGGGAGCGACGCTGACGCCGACGGCGGAGAAAGTGCGCCGCTTGATGCATTACGGTCAGATGTTGCAATCGCACGCACTACATTTCTTCCACCTGTGTTCGCCTGACTTGCTGTTCGGATTCGATTCGGATGTGGCGAAACGCAATATCGTTGGCATCGCTGCCGCCCATCCAGAGATCGCCAAGCAAGGTGTGTTGTTGCGCAAGTTCGGGCAAGAGGTCATCCGCATCACCGCAGGTAAACGCATCCACGGCACTGGATCGGTAGCGGGCGGGGTGAACAAGAATGTCAGTATCGAAGAGCGTGACTATCTGCTCAAAGACGCTGACCAGATGGTGGCATGGAGCGCAGATGCAGTCGGCATCATCAAGCGATTATTTTCCTTGAACCCTGAGTTGTACAACAACTTTGGTACTTTCCAAGCACACACGCTGAATCTGGTGCGTGCTGATGGCGCGATGGATCTTTATCACGGCGGATTGCGCGCGCGCGATATGAATGGCCAGACCTTATTCGATCACTACGACTACAGCCATTACTGGGATGAGATATTCGAGGACGTGAAGCCGTGGTCGTACATGAAGTTCCCGTTCCTGCGTAGCCTTGGTCCGGAGACGGGTTGGTATCGCGTCGGACCATTGAGTCGTGTGACGCAATGCGACTTCATCCCTTCTCCACTGGCAGAGGCCGAGCGCAAGACCTTCATCGCGCATGACGGGGGAAATGCGGCCAAAGCGACCTTGGGATTCCACTGGGCGCGCATGATAGAGATGTTGCACACCGCCGAGATGATCCGCGAGTTACTGCACGATCCAGACCTGCAAGGTACAGACCTAGTGAGTAAAGGTGAGCGCCAAGAGCGTGGCGTGGGCGTCATCGAAGCCCCACGCGGCACACTCATCCATCATTACAAAGTGGACGAGAACGACCAGATCGTGCGCTGCAACCTCATCGTCTCCACCACCCACAACAATCAAGCGATGAATGAAGCTATCCGCCAAGTGGCGCGCCAATTCATCGACGGCAAGAAACTCACTGAAGGCTTGCTCAATCACATCGAGGTCGCCATCCGTGCTTTCGATCCCTGCCTATCCTGCGCCACTCACGCTCTGGGCAAGATGCCGCTAGAGGTGGAATTGCTGGGTATGGATGGTGCAAGGGTGGATTTGCTGATGCGGTCGGGTGATGGAGTGGTCAGTTGCTAGAGGATGCTAGCTGATGGAGTCTACCCCCATCCCAACCTTCCCCCTGCAAGGGGGAAGGAGCTTAGTTCCCTCCCCCTTGCAGGGGGAGGGCTAGGGTGGAGGTAGAAGCTAAATGACCACGCGAATCCAAAAAGTGACAACCTCTAGAGCAAGATCATTACGAAGCAGCATGACTGATGCTGAAAACTTGTTATGGCAACGACTACGTTACAAGCAACTCAATGGTCATCGCTTTCGCCGCCAGCATCCCATCGAAGAGTACATTGCAGATTTTGTATGTCTAGAGCAGAAGGTCGTGATTGAACTGGATGGCGGACAGCATCAAGAGCAAGCCGCTTATGACCATCAAAGAACGGTTGTGATGCAAGCACGTGGCTGGCGAGTACTACGGTTTTGGAACAATGATGTACTGAGTAATATCGAGGGTGTCTTGTCTGAGATTGCAGATGAACTGGAAGTTCTGACCTAACTCTTCACAATCTAGAACCACTTAAACATCATGACGTCTCCAATCCTAGTCTTAGCCATCGGTAACGAATCTCGAGGAGATGATGCGCTGGCACCTTTGTTGTCGCGCAGCGTACAAGCTGAGTTCGATCATCCCGACTTCGAGTTCATCGAAGATTTTCAACTACAGGTAGAGCACGTTACTGATCTGGTCGGGCGGCAGAAGATATTGTTCCTTGATGCGGATGTCTCGTGTGATGCACCGTTCCATTTCTCAGAGATATCGGCAGCTCACGACAACAGCTACACCAGCCACGCTATGACGCCTTTCGCACTGTTGCATACCTATCGGCAGGTGTATGGTGAAGATGCACCCAGTAGCTATTTGTTGCGTATACGGGGTTATGGTTTTGAGTTGGGCGATGGTTTGAGTGAAGAGGCTTCAGCCAACCTTGAAGTTGCCTCTGCCATCGTGCATGAATGGTTGATTCATGCACGATGGCAGAGGCAACTT
>PNNY01000047.1 GCA_013824485.1 Sideroxydans sp.
AACTTGTTCTTCGCCGCGATGTCGCGCAGATGTTGCAGGAATGCGTGCTCGCTCATGCCATCGGGCAGGTTCAGTGGCTGCTTTAAACGAATCGCAGCTGGAACGGTCTGGTCTATCAGCGCATCCAATGAGGGCGCGTTGATCTTGTTCAACATGGCTTGCACGTCGGTTGCGCTGGGGCCGTTGTGGCGATTCACGAATTGGTCGGTATTGTTCATGGTCTGAGCTGTTCTAAATTAGGAGTGCTAGGAATGAAGAAACCGTTGTGAGAGGTTGGAGTGCAAGGCGCACAGCGCGGAGGAACCGGAATGTACATTCCGTACATGAGGATTCCGAGCACTGCGCAACGCCGCAATCCGACCTCGCAGCAGGTTTATTCTTTTCTAGTGTGCTTCGCTATCGACGACGGCCTGATATCCGGCCGCATCTAGCAGCGCGGCAACATCGGCTGCATTGTCAGGCTTCATCTTGAAGATCCAAGCGCCATAAGGGTCGCTGTTGATGTTCTCTGGCGAGCTATCCAAGTCGCCATTGATGGCAGTCACTTCGCCAGAGATGGGTGCGTACACATCGGCTGCGGCTTTCACGGATTCAACCACGGCGCATTCTTCCTTGGCTTTCAGTTTGCGACCAACAGTCGGCGCTTCGACGAACACCATGTCGCCAAGCAATTCTTGCGCATGTTGTGTGATGCCGATGGTGACGGTGCCGTCAGCTTCGGTTTTGACCCACTCGTGGGAGGCGGTGTATTTCAGGTTGCTTGGATTGCTCATGGTCATGTCCTCAAGAAAGATTAAATCAAACCTTTGCCGTTGCGGGCGAATGGATACTTCACTACTGATGCGTTCAACAACTTGTCACGGATCTCCACTTGTACCGTGTCGCCGATAGCGACGCCGTTCGGTACGCGAGCAAGGGCGATGGATTTCTCTAGCGTGGGCGAGAAGCTGCCGCTGGTGATCTCTCCTTCGCCGTGTGGCGTCTTTATCTTTTGGTGCCCACGCAGCACGCCGCGATCTAGCAGCACCAAGCCAACGAGTTTGCTGCTGGGCGGGTTCGCCAGCAGTGCGGCTTTGCCGATGAAGTCGCGTTCGCTTTGCAGATCGACCGTCCACGCCAAGCCGGATTCCAAAGGACCGACGCTCTCGTCCATGTCTTGTCCATACAGGTTCATACCCGCTTCCAAGCGCAGGGTGTCACGCGCGCCGAGGCCGATGGGCTTGACGCCCGCTTTGTTGAGGTCATACCAGAATGCTTCTACCTTCTCTTTAGGCAACATCACTTCGAAACCATCTTCGCCTGTGTAGCCGGTACGAGCCACGTAGTACTCGCCACAATCGGCGGCTTGGAAATTCTTCAGTCCTTCAGTCGCCGCTTGGGTCTGCGGCAATACTTGCCAGACTTTGGCGCGGGCGTTCGGACCTTGGATGGCGACCATCGCGAGGTCATCGCGCGAGGTGATAGTGAGTTGCGGGGCGACTTTTGCGGCTTGCTCTTTCATCCATGCGATGTCTTTGTCGGCCGTGCCTGCATTCACCACGATGCGGAACCACTGCTCGGTCATGAAGTAGATGATGAGGTCGTCGATCACATGGCCATCGGGGCGCAACATGGCGGAGTAGAGTGCTCGGCCCGGCATGTGCAATTTGTCTGCGTTGTTGGCGAGTAGGTAACGCAGGAAAGCACGTACGCCATCGCCATTAACATCGACCACGCGCATATGGCACACGTCGAACATGCCGCAGTCGTTACGTACTTGATGATGTTCGTCGATCTGTGAGCCGTAGTTCACCGGCATGTCCCAGCCGCCGAAATCCACCATCTTTGCGCCCATAGCACGGTGCGCGGCGTTGAGGGGAGTTACCTTGAGAGTCGTCATATGCGCTTTCATTAAGAATAAAAAAGGCGCGGCACGAATCCGTGCCGCGCCCCATCTGTCCTTGGTACCTGAGAGATTACAACTTACGTCGCGTGCCCCTTCGGTGGCTGCGTAGGCAGCGCTCTCCAGATTTGCCTGTTCCGATTGGTTCTTGTGCCTGAGCGGTTACGGGTGTTGCGCCTTCGGCGGTGCTGTCACCAGCACACTCTCCCAGTCGGTTTTAACGGCGGGACGATTATAACGGAAGGGGATTACTGCGGGTAAAACAGAAACAGTCGATAGCCCGCTGGTTTCAGGTCGGTGGTGTCCATGCGCAATGCGAGTGCTAGCTCACGATTGGCGGCAAGCCCCTTCTGCATGTCGTCGCCCACTTTCAAATAGTCCGCAGGCTGGAATACGCGACGGGCGATGGCGGCATCTTGCATATCGGTCAGGGTCAGCTCCAAGTTGGGGTAGGCCTGAGCGTAGGGCGCCCGGTTGTGCAGCAGCGCGTGTAGGGTGATCAGATTGGCCTGAACGCTATCCGACTCGAGTTCGGAAGATTCGATGGACATGGATTCAGCTTGGCGTGGCAGATCAACCGTGCAATCCAGCAAGCCACAATATTGTGTGAGCAAAGGCTTGAGGCCGGGCAGGTGGGCGGCGAGTTCGACGCGGTAGAAATAGGCGGCTTGTGCAACGAGGGTGAGCGCTAACAATACCGAAGCTAAAACGCCAACCCATACGTGTTTGCGCGGCGCGGGAGCGGGGACTTCTTCGGTCAATTCTTCGAGCACATCGACTTGTTGGGCCAGCGTGAGGACTTCTTCTTCCAATCCCGGCACATTTGGAATGGGCGTAAGGTCGGTCTCTGTTGCTTCTACGGTGATCTCTGCATTCGCTTCTTCAGGCAGCGACGAAGTCTCTTCGATTGCAGGGGCTTCTGGAACGGCTTGTTCTTCGATAGGAAGCGACAGCTGGGGGCTGGGCTCATCGTCTTGCATGTGTTCGCGTGCATTGAACACTTCGTGGCAGCGTCCACAACGTACTAATCCATCATGGGCGGCGAGTTGTTCCTCGCTCACCTTGAAGCGAGTTGAGCATTCGGGGCATTGAGTGACGTCACTCATCGTTTCGTTCCCGACAAGCAACACCAGCCGTCTTCGATCACAGGAGGGGCGAGGTCGAACCATTGCCCATAGATGCGCATCACTTCTTCGGCTTGTTCGGCGAGGATGCCTGAGAGGACGATGCGCCCACGAGTGCGGGTCGCGCCAGCCAACAACGGAGCTAATGCGCGCAGTGGGTTGGTGAGGATATTGGCAACGACCACGTCATATTGTTTGAGTGCCACTCCATCAGGTAGGTAAAAGTCGGCCTCGACGTGGTTCGCGATCGCATTGTCGCGACTGGCCTGTACGGCTTGCGCATCCACATCCACGCCGATGGCGCTACCTGCGCCCAACTTCATCGCGGCGATGGCGAGGATGCCAGAGCCACAACCGTAATCGAGAACAGATTCTCCTGCTTGGGTGTTCTTGTCCAACCAGCGCAGACACAAGCGGGTGGTGGGATGACTGCCTGTGCCGAATGCGAGGCCAGGGTCGAGTGCGATGTTGATGGCGGAAGCGTCGGTCGGGGTATGCCAAGTCGGCACGATCCACAGACGGTCGCTGATGCGAATGGGGTCGAATTGCGCTTGGGTGAGACGCACCCAGTCACTTTCTTCCAGTGTCTCGATACGATGTTCAGGTAGTGCTGTGATGCCGAGTTCGGCGCAACTGTCTTTCAGGATGGCAGCGACAGCTGCATCACTTTCGAACAGCGCATTGACGAGATTGTGTTGCCATACGGCAGAGGTGGGTTCACCCGGTTCGCCGAAGATGGCCTGCTCGTCTGGGGTGTCCGCATCGGCATCCAACATGTCCACCGACAAGGCGCCCCGTGCAAGCAGCGCCTCACTCAAAGCTTCGGCGTAGTCGGCCTCGGCGCGCACCGACAAGTTGAGCCAAGACACGGCTTACTTACCCTTGGTGCGTTCCGCCAGCTTGTGTTCCAGATAGTGGATGCTGGTGCCGCCGTTAACGAAGGCGGCATCGTTCATCAATTCCTGATGCAATGGAATGTTGGTGTTGATGCCCTCAACCACCATCTCGGACAACGCGGTGCGCATACGTGCGATCGCTTGATCGCGGGTGTCACCGTAAGCGATCACCTTGCCGATCATGGAATCGTAGTGCGGCGGGATGAAGTAGTTGTTATAGACATGTGAATCGACACGGATGCCAGGGCCGCCAGGGACGTGCCAGTTGGTGATGCGGCCTGGCGATGGCACGAACGTGTAAGGATGCTCGGCATTGATGCGGCACTCGATAGCATGACCACGGAACTGGATGTCTTTTTGGCGGAACGGCAACTTCTCACCCGCAGCGATGCGGATCTGTTGTTGCACGATGTCGATGCCAGTGATCATCTCAGACACGGGGTGTTCGACTTGCACGCGGGTGTTCATCTCGATGAAATAGAACTCACCGTTCTCATACAAGAATTCGAACGTACCTGCTCCGCGATAGCCGATCTTGCGGCAAGCTTCAGCACAGCGTTCGCCGATCTTGTCGCGCAGCTTTGGATTCAGGTGGTAAGCAGGCGCTTCTTCGATGATCTTTTGGTGACGACGTTGCATCGAGCAATCGCGTTCGCCCAAGTACACGGCGTTGCCGTGTTGGTCGGCCAAGATCTGGATCTCGATGTGGCGTGGGTTCTCCAAGAACTTTTCCATGTACACCATGGGATTGTTAAAGGCGGCTTGAGCCTCTGTCCTAGTCATGGTGACCGCATTGAGCAATGCCGCTTCGGTGTGCACCACGCGCATACCGCGTCCGCCACCGCCGCCGGAAGCTTTGATGATGACTGGGTAGCCGATGAAGCGCGCAGTCTTGATGATCTCAGCCGGATCGTCTGGCAAAGCACCTTCGACGCCAGGGACACAAGGGACGCCGGCTTTCTTCATGGCGCTCTTCGCAGAGACTTTGTCGCCCATCAGGCGGATGGTCTCAGCACGCGGGCCGATGAAGACGAATCCGGATTTCTCTACGCGCTCCGAGAAATCTGCGTTCTCGGACAGGAAACCATAACCTGGGTGGATCGCTTGCGCGTCGGTCACTTCAGCGGCGCTGATGATGGCGGGAACGTTGAGGTAGCTCAGGCTGGAACTTGCGGGGCCGATACAGACTGACTCATCAGCCAGTTTCACATACTTGGCATCAGCATCCGCTTCTGAATGGACTGCGACGGTCTTGATGCCCATCTCGCGGCAGGCGCGCTGGATACGAAGCGCGATCTCGCCGCGATTGGCGATAAGGATCTTTTCAAACATGATTGGGGTCTCCGGCGGAGCAGGTGTTCTGGGTTTACGTTCGAACACGGCCATGATGCTTAACCGATGATGAACAGTGGTTGGCCGAATTCGACCGCTTGGCCGTTCTCAACCAAGATGGCTTTGATCACGCCACCCTTGTCCGCTTCGATCTCGTTCAACAGCTTCATCGCTTCGATGATGCAGATGGTGTCGCCTGCGTTCACAGTTGAACCAACATCGACGAATGCCTTAGCGCCAGGAGAGGCTGCACGGTAGAAGCTACCGACCATTGGCGATTTGACGATATGACCTTCAGGGGCGGCTGGCGCAGCAGGGGCGGCCGCAACGGCAGGTGCCGCAGCAGGCGCAGGTGCCGCCATTGGTGCGGCAGCATAGTGATGTTGTACGGCAGGCGCAGAGACAGAGCTCATGCGCGAGATACGTACATGCTCTTCACCTTCGGTCAATTCCAGTTCAGCGATACCCGAGTTCTCAACCAGTTCGATCAGTGTCTTCAGTTTGCGTAGATCCATTTTTTATCTCCTTACAGAATGTTGTAATGCAAATTGCAGGGCAAGCTCATAGCCTGTTGCGCCCAAACCACTGATGACGCCAACGGCGATATCAGAAAAATAAGACTCTTTACGAAATGCCTCGCGCGCGAACACGTTCGACAGATGCACTTCAACGAACGGGATGCTCACCGCCGACAAGGCATCACGGATAGCCACGCTGGTGTGCGTGAACGCTGCCGGATTGATGATGATGAAGTCGGTGCCATCCGTTCTTGCTTGTTGGATGCGATCAACCAGCGTGCCTTCCGTGTTGCTTTGGAAGTGAGCTAACTTTGCGCCACTTGCTTGGGCTTGTGCCGTCAACTTGACGTTAATTTCGTCCAACGTGACGCGGCCATATACATCTGGCTCGCGTGTGCCGAGCAGATTCAGGTTGGGGCCGTGGAGTACCAAGACGTTCTTCATAGGCGCAGTTTGCCGCAAAATGGCCTAGTTTGTCCATCCATTAAAAGAACTTGTGGAAAATCAGGCCTATAGACCAATGGCGTTCAGAGAATCCGTGAATTGACGCGCATCCTGATACCCAATGACGCGGAAATCGGCCATCTCTTTGCCTTGCTTGTCGAAGAAAAGCGTAGCGGGAGGGCCGAACAGCTGGAAGCGTTGGAGAAGGGCTTTGTCATCGGCGTTGTTGGCGGTGACATCCGCTTGCAACAAAAGGGTGTCCTTTAGCTTGGCTTGCACCGCTAGGTCGCTGAAGGTGAAACGTTCCATCTCTTTGCAGGACACGCACCAGTCGGCATAGAAATCCAACATCACGGTCTTGCCTGCGGCTTGGACGATGCGTGCATCCAGTTCTGCGCTCGACTTCACTCGCTCGAATACTAGGCTGTGACTCGCCTCGGCAGTGGCGCGCCCAAGGTTGCCGAGCGGGCGCAGGATATCGCGTGCGCCGGACAGTGCGCCGATCAGATAGGCCACACCCAGCAACAGGGCAAGGATACCCACACCCTTGCCGAGTTTGTGCCAACCCTGTGCGGTATGAGGAAGCGGATCTAGCGCGTGAAGATAGATAGCCGTGAAGATCAGCAACGCGGCCCACAGTCCCATCTGCACAGAGACGGGGATGACGGGGGAGATGATCCAGATCGCCAAGGCCAGCATCATCACCCCAAAGAAGCGCTTCACCGATTCCATCCAAGCCCCAGCCTTGGGTAGCAAGGTGCCCGCCGAGGTGCCAATGATGAGCAGTGGTATGCCCATGCCTAGTGCCATGACGAACAGGGCGGTTCCGCCCAACACGGCATCATGCGTCTGGCTTATATATAGGAGCGCGCCAGCAAGGGGAGCGGCGACACACGGCCCCATGATGACGGCGGACAGTGCGCCCATGCCGAACACGCCTGACAAGTGGCCTCCGTGCAGTTTGTTGCTGGTATCGGTGAGCTTGCTTTGCAGTGCAGAAGGAAGTTGCAGTTCATAGAAACCAAACATGGACAAGGACAGCACGACGAACAGCGCCGCGAAGCTACCCAGCACCCAAGGGGTTTGCAATGAGTTCGAGATGAGGTCGCCGGAATAACCTGCCGCCACCCCTGCGATGGCATAGGTGACCGCCATGCCTAACACATAAGCCAAGGACAAGATGAAGGCATGCATATGGGTGATCTTATGGCCGCGCCCGACGATGATGCCGGATAGGATGGGGATCATGGGGAACACGCAGGGGGTCAGCGAGAGCAACAAGCCAGCACCGAAGAAGAAGGATACGATGAGCCAGAAGCTACCGCTTTGGAACACCTTGGCGATCTGGGTGTTCTCGTTGTCGGGGGCGATCTGGCTTGCGGGAACGGGAGCGACCGTCGTTGGAGGTGCCGCCGCCGTGATGGATTGCATCAACTCGAGGTTGAACGACTTGTCGATGGGGGGGTAACACAAACCTTGGTCACTACAACCTTGGTAGCTGGCATTCAACACCAAAGTCTTCTTGGCATCCACCTTGGGCAACTTGATCTCGGCTTGGAAGGATCGGTGATACACCTCGATGAGGCCGAAGTTGGGATCGTCCTTTTCCTCGCCTTTGGGCAAAGTCAGTTGGGTCGGCTTGCCATCTGCCAAAGTGAAATGGATCTTGTCGCGGTACAGGTAGTAGCCGGGCGTGATCTTGAAGCTGGCGATGAGCGTCTTTTGATCTACGGCATGCACACTCAAGGAAAATGCTTGGTCGGCGGGCAGGAAGCTGGGTTTCTTGCTACCAAAGGAAAGCATGTCCGCTTGTGCTAGCGGCACGATGAACAACAAGACGATCAGCAACAAACGACGAATCATGGGGTTTTCCTAGTTTCTGACTTCACCCAATCCAAATAAGCGGGTAGACCTGCGGTCACGGGAATCGCAATGATCTCCGGTAATTCGTAAGGGTGCAGTTTACGCAATTCTGCTTCCAAGCGCGGATAGGCATCGGCAGTAGTCTTGATGAGCAAAGGGACTTCAGTCGCATGCTCGATCTTGCCTTCCCAGCGATAGATAGAACTGCATTCGGCCAAAATATTCACGCACGCTGCGGCATGGCTTGCGACCAGCGCACCTGCGATACTTTCCGCCGTGGCGCGGTCAGGCGTATTGCTGATGACCAGTAGCACTTCGCTCATCTTGCACCTGCGCGGGCGCAACGTATGCCGAGTTGTAGCAACTCATCCCACACATCGCCTTGGCGTAGACCTTTGATGAGGCGATCGATCAGCGCGGCTTGGCGTAAGGCGCGCTCGGCGAAGGTGGGGGTGAAGCGTCGCACGGCACGTTCGATCAATTTTTGTTTCGCACCCCACACGCGCGCATCGCGCAAAGCAGCCGCGAGATTGCCGCTTTGCTGCATGGCGCGCGAGACTTTAGCCAATGCGCGGATGTCTTCTGAGATCGACCACAGGATGAGAACGGTGGCAGTCCCCTCTGCACGTAAACCATCAAGGATGCGTGCATAACGTTCTGCATCACCAGTGAGCATCGCTTCTGAGAGTTTGAACACGTCATAACGCGCCACGTCCATCACTGAGTCTTTGACTTGGTCAAAGGTCAGAGCGCCCTCGGGGAAGAGTAGCGCCAGTTTCTGTATCTCTTGATACGCCGCCAGCAGATTGCCTTCCACCTTTTCGGCGAGGAACTTCAAGGTGTCCGCATCGGTAGATTGGCCTTGGCGCCGCAGCCTTCCCGCGATCCATGTGGGCAATGCGGCGAGCGAGACTTCATCTGCGCTGATGATCGTGCCGTGTTGCTCCAGTGCGGCGAACCATTTGCTCTTGAAAGCGGTGTTTTCCAGTTTCGGTAGCGAAATGAGCGTGAGCGTATCGGGGTCGAGGTTCTCACAATGGTCCTGTAGAGCTTGCGCGCCATCCACGCCGGGTTTGCCGGAAGGGATGCGCAGGTCGATCACTTTGCGCGAGGAGAACAGCGACATGCTCTGAGCGCTGTTACGTAACTCTCCCCATTTGAAATATTGCTCTGCGATGATGGTCTCGCGTTCGGTGTATCCCGCTTCCCGTGCGGCGTTGCGGATGGCGTCAGCCGCTTCGATGGCGAGCAACAGTGCTTCGCCGTGGATGACGTACAGCGACCCAAGTCCCCGTTTCAAATGCTGCGGCAGGTCTTCGGTCGAGATTCTCATGGATCTAGAACTGTGGTTTTGCTCGATTCAAGCGACGGATGGCTTGCCCCACCGCATCGGTGCGCATGTCTCGGTAGAGTTGTGCCTCTTCTTGTTCCTTCGCGAGGATCTGAGCATCGTCATACGCCAAGATTCGCGTGAGCATGATCTCTTCGGGCGGCAGCCAGTCGATCTGTTTGTTATCGAAGGCGCGCAGCGAGACGCGGTAGATGAGTTGATACTCTTGCACGCGACCACTACCTGATAGAGACAAGATGTTCTTGTTGGTTTGCTCCGACACGACTTCAAGTACCAGTTCGGCAGCATCGGCGGTAGAAGTGAGCGCCACTTTGTTGGCATTCAACGCAGTGCGCAAGTCGCTGACGAACGGCGTTTCAGCAGGCGCTTTGAGATAGAGAGACTTGAATGCGAACGCCATGTCTTGTAATTGACTACCGCGCAAGTGAAAACCACACGCGGTGAGCGACAAAGCAGCTAGCAATAGAAATGTCCGCATCGAATTCTTCATCACACCACCACGTTGACCAAGCGACCAGGCACGACGATGACTTTCTTCGCCGCAGCGCCAGCAAGTTGTTTTTGCACTGCTTCATGCGCCAACGCCATCTGTTCGATACTCGCCTTGTCCGCGTCTTTGGAGACACGCAGACTGCCGCGTAGCTTGCCGTTCACTTGGATCATCAGTTCGATCTCGTCTTGCACCAAGGCGCTTGCATCGGCCTTGGGGAAAGACTGGTCGCGCAACTGTGTACCTGAGCGCAATGCAGACCACAGTGCTTCACCGATGTGCGGCACGATGGGGGTGAGCAACAGTACGGTGTTCTCCAACACCTCTTGCGCCACACTGCGTGCGACAGGCGTGTCCTCATCGAACTTGCCCAATGCATTGAGCAATTCCATCGTTGCTGCGATGGCGGTGTTGAAGGTCTTGCGGCGACCGTAGTCATCGTCGATCTTCTGGATTGTCTGGTGTAGTTGCAGGCGTAATGCCTTCGCGTTCGCGCTCAACTCACCGCTGGTATACGCCGCGACCACGCCGCCTTCGACATGCTCGAACACCGCTTTCCACACGCGCTTCAAGAAGCGGAACGCGCCTTCCACACCCGCATCCGACCATTCCAACTGCTGGTCGGGGGGGGCTGCGAACATCATGAACAAGCGCGCAGTATCCGCGCCGAACTCGTCGATGATGGCTTGCGGATCGACGCCGTTGTTCTTCGACTTCGACATCTTCTCCGTGCCGCCGATGACGACAGGTAAGCCGTCGCTCTTCAGCTTCGCACCCAATGGGCGCGCTTTGGCATCGACTTCCACATCCACGTCGGCAGGATTGATCCACAACTTCTTGCCGCCTTCCAAATCACGGTAGAACGTTGGCGCTACCACCATGCCTTGCGTGAGCAGATTGACGAAGGGCTCATCGCCCTGCACCAGACCTTCGTCGCGCATCAATTTGTGGAAGAAGCGTGCGTACAGCAGATGCAAGATGGCGTGTTCGATACCGCCGATGTATTGATCGACGGGTAGCCATTTTTGCGCAGCAGCTTTGTCCACCATGCCAGTGTCGCATTGCGGGCTGGCATAACGTGCGTAGTACCAAGACGATTCCACGAAGGTGTCCATGGTGTCCGTTTCACGGCGTGCTTTGCCGCCGCAAGTAGGGCAGGCGCATTCGTAGAATTCAGGCATCTTTGCCAGTGGCGAACCAGCGCCGTCCGGCACTACGTTCTCAGGCAATACAACGGGTAGTTGATCATCAGGCACCGGCACATCGCCACAACTTGGGCAGTGGATGATGGGGATAGGACAGCCCCAGTAACGTTGGCGTGAGATGCCCCAATCGCGCAGACGGAACTGAGTCTTCTTCTCGCCCAAGCCTTTTGCATTCAGGTCGGTAGCGATGGCGTCGATGGCTTGATCGAAATTCATGCCATCGTACTTGCCCGAGTTTACGCACACGCCATTCTCTTTGTCGCCGTACCACTCTTGCCATGCAGCACCACTGAATGGCTGGTCTTTGACCGAGATAGATTGCTTGATGGTCAAATCGTACTTCTTGGCAAAACCGAAATCGCGTTCGTCGTGCGCAGGCACTGCCATCACCGCGCCTTCGCCGTAACCCATCAGAACATAGTTGCCGACCCACACAGGCACTTGTTCGCCAGTAAGCGGGTGGGTGACTTTGATGCCGGTGTCCATGCCTTTCTTTTCCATGGTGGCAATGTCCGCCTCGGCCACGCCGCCACGTTTACATTCTTCGATGAACTCGGCCAGCTTGGCATTACCGTGTGCGGCACGTGTCGCCAGTGGATGTTCCGCAGCAACGGCGACGAAAGTCACGCCCATGATGGTGTCGGCACGGGTGGTGTATACCCAGAGCAGATTGCTCTTCGTGGACACGCCCTCACCCTCGGTCCCTCTCCCGCCTGCGGGCGAGGGAAGAGTGATGCCGACTTCTTCGGCGATTTCAAACGCGAAGCGCACGCCATAGCTCTTACCGATCCAGTTGGCCTGCATGGTCTTCACCTGCTCGGGCCAACCGGTGAGTGTGTCCAAATCTTTCAGCAACTCTTCGGCGTATTGGGTGATGCGGAAGAAGTACATCGGTATCTCGCGCTTCTCCACCAGCGCGCCAGAACGCCAACCGCGTCCGTCAATGACTTGCTCGTTCGCCAGCACGGTGTTGTCTACCGGGTCCCAGTTCACGGTCGAGGTCTTCTTATAGATCACGCCCTTTTTGAACAACTTGGTGAACAGCCATTGTTCCCAGCGGTAATACTCTGGCGTGCAGGTCTTCACCTCGCGCGTCCAATCCACACCCAAGCCCAGCGCCTTCAACTGCTGTTTCATGTATTCGATGTTGGAGTACGTCCATGCAGCAGGGGGTACGTTGTTCGCCATCGCGGCGTTCTCAGCAGGCAGGCCGAACGCATCCCAGCCCATCGGCTGCATCACGTTGAAGCCCTTCATGTGGTGATAACGACTCAGTACGTCGCCGATGGTGTAGTTGCGCACATGGCCCATGTGCAACTTGCCAGAAGGGTAAGGGAACATCGACAGGCAATAGTATTTTGGCTTGTCGCTGTGTTCTTTAGCGACGAATGCCTGTGTGGATTCCCACTGCTGTTGGGCGGCGGCTTCGATGTCTTTTGGAGAATAATTAGGCTGCATGTCTACTCGATCTGATGCGAAATTTGCGGGTTCGGCATTATAGCGGCAACATGCATCCCTCGCGCATTCAAGGAGGTTTAGGTATGAACAAGAAACTAGGGTTGCTTTTGATGTTGCTTGCCATGCCAGCTCACGCTGAAATGGATGCGCAGGTACAAGCGGTGCAGATGCCCGCTTGGCTACAACGAGGTGAGAGCATGCGCCCTCTTCGTGTAGGCACCGAGTTGCAGAACGGTGACCGCCTGATCACGGGGGTGAATGCGCGCATCTATGTGCAAACAGGTGATGGCAGCACAGTGAAGCTGGGAGAAAGAGCATCGCTTAGCATTGGAGAGCTGACACCGAAACAGGCTGACGCCCCGGTCTTCCGCGCTGTATTAGATGTCGCAAAGGGTGCTTTTCGCTTCACCACCAGTGCGTTGAACAAATTACGTCAGCGCAACGTCACGGTCAAAGTGGCGGGAGCCACCGTGGGGATTCGCGGTACCGACGTGTGGGGTAAGGACGGCGACGAGATGGGCGTAGTGTGCTTGATCGAGGGCAAGATCGATGTGACTGGGGTGGACAACAGCGAATTCGTCATGGATCAGCCGCTCTCGTTCTACAAAATGCCAAAGGGGCAGGCGCCGCTTCCTATTGGGCCTGTCGATGCGGAGCAATTGGGCAA
>PNNY01000048.1 GCA_013824485.1 Sideroxydans sp.
GTTTGGCTCTTGCCATCGCAATGAGCCATCGGGTGGCTTGCATGGTCTGATGCGAGTGCGCGGTTTTGTTCAAGACGATGGGCATATCTTCTGTACCGAAGCGCAGATCGAGTCAGAAGTGACAGCGTTCAATGCGCTGGTACTTAAGGTCTACAAGGATTTTGGTTTCAATGATGTGACGGTGAAGTTGGCGCTGCGCCCAGAAAGTCGCGTGGGTTCTGACGACATTTGGGATAAGGCAGAAAATGCCCTGCGTGCAGCTTTGCGTGCATCTGGTTTGGAGTGGATCGAATTACCGGGCGAAGGTGCTTTCTACGGTCCGAAGATCGAATTCCACATTAAAGACGCGATTGGTCGTTCGTGGCAGTGTGGCACGATTCAAGTGGACTTCTCTATGCCCGGTCGCTTGGGGGCGGAGTTCGTGGACGAAGACAACACGCGCAAGACTCCCGTGATGTTGCATCGCGCAATTCTGGGATCACTAGAGCGTTTTATCGGCATGTTGATCGAAAATCATGCGGGGGCGATGCCTTTGTGGCTGGCTCCTGTGCAGATGGTGGTGATGAATATCTCGCAAGGACAAGCTGAATATTGCACGCAAGTGACGGAAACACTCCGCACAGCAGGCTTTAGGGTGCAATTGGATTTGCGCAATGAGAAGATTACCTATAAAATACGGGAACATAGCTTGCAGAAGTTGCCTTACCAGCTGATTTTAGGCGATAAGGAAGTGGCTGCAGGACTCGTTGCCGTGCGAAACCGCCAAGGTGAAGACCTTGGGCAGATGTCGGTGGAGGCGCTGATTCAGCGCTTGAAATCCGAGCTGCTGGGCGGATAGCACGGTTTAATTTTTTAATGGAGAATTTCCAATAGCACAAGATAAGTCGCAGCGTATCAATGAGCAGATCACAGCACCCCAGGTGCGACTCATTGGCGCGGAGGGAGAGCAGGTTGGCGTAGTTGCAATAGCGGAAGCGTTGCGCATGGCTGATGAAGCGGAATTAGATCTGGTGGAGATCGCGCCTTTGGCGGAACCACCTGTTTGCCGCATCATGGATATCGGTAAGTTCAAATATGCCGAGGCCAAGAAGCAGCACGAAGCCAAACTTAAGCAAAAGCAAGTTCAAGTCAAAGAGATCAAATTTCGTCCGGGTACGGATGATGGCGACTACAACATCAAGTTGCGCAATTTGATCAAATTCTTGATTGATGGCGATAAAACCAAGATCACCTTGCGTTTCCGTGGTCGTGAGATGGCGCACCAAGAGATCGGGATGCGACTGATCGAGCGAATCAAGGCAGATTTGGAAGAGCATGGCGTGGTTGAGCAGTTTCCGAAGATGGAAGGCCGTCAAATGGTGATGGTGCTCGGTCCCAAGAAGAAATAGTTTTGTATCGCAACGGAGCAAGGGGCTCGCCGTTGCGGTGGTTGTGAATAGAGTCCCATACAAGTGGTTCCGGGTTTCAAGTGTCTCTGCCAGAGACCTCCCGGCGTCATCAAATAAATGGAGTCGTTATGCCAAAGATGAAAACTAAGAGCAGCGCGAAGAAGCGTTTCGTCGTTCGCCCTGGCGGTACTATCAAGCGCGGTCAAGCCTTCAAGCGCCATATCCTGACCAAGAAGACCACAAAGAATAAGCGTCAGTTGCGTGGTTCGACTGGTGTGCATGAAACCAACACGGCGTCTGTTCGCGCCATGATGCCCTACGCATAAGGAGATTTGAAAAATGGCAAGAGTTAAACGTGGTGTAACGGCGCGCGCGCGTCACAAGAAGATTTTAGTTAAGGCCAAGGGTTACCGTGGTCGTCGTAATAGTGTCTATCGCATCGCTAAAGAAGCGGTGATGAAGGCTGGTCAATATGCTTATCGTGACCGTCGCCAAAAGAAACGTCAGTTCCGCACTTTGTGGATCGCACGTATCAATGCGGCTGCACGTGAGCAAGGTCTGCCATACAGCGTCTTCATGAATGGTTTGAAGAAGGCTGCTATCGAGATCGACCGCAAGGTTTTGGCTGATCTGGCTGTGTTTGATAAGCCAGCATTCGCTCAAATCTTCGCACAAGCAAAGGCTAGTCTCGGCGCGTAAGTATCGCGCAATATAAAAAAGGAGGCTTTTTGCCTCCTTTTTTGTTTCAAGATCGGTTAACAGAACGATGCAAGAACTCCAAACAATACTTGATGATGCACTGAAGAGTTTTGCTGCTATCAATGATGCAGTAGAGCTGGAAAATGCAAAAGCACGCTACCTCGGTAAAGAGGGAAGTTTGACTGGCCTATTGAAAGGCTTGGGCAAACTTTCAGCTGAAGAGCGTCCTGCTGCAGGTGGGCGTATCAATCAAGTCAAACAACAGATCGAAGCGGCCTTGCACGCGCGTCGTGAATCCATTCAGCAAAACGCACTGCAAGCCAAATTGGCTGCGGAATCGTTGGATGTTACGTTGCCTGGACGCAATTCTAGCGCGGGTGGTTTGCATCCTGTGACACGTACATTGGAACGAATCGAGACACTGTTCCATTCCATTGGCTATGACGTGGCTGAAGGACCAGAGATCGAGAACGATTTCTACAACTTCACAGCGCTGAACATTCCAGAGGATCACCCCGCGCGTGCGATGCACGATACGTTCTACATCGATGATCAGCATGTATTGCGTACCCACACTTCCCCCATTCAGATTCGCTACATGCAAGCGCATATGGAGAAGTACAAGCATCTGGATGCGATGCCGGACATCCGAATCATCGCGCCTGGCCGTGTCTATCGTGTTGATTCCGATGCGACGCATTCGCCCATGTTCCATCAGGTTGAAGGTCTGTGGGTAGGCGAGCGAGTGAGCTTCGCGGACCTTAAAGGTGTCATCGCTGATTTCCTACAGAACTATTTTGAAACAAAGGATATGCAGGTACGCTTCCGTCCTTCGTTCTTCCCATTTACCGAACCTTCAGCCGAGATGGATATGAGTTGGAAGGGCGGTTGGTTGGAGATCGGTGGTTGCGGCATGGTGCATCCGAACGTGCTCAAACATGTTGGTATAGACAGCGAGAAGTACATCGGCTTCGCTTTTGGCATGGGCGTAGAGCGCCTAGCTATGTTGCGTTACGGCGTGAATGATCTACGTTTGTTCTTTGAGAACGACGTGCAATTCCTGAAACAATTCAACTGATATGCAATTCTCTGAATCTTGGTTACGTAGTCTTGTGAATCCTTCGCTGTCTAGCGATGAGTTGTCGCATTTGTTGACGATGGCGGGACTGGAAGTCGAAGAGATGAAGCCTGTCGCTGCCTCATACGACAAGGTAGTCGTGGCGCAGGTTCTGACGAAAGAAAAGCATCCTGATGCAGATCGTTTGAACGTGCTGACAGTTGATGTTGGCCAGGCTGAACCACTGACAATCGTTTGTGGCGCAGGCAATGTGACGGTAGGTATGAAAGCACCGTGCGCACTAGTTGGTGCCAAGCTTCCAGGTATCGAAATCAAACAAGCCAAGGTGCGAGGAATAGCATCCTTCGGCATGATGTGTTCTGAGAAGGAGCTTGGACTGGCTGAAGAAAGTGCTGGCTTGATGGTGCTGGATGTTGATGCAACTGTTGGGCAAAGCATTCGTGCGCATCTGGATCTGGACGATCATCTCATCACACTTAAGCTCACACCGAATCGTTGCGATTGCTTGTCTCTGAATGGCATCGCTCGTGAAGTGGCTGCGTTGACTGGTACTGTCATGGCATCTTTTCCTGAAGCCACGTTCACGCAGACAGGAACTCAAAATAGAAAAGTAAAAGTAACGTCATCATCCGCCTGTCCCCGTTACAGCGGACGAGTGATCTCGGGTGTGAATGCCAAAGCGCAGACACCGGTGTGGATGGTGAAGCGTCTGGAGCGTTGCGGCTTGCGTAGCATCAGTGCCTTGGTGGATGTGACCAACTATGTATTGTTGGAACTCGGGCAACCCTTGCATGCCTTCGATCTGAACAAGCTGAATGGCGACATCGAAGTACGTTTTGGGCGCGCTGGTGAGAAGCTCAAATTATTGAATGAGCAGACTATCGATCTGCAAGGCGACATGCTCGTCATTGCGGATGCCAAAGCGCCTGTCGCATTAGCTGGCGTGATGGGTGGTGCTGATAGTGCTGTAGATGATGCGACGACGGACATCTTCTTGGAGAGTGCATTCTTTGCGCCTAGCGTCATCGTAGGCAAATCTCGCCGTCTTGGCTTTAGCTCTGATTCTTCATATCGCTTTGAGCGCGGCGTCGATTATGCTGCAACTGCATTCGCACTAGATCGTGCGACTCAATTGATACTAGATGTCTGTGGTGGACAATCGGGTGAAGTGACAGAAGTATTGGGCGAATTGCCAGTGCGTCATCCCGTCAAACTACGTACTTCGCGCGTGCATCGCGTATTGGGTATCTCGTTACCATCTGAGCAGATCCCACAGATTCTGTCACGACTCGGTATGAGTTATAAGCAGAACGGTGAAGAGTTTATTGTGACACCACCTAGCTACCGCTTCGACATCGAGATTGAAGAAGACTTGATCGAAGAGGTTGCCCGTGTGCATGGCTACGAGAACATCCTGCCTGCGCCTATCCAAGCGCCTATGTGCATCTTGCCTCGCAACGAGTCACAACGTCCACTGGCTAAGATATTGCAATCAATGGTGGTGCGTGACTACCAAGAGACCATCAACTACGCTTTCGTTGATGCGGCTTGGGAACGTGACTTGTGCGGAAATAGCTCGCCGATCACGTTGAAGAATCCTATCGCTAGCCAGATGAGCGTCATGCGCAGTAGCCTGTTAGGCGGCCTGTTGGAATCATTGCGAACCAATCTGGCGCGTAAGCAGTCGCGAGTGCGCTTGTTCGAGGTCGGAGGCTGTTTCTCAAAGTCGGCGAATGGCTATGAGCAGTATGAGAGATTGGCTGGACTAGCATACGGTGGTTCGCAAGCAGAGCAATGGGGCGTTCCATCGCGCAATGTTGATTTCTATGATGTGAAGGGCGACGTTGAGGCGCTGTTCGCACCACTCAGTCTGACATTCAAAGCGCTACCTCACCCGGCTTTGCATCCGGGCAAATCAGCACGCATCCTGTTGGATGGTAATGAAATCGGATGGATCGGCGAGTTGCATCCGCAATGGCAGCAAACATATGATCTGCCGAACCCGCCTGTATGGTTCGAAGTCGATATGAGCGCCTTGATGGGAAGTTCAGTTCCTAAGGCTGCGGGTATTTCACGCGTGCCTTTGGTGCGTCGTGATATCGCAGTTTTGGCAGATGAGGGCGTGCTGGTAGATACCTTATTAACAGCCATGCGTGGAGTAAAAGCACCTTACGTGGACGACATCGGACTGTTCGATGTTTACCGTGGCAAGGGTGTCGAGCAAGGCAAAAAAAGCCTTGCATTCCGTGTGTTATTACAAGATACTCAAAAGACACTCACCGAATCTGAGATTGAACCGAGCATCGCCATGTTGGTGGATGTACTCAATAAAAACGGCGCGCAGTTACGTAGTTGAAGGGGGAAATAATGACAACCACATTGACCAAAGCAGAATTAGCAGACTTACTTTTCGAGAAAGTAGGCTTGAACAAACGCGAAGCAAAAGACATGGTCGAAGCTTTCTTTGAAGAAATTCGCATGCAGTTGGAAAACGGAGATAGCGTCAAGCTTTCCGGTTTCGGTAATTTCCAGTTGCGTGACAAGCCACAACGTCCAGGCCGCAACCCAAAGACTGGCGAAGAGATTCCCATCACCGCCCGTCGAGTTGTGACGTTCCATCCAAGCCAGAAGCTAAAAAGCATGGTAGAGAAGACCTATCATGGAACCGCACGCAACTGATTTTGAATTGCCGGCTATTCCGGCAAAGCGCTACTTCACCATCGGTGAGGTGAGTGATCTGTGTGGAGTTAAAGCTCACGTCTTGCGCTATTGGGAGCAGGAGTTCACTCAACTCAAGCCAGTCAAACGCGGTGGAAATCGCCGCTACTATCAGCACCATGAAGTCCTTCTGATTCGTCGCATCCGCGAACTGCTGTATGAAGAAGGATTCACCATCAGCGGTGCACGTGGTCGTCTCGACCAACAAAATATCGAGAGTCGCCAAGCTGAAAAAACACCTACACCAAACATCGTTTCCAAAGACTTATCTATACGTCGCGAGCTTCAAGATATCTTGAGCTTGTTGCGTGCTTAAATGGACGCTTCACACCTTAAAAGCACTTCAATATAAGGCCTGCTCTGCTATAATCTTGCACTTCAGCGTGTAGCGCAGCCTGGTAGCGCACTACCTTGGGGTGGTAGGGGTCGGAGGTTCGAATCCTCTCACGCTGACCAAGATTCTTCCCCTGTTTCAATCAATACGTTTGCGAGGTTTCATGTATCGCTATTTGATCTTCAACCGAAGCTTCCGATTAGCGATAGTGCTTCTATTCTCAGCGCCAGTCTTTGCGGCTGAAGAAGTCGTCTCCGAGCAGTCTTACCTCCAAGAATTCCCAGTGGTTCTTAGCGCTTCTCGATTAGCGCAGCCCATTTCCGAAACGCCTAATGCCATGACGGTTTTAGATCGAGCAACGATCAAAGCTTCAGGTTTTAGGAATATCGCAGATCTATTTAGGTTGGTTCCCGGGATGTACGTAAGCAACCTGAATGGTTATACCCCCATCGTTTCTTACCACGGCACGACCGATAACTATTCGCGTCGTATGCAGGTGTTGGTGGATGGACGTAGCGTCTATTTACCACCTTATTCAAAAGTAAATTGGGAAGACATTCCCTTGTTGATGGATGATATTGAGCGAATTGAAGTGATACGTGGGCCATCAGCAGCATCGCATGGAGCGAATTCCACTCAAGGGGTGATCAATATCATCACGCGCGACGCATCGGCCAGTGATGGTGTGCGAGCCAATATTACACAAGGCGAAGGCGGCATATCTGATGTTGCAGGCAGCTTTGGTAGGAGTGGTGAGCAGTTAGATTATCGTATGAGCGTGGGGCGTCGTGCAGACAACGGTTACTACACACCATTGTTGAATGACGATAATGTCACTCGTATATTCAATTTGCGCAGTAACTACCATCCCAATGCTAGCGATAGCCTTGATATTCAGTTTGGTCATAGTGATGCGGTGCGTGGTGAGGGGGTGTTGGGTAGATCGTCAGACCCCTTCCGTGAGGTCGCCTCATCGAATGATTTTCAGCAATTATCTTGGTCACATTCACATGATTCTGGCGATGAGTTTAAGGTTCAATACAGTCATACGAATTCGACCCGTATTGATAACAAGTTAACAGCTGCATATCCGAAACTCGAAATATTCACACAGCGGCACGATATCGAGTTCCAACATAATTTTGAATTGAGTCCTTCAAACCGTTTTGTGTGGGGAGTTGGTTTTCGAAACGACGCTGTCGAAGCGGCCTATTGGTTTACCAACAAACCGCCAACATTGAAACAAGCTCGTATGTTTGCTCATGATGAATGGCGAATCACGCCGGCAGCGATTATGAATATGGGTACGATGTTAGAGGATGATGGTATGGGGCATCGCAATGCTTCACCTCGGCTTTCTCTCAATTACCATATGACATCACAGCAGACTTTTCGAATTAGCTCATCAGTTGCCTACCGTAGCCCAGCGATACTTGAAGAATCTGCAAACTCGCAACCTTATGCGGGTTATAGAAAAGCCCTTTCGTCAGGCGGTCTATCTCCAGAAAAGATGTTCTCCAAAGAGATTGGATATACCGGCGAATTTCTAGCTCAAGGGATGTCAGTTGATACTAGGGTCTATTCCGATCATCTGACTGGTTTGATAGGGATGGATTCACTAATCAATGCAACCTATCCGACAGGTTATGTGAGTGCAAAGAATTTGTACTCAGTTCACTTCACGGGATGGGAAAGTAGTTTGAAATATAAGTGGGATGATTTGAGCGATATTTTGTTCAATTTCTCACGCCAAGTTACAAGTTGTAGTGCGTATGAATTGCCAACGAATTACATTCCTAGCAATCCGTTATTCGCTCAGCATGTGGTTGCGCCATATGACACTCTATTGAAACAATGTCCACAGATGACACCATTCGATAGTGCTAGTCTGCTGTTGAAGCAACAACTCGTCAGTGGTGTGTCATTCAGTACAGGTTATTACTATCAAGGTGAGATGCGTGTATTGGATGCGGGTTCAGTGCAGACACCAATGAGAAGAGTCGATATAAGAATATCCAAGTCCTTCGGGAATTTGGAAAAGCGTGGTGGGGGAGAGGTGGCTTTGGTGATGCAGAATGTTTTCCAAGATAAGTATTCGGAATACATCAACGTCATGCAATTAACTGAGCTTCTTTTCGACCGACGTGCCTATCTCACAGCAACCATTCATTTCTAATCTGTTCGCCTTCGTGCGTCCAGTCACAGGCCTGTTCGGCAAGGCTACCCTTGTTTTACTCATGGTGTTGGGCATCTCGCAAGCCCAAGCAAGTCATTTAAGTGTCGCTATCGTTCTGAGTGAGAGTCAAGGCGCTTATCAAGAGTTAGGCATCGAGTTAAAGAATTCTCTTCCTTCTGAGTATTCTGTCCAAGTGATTGGTATGGAATCAGAAATCCCCGTTGCGGATATGTATGTTGCTGTCGGTATGAAGGCTGCGGAGTCGCTAGCTAACAGAAATCATCCGATACTCAATGTATTGGTTCCTCATGCAGGATTCGAGAAGTTGCAGCGACCTCCTTCTGCCACATATTCCACTATCTTTATGGACCAACCAGCACAACGGCAATTGGCTTTGATCAATGCCGCACTGCCTAATGCCACTTCAATCGGCATCTTATACGACTCATCTTCTGTTGAACTCGATACTTTGAGGAAGCAGTCGAAAGTGATGATGTTCGATCTAAATGAACACAAAGTTGACCAGCAACATCCGCTTGCGGGCGCTTTATTTGATCTTTTGCAGGTAAGCGATGTCTTATTGGTCTTACCTGAAAGCAACATCTATCGAGCTGACACCATTCGCAACATCTTATTGGAAACCTATCGTGCGAAAGTGCCTATGGTGGGCTTATCAGCGAGTTATGTTCGAGCGGGAGCGCTGTGTGCAATCTACAGTACCCCGAAGCAGATTGCTTACCAGGCGGCAGAGGCTATTGAGAACTTCGCCATCACGGGAAAATTGCCCGTACCGCAACACACCAAAGAATTCGAAATATCGGTCAACAACCAAGTGGCTCGTTCGCTTGGAATTCCAATAAAAGATGCAGTGCAACTGCGCGTAGAAGTTAGGAGGCGTCAATGAGGAAGCCTGGGATAGAGAATCAGGCGCTTATGGTTGCCTTGATTCCGGTGTTGATATTCTCATTGTTGCTTGAGAGCTATTTCATTTACACCCGCATCGGGGAGATGGATCGTGCGCTGTTCGATAGGGCGAAATTGATTGTGCGCCAAATGGCCTCATCCAGCGAATATGCGGTGTTCTCTGGCAATTTGAGTCTGTTACAACAGCAGGTCGATGTCGCACTTTCACAGCCAGATGTGAATGCGGTTGTCGTTCTAGATGCAACAGGATCCTATTTGGCTGGATCGGGGAAATCTAGTGACTACAACGCCATTCTCAAGCGTACTGAAGCGGTTGATGATTCTAGGATGTTGATCGTGCAGCAGCCAATCATCGCTACGCAGATCCAGTTGGATGAATTTCACAGCAATGAGCAGGCGATGAGCAAGCCTTTAGGTGAGGTCATCCTTGTGATGAGTAAGGCAAGACTCTATTCTGAAAAATCACAGATGCTGTTGCTGAACGTATTGCTGACTATCTTAGTGATGGGACTAGCTGTCATAGTGGCATTTCGTATCTCACGTAGTATCACGCGTCCCATCATGGGAATTAGAGCTGCGGTCAATCAAATCGGGGAAGGGCGATTAGATACTCGTATCGGTGAAACGCATGTCCGAGAGTTGAATGAACTTGCGCACGGTATCAACGAAATGGCACAACAGCTCAATATTCAGCGAGAGACTTTGCAGCATCGAATCGATGATGCGACCTATGAGATGCGTTTGAAGAAAGAAGAAGCAGAAAAAGCGAACTTCGATAAGACGCGCTTCTTAGCAGCAGCAAGCCATGATTTAAGGCAACCTATGCATGCGATGGGGCTGTTTATGGGGGAGTTGAGTAATCGTATCAATACGCCTGAGCAAAGAATGATCGTTGAGAAGGTTGAGGAGTCTGTTGAGGCGATGTCAGGACTTCTGGATTCTCTACTGGATATCTCAAAGCTCGATGCGGGTGTCATCGTGCCGCAAGAAAGAGAGTTCGCCCTAGATGCGTTGCTCTACCGATTGGAACATGACTTCTCCCAAATCGCATTGAAGCGCTCTATCACATTCAGGATGCATACGTTAGAAGCGGCCGTATCGAGTGATCCAATCTTGCTGGAGCGCATCCTCATCAATTTGATTGGGAATGCGATTCGCTATGCTCCAGAACATGGCATTGTTATGGTTGCTTGCCGCAAGCGCGGAGAATATATTCGTATCGAGGTAAGAGACAATGGGCCGGGCATCCCCGCTGAAGAGCAACAAAACGTCTTCAAAGAATTTATTCAGTTGTCTAACAAGGCGCGTGACCGTAGCAAGGGTTTGGGTTTAGGTTTGGCGATTGTTGACCGCTTATCCAAACTGTTAGGCCATCCTATCTCGCTCAGATCAGCACCCCAGCGAGGCTCCACCTTCGCCATCGAAGTTCGCATAGTGTCTGATTTGTATGAACTCCAGGCAGGACAGAAAACATCCCTTGATGATGTATCTAATCTATCAGATGACTATGTGGGTCTTCGCGTGTTGGTTGTCGATGACGATCTGCTAGTACGTAATGGGACTGCCGGTCTGTTATCTTCTTGGGGTTGCATCGTCAGCGAAGCAGGAAGCTTGGAAGAGGTTAAACGATTCTCGGCTGAGGATGCTTTCGATCTAGTAGTTTGTGATTATCGTCTCCCCGATGGGAACGGCTTGGATTTGGCC
This sequence comes from Sideroxydans sp., assembly GCA_013824485.1. Lineage (GTDB taxonomy): Bacteria > Pseudomonadota > Gammaproteobacteria > Burkholderiales > Gallionellaceae > Sideroxyarcus. Next base: position 11,022 of record PNNY01000048.1, read on the forward strand.
GACTGCATCGACACACACTGTGAGATAAAACCAGCATTCATCTTGATCAGTGGTGATACCTCACCAGAGGTGCTACAAGAGGTCGTAGCTAAGGGGCATCACCTGTTACATAAGCCAGTCAGACCCGCCAAGCTACGTTCAATGCTGTCGTTCGTGTTGAAACGGAAAACAAGCTAGTTCAATTTGCAGCTAGCTTGCCTAGCGCGGCCTTGTCTATGACTTCGATGTGTTCACGTCCCAATAGCAACCACCCCTGATCGGCAAAGCCTTTCAATAAGCGACTCACCATCTCACGTGCGCTACCAAGTTCATCGGCCAGCGCTTGATGCGTGGCATGGATAGGGCTTTCTTTGCTGATGAGCAGGGCGGCTAAACGCTGATCCAATTTTTGAAAGGCGACCGCTGAGACCAATTGCATCAGGTCGGTGAGTCGATCCGAGAAGAGGTGGAACACATAAGTGCGGAAGCTGGATTGATTCTCAAGCAAGATGTGAAAAGTGCTGGCAGGTAACAGCACCATCTCGACATCAGATTCGCAAACACCTCGGGCCTGATAGCGCGTGTGGCCCAACAGGCAGCTACTGGTTAGGATGCAGCTTTCACCGGGGATGACGCGATACAGTTGCAGCTCGCGGCCATTCGCCGATGCTTTGATGACGCGCAAGCTACCCGATAGGATCAACGGAAAACCTTGGCAGGCTTGGTTCTCATCGAATACGGTCGTGCCTGCTGGTAGCGACACCACCATTGCTTGTGCGAGCAACTCATCCAACTTGGAGGCTGGCATTTCCGCCAGCATCGGGTAGTGTTGCGACAGGCGCAGGCGTGTTTCGCTATTCAGCACGTTTACTCGGGACGCATGTGTGGGAACAAGATCACATCGCGGATGTTGGCGCTATCCGTGAGCAACATCACGAGACGGTCGATGCCGATACCTTGACCAGCGGTGGGTGGCAAGCCATATTCAAGCGCACGAACGAATGCGCTGTCCTTAAACATCGCTTCTTCATCGCCTGCATCTTTAGCGGCGACTTGTGCATCGAAGCGTGCTTCTTGGTCTTCTGCATCGTTCAATTCAGAGAAGCCATTGGCGATCTCACGGCCAACGATGAATAACTCGAAGCGCTCGGTGATCTCTGGATTCGCATCACTACTACGTGCTAGCGGTGACACTTCCACAGGGTAGTCGATGATGAAGGTCGGCTCAAACAAGTGACCTTCAGCCATCTCTTCAAACAGAGATAACTGCAAGCCTCCCACCGCATCTTTGGGGTTGTACTTGGCTTTTAGATCTTTTAGTTGGTTGACCAAGAAGGCGCGGTCACTCAACTGTGCATCTGTGAATTGTGGATGATATTTTTGGATAGCCTGCACCATCGTCAAACGATGGAAGGGTTTACCCAAGTCGATTTCCTTACCTTGATAGCTGATGACAGTCGTGCCCAGCACCTTGAGCGCTACTTCGGCAAACAACTTTTCGGTGAAGCCCATCAGATATTTGTAATCACGATAGGCTTCGTAGAACTCGATCATCGTGAATTCGGGGTTGTGGCGTGTGGAGACCCCCTCGTTGCGGAAGTTACGATTGACCTCGAACACCTTCTCGAAGCCCCCTACGACGAGGCGCTTCAAATACAGTTCTGGCGCGATGCGCAGATACATCTTCATATCCAACGCATTGTGATGCGTCTCGAAGGGCTTGGCCGATGCCCCTCCGGGGATAGGGTGCATCATCGGTGTCTCGACTTCTAGGTAGCCGTGACGGATGAAGAACTCACGGATGGCCTGAATGATCTTGGTACGTGCGAGGAACACTTTGCGTGAATCATCATTGGTGATGAGGTCGAGGTAACGCTGGCGATACTTCTGCTCTTGGTCGGTCAGGCCATGGAATTTCTCTGGAAGAGGACGTAGCGATTTTGTCAGCAGACGGATCTGGGTGACGCGCACCGACAACTCGTTGGTCTTGGTTCGGAACAGCACGCCGACTGCACCGAGGATGTCGCCCAAGTCATAGTGCTTGAATTCACCGTGTGTCTCTTCTCCAATATTGTCGTTGCTCAAGAACAATTGGATGCGCCCGCTCATG
>PNNY01000049.1 GCA_013824485.1 Sideroxydans sp.
TGAAGCCCGTCATACGACCCGAGGTATAGCCATCTTGCGACAGCGAGTTGACGCCGAAGATGCCGCCGAACTGCGATGTGCCTGCAAAGTTGAACTTCAAAGTCTGAGGTGCCGCACTAGCAGGATTGGTCACTGACAACGTCGCCGCAGCCGAAGCAGCCACACCCGGCGCTGCCAGTGCGGAAGTGGTGAAATGTGTGGCATCGACGATCGTCGCAATGGTGGTTCCTGCGGGAAATCCACCTCCCGTCACCGCTGCGCCGATAGACAATCCAGTCGTGGTTGACACAGTGACAGTCGATGACGCGCCTGTTGCCGCGGCTGTGAGCGCGGAGCCTGCCAATGTGATCGCGGTCGGTGTCGGATTAAAGGACGCAGAGGTGATCGGGGCAACAGGTGTCGCCAAGGTACCGTTGGTATTGAAAGTCATCGCAGTCATCGCCGTGCCCGCAGCGGGGATCATGTTCCCATCAACCACCAGATGTGTGTTCCACGTATTCGCAGAAGTCTTGGCAAAGTACAACGATGCGATATGGCTCGCCCCCAAGCTATCGTAGACCGTCATCGAGGTTGAATTGTTGAATGTCGCCGCGTTGGTCGGATCGAAGGCGGGTGCAGCTGGGATGATGGCTGAACGAGAATCGAGATTAAGACCTGCTGCGATATTGACCGTCTGTTTTGGTAATAGGTCTGCGGAAGAGATCTGCAGGTCTGCCGGCGTGGTCGCCACGATCTGTCCCAATGTATTCGGCAAGAAACCGGTCAGACGCTGCCCCGCACTATTCACCACGAAGCCATCTTTGTTGAGCTGGAACTGACCGTTACGCGAGTAGATGACCGATCCGTTGTCGTTCATACGAAAGAAGCCATTACCACTCACGGCCATATCCAGCGAGTTGTTCGTCGTACTGATGTTGCCCTGTGTGAACTGTTGTGCCACCGTAGCCACACGCGTACCGATACCCACTTGTGCACCACCCGAACCTGCCAATGAGTTGGCATATACATCGGCGAACTGCGCTTGCGACAACTTGAAGCCGACCGTGTTGGCGTTGGATACGTTGTTGCCGATGACTTCTAGATTCTTAGCGGCAGCGTTCAGACCTGATAGACCTTGTTGGAAACCCATGACATCCTCCTCGTTACAATATCTTCTTGATTGAGTTCAGGCTGATATCCCCCATCTGCCCGACGTTGACTGTGACCCCGCCCTGCGTTTGCGCCACGCTGTTCACCATTCCATACGACAGTGTCGTGGCATCGCTCTTCTTACCGCCCAATGAAGAGACTGCGCTGAATGTGTAACTTCCATCCGCCGCCGTACCTCCCGTATCAGTGCGGCCATCCCATTGCACATCGATGAGACCGCTGTTCTGCGAACCCAGATTCAAAGTGCGCACCACGTTGCCCGATGCATCATTGATCGTCACAGTGAGGCTATCCACAGGTTGATTTAGCTCGACGGCAGCGTTGGCTTGGCTGTTAACTAGATCGATCTGCGTCCCTGCGACCAAGACTGGATGACCGATCATCGATACCGCAGACAAAGATTGCGAGGCCAACATGCTGGCACTCAGTGCTTGCACGGTGGAATTCAATTTATCGATACCACTCACAGTGGAAAGTTGCGCCATTTGCGAAGTGACCTGCGCGTTATCCATCGGATTGAGCGGATCTTGATTCTGCATCTGCGTGACCAAGAGCTTGAGGAAGCGGTCTTGCGTCGCCCCCATCTCTGCCGCGACAGACGACGCGGCGGCAGCTTGCGCGGCAGCGGTCGATGTACTGTTTTGAACTCCGGTGACCATGATTTATTCTCCTATTGACCGATGGTGAGCGTCTTGAGTAGCAAGGATTTGGATGTGTTCATCACATCCACGTTGTTCTGATACGAGCGTGATGCCGAGATCATGTTGACCATCTCATCCACTGGATTCACGTTAGGCAACGTGACATAACCTTGTTCATTCGCCATCGGATGTTTGGGGTCGTAGACGATTCGCATCGGCGAGTTGTCTGCCACCACCGCCGATACTTTCACGCCTTCACCCACTTGCCCTGGCGTAGGTACGGTACTGAACACCACTTGCTTCGCCTGATACGGCTTGCCGTCTGGTCCGGTGGCGCTCTCTGCGTTAGCAAGATTGCTCGCCACCACATTGAGTCGCTGCGATTGCGCCGTCATGGCGGAACCGGAGATATTGAATATATTGAATAAGGACATGATGTTTTCTCCTAATCTTTCTAGAAACCCTGCAAGGCATCTAGAACGTCTTTTCCCTTGCTACTGATGAAGCGCACGCTAGCCTCATAACGCAAGGCGTTGTCAGCGAACTGAGCGCGCTCCACATCCATATCCACCGTGTTGCCATCCGCACTGCGCTGCAACGGGATTCGATATTGAACAGGTGCGCCCATCACGCTCTCACCCACATTGCCTCGCAAATGGTCAGGGGCAGAAGCGGTCATCGGTAATTTCTCAGTCGTCCCAGCCAATGCGCCTTGCAAGGCATTGGCGAAATTGATGTCCTTCGCTTTGTAGTTGGGCGTATCTGCATTGGCGATGTTGGAGGCGATCAACTCCTGGCGCGCAGCACGCAGATTCAATGCCACTTGCTGGAACTGGAACATCTCGTCTATCCTGCTGCTCATGTTTGCGCCCTCCCTGCTGTGCGATACACCATTACTGATGGATGGCATAGTAGGACTCTCCCGCACCACCCCATCTTTCGATTAAAGGCAAAAACCTGTTTTATTTCCCCTCTTAGGAATGAAGCGGGCAGCACACAATGCGAACATGAGATACGCGCGTACATCGTTGTTCTGGTTGAGTCTATGTTGGGCAGGGATGACATTGGCCGCGCTCCAGCAAGACCATGCCGTCATCCGCGACATAGCACTCACTTACGCACGATCGCTGACGAGTACGCTACCGGGCAAGGTCAGCATCCAAGTCGCTGACATCGACCCGCGCACTTCTCTCTCCACTTGCAAGGCAATCGAAGCCTTCATGCCGAATGGTGCAAAGATGATAGGCAAGACCAGCATCGGCGTGCGCTGTAACGAGAAGCCTGGTTGGAGCGTGTTCTTGCAAGCCACCATCAAGGTGAGCGCAGACTTACTCGTCGCCAACCGTCCCTTGTCTCAAGGTTTGGTGTTAAGTGCCGATGACTTCAGTGTGCAGAGCGGAGAGCTGGGCCAGCCCGGCATCCTCACAGCACCCGAGCAAGCCATTGGCAAGACGCTCAAATTCGCCATTGGTGCAGGACAGGTATTGCGCCTCGATATGTTGCGCCCTGACTTCGTCATTAAGCAGGGGCAAACCGTCAGGTTATATGTGCGTGCGAACGGCTTTGTGGTCAGCAGTGAAGGTCAGGCGATGAACGATGCCACCGCAGGCCAAGCAGTGCGCATCAAGACCGCCTCAGGCCAGATGGTCGGCGCGTCTGCGAGCAAGGATGGCAGTGCCGAAGTACGGCAATGAGTGTTCCGTAAATGAGCCAGCAGGTGTATAAATCGCCACGGGATTAAAGTTTTAGCGAAAATGGCCGATGTAGGTGGCAATCGAACCAGAGAACAAGGAGTACCCCATGAAGATCGACAAGACCAGCAAACCCTTACCGACCACCAAAGTCGGCGAATCAACAGCACGTGGTGCGGCAACGAAAGCCAACACCAGTGGTGTCGGTGCGGCAAAACCAGACAGCACCAGTGTGCATCTGGGCACGACCACTGCGCAGCTACGCAGCATGGAGAGTGCCATCGCCAGTGCGCCTATCGTCGACGCCAAGAAGGTCGCCGAGATCAAACAAGCGATCACCGATGGCCGCTTCCAAGTCAATTCAGGTGTGGTGGCAGACAAGCTCATCACCACTGTCAGAGAATTGATCAGCGCAGGTAGCCGTTGACTTCCGCTCCCCCATCCAGCGCAAACATGCTGGCAAAACTAAACGACGAACGCGATGCCTTGCGCGCGTTCGTCGTTCTACTTGAGCAGGAACAAAAAGCACTCCTCAGCACAGACACCGATGCCCTGCTACCCCTCGCAGAACAAAAGACCAAAGAGTCCGACAAGATACAAGCGCTCTCACGCGCACGACGCGAGACACTGCCCGATTCTTTGACCACTGAAAAATGGTTGCAGGCGAACTCACCTGCCGGCCTCGCCTTGTGGCATGACATTCGCCAACTAGCAGCGCAGGCACAGCGCCAGAATCACCTCAATGGTGAGTTGATACAGATCAAGATGCGCTACAACCAACAGGCCTTGGTGGCATTGGTCGGCGCGACACAACACGCGGCAGGCATCTATGGCCGTGATGGGCAACCCAACCTACCCACTTCTGGGCGCAATTTAGGTAGCGGCTAAAACATACTGGGAAGTCTAGGATGCCCCACTACGACGCTGCAAAGTCCAATGATGTCCTTTCATTGGAACAGACCTTAGAAGCAAAGCTCTTACAAGTCTCTTACGACAGACTCCCGATGAGTCTGTTGCTCACCGTGGTGTTGTCAGCGTTCTTTGCCACTTTATTGTGGGGCAACTTCCCTCTTCTCGAACAGATAATCTGGTTATCAGCGATCTTTGCCGTCGTCTTAATACGTTATCTGCAATGGCTGGGATTCAAGCGATTCGACCATTCCGTCGAATCCATAGCGAGATGGCGGACTCAATTTTTCATTGGAACGACCTTGGCCGGCTCGGCTTGGGGAATCGGCCCGATCTTGATGCAACCCGAAACGAATAGTGCTGGACTTTCCATCTTCGTCACCGGCATGTTGGCGGTATGTGCACTGGCAGCCATCACCCAAGCCTCTCAACAAAGAGCGATGCAGGCCTTTCTATTCACAGCACTCTCGCCATTGATCATCATCATTTGGTCACGCAGTAGCGGATTAGAGTTGATCTTGGCGCTCATGTTGGTCGCGGCTTTGTCGACCATGTTGTTCATCAGTCGTCGCTCTTATCTGTCGACACATGCCTTGTTCGAATCAGAACTCCAACTGCGTGAAAGTGAGAATCGTTATCGCGCTATCGTGGAGTGGACACCTGAAGCCATCGTCATCCACCGCGCAGGCAAAGTGATCTTTGCCAATCCTTCCGCGCTCAAGATGTTTGGTGCGTCTAACGAGCATGAACTACTAGGCAAACCTATTCTCGAACTCGTCCACCCTGACTATCATCAATTTGTGTTGGCGCGTATCAAAAAGAACCAATCCGATGGCCTGCCTGCGCCGATGGTGGAAGAGAAATTCCTCAAACTCGATGGCACCGTGATCGACGTAGAGATACAAGGCACCTCTGTCGAGTTCGATGGCAAGCCCGCCATCCAAGCCGCCTTGCGTGATGTGACTGCACGCAATATCGCGCAAAGCCAACTTCAGAAGAGCCAAGAGCAATATCGCCAGATCGTAGATACCGCTAATGAAGGTATCGTCATTGCGCAGGATGGGGTCTTGAAGTTCGTTAATCGCAAACTAGAACAAGTGACTGGTTACAGTGCGCAAGAACTGAGCTCGCGCCCTTTCATAGACATCATTCACCCAGACGACAAAGCCATGATATTAGATATGCACGTCAAGCGACTTAAAGGCGAGTCCGTCCCAGAACGTTACTCATTTCGAATCGTCACCAAAGAAGGCAACGTGCGTTGGTGCGAAATGAGTGGCACACAAACAGAACGAGATGGCCGCCCAGCCACCTTTAACTTCATCACCGACATCACCGAGCGCAAGCAAGCAGAGGAAGAGATCCATCTGCTGGCATTCTTCGATGCGCTGACACACTTACCCAACCGCCGCTTACTGATGGATAGACTCAACTCCGCGCTTGCCACTTCAGAACGTAGCCAACTCTACGGCGCGGTGCTATTCCTCGACATGGATAGGTTCAAGACGCTCAATGACACCTTGGGGCACGATCATGGCGATCTACTCTTGATAGAGGTAGGCAAACGTATCCAGAACTGCGTCAGGGCTGTCGATACCACGGCGCGACTTGGCGGCGATGAATTCGTGGTGATACTGGAGGAAATCGATAAGAACCCAGAAGAAGCCGCTTACAAGATAGCGCTCATCGCCGAGAAGATACGGCTCTCACTATCCTCTCCCTACCAACTCAATCAGCATGAACAGCACAGCAGCCCCAGCATCGGCGTATGCCTGTTCCGAGGCAATGAAGAATCAGCCGATACCTTACTCAAGCATGCAGACATGGCGATGTACCAAGTCAAAGATGCGGGGAGAAATGCAGTGCGCTTCTTCGATCCGGCCATGCAGTTAGAAGTCGAGACGCATGCCGCGTTAGAGGCTGACCTGCGCAACGCCGTATCTCACCAACAATTGCAATTGCACTATCAGATACAGGTCAACGAAGATCACAACCCCATCGGTGCAGAAGCGCTAGTGCGCTGGAACCATCCAGTTCGCGGCCTGATCTCTCCCGGCCTATTCATTCCCATCGCGGAGGAGAGTTCCCTCATCCTACAGATCGGAAACTGGGTGATGGAGACTGCAATCATCCAACTCGGACTGTGGGAGAAAAAGGATAAGGCTAAACAGTTGTCGCTCGCTATCAATGTAAGTGCGAACCAATTCAAACAACACGACTTCGTAGAACAAGTCGCCTCGTTGTTGCGCATACATCAAGTTGCAGCATCTCGACTGAAATTGGAATTGACGGAGAGCGTGGTATTGAGTGACGTGACGGATGTCATCACCAAGATGCATGCACTGAAGGCGTTGGGTGTATCTCTGTCGCTGGATGATTTCGGCACCGGCTATTCTTCGCTGTCATACCTAAAACGACTTCCTTTAGACCAGATCAAGATCGATCAAGGTTTCGTGCGCGATATCGCCACTGATCCCAACGATGCCGTGATGGTGCAGACCATCATCGACCTAGCGAGGAACTTCCGTTTGAACGTGATCGCCGAAGGGGTGGAGACCGAAGCGCAGCGTACATTCTTAACACAACACGGCTGCGCAGCTTACCAGGGGTATCTATTCGGAAAGCCTGTCTCTATCGAGGATTTCGAAGCTTCTTTGCAACGTTAGCCAATCATTCTTGAGCGTTACTTGAAACAGTTGACTCTGCCTCAGGCGCCAACACTGTCACCGCCACCCGCCTGTTCCTAGCACGTCCCTCTATCGAACTGTTCTCCTCGATAGGAACGTTGTCTGCAAGGCCGGTCGCTTTCAGCCGAGTTGCGATGATGCCCTGCTCGATGAAGAGGCGCACCACACTGCTTGCACGTGCCGAAGAAAGCTCCCAGTTGGAAGGGAATTGCGCGGTACTGATAGGGAGATTGTCAGTGTGCCCCTCGACTTCGATGGCCAGATCTTCTTCAGCCAATATCTTGGCGACATCGGCGAGGGTTTGTACCGCCTCTGGCTGCACGACCGCCTCACCTGGCTTGAACAACATGCTGGCGTTGATGTCCAGCGTCACGCCGCGATTCGATTGCGAGACCGTCATCTGACCGCTCTTCACGAAGCCAGCCATCTTGTTGGTCAACGTCTCATTCAACTTCTGCATGCGCTCGTTCAACTTGCGCTGCTTCTCCGCCATACGCGCGTTACGCCTATCTACCAATGACTTGAAATATATCTCTTGTTCGGTGAGCTTCATGGTGCCACCTTCCGCAGCCGCACCTTTCGTGCCGAAGGCCTGACTCATGGAGACGTTGAAGACTTTGTATTTACCTTCGTTGACCGATGAGAGAGCGTACATCACAACGAAGAATGCGAACAATAAAGTGATGAAGTCGGCGTATGAGACTAACCAACGATCGTGATTGTCAGGCCCTTGCCTCTTTGCTCGACGAGCCATATCAAGTTATATATCCGTTCAATTTATTCTCGATGAAATGATGGTTCTCGGCGTTTGCGATCATGCAAAGACCATCGATCGCCATCTCGCGGATCTCGACCTGATGCATCATGATGATCTTTAGCTTGCCCGCGATCGGCAGGAACACCAAGTTGGCGAACCCAACACCATAGACCGTGGCGATGAAGGCAACAGCGATTCCTGCACCTAGCATCGAAGGATCACCTAGATTCTCCATTACATGCACCAAACCCAGCACGGCCCCTAAGATGCCAATGGTGGGAGAGTAACCCGCAGCTGCTTCCCAAACCCTTGCACCTTGCCAGCGCAAATTCTCGTAACTGTTCAGATCCACTTCCAACACTTCACGTATCTTTTCGGCGCTATTGCCATCCACCAATAATTGCAGCCCTTTGCGCAGGAATGGGTCGTCGATGGATTTGATCTGACCTTCCAACATCAAGATGCCGTCCTTGCGTGATGTGTTGCCCCATGCTGTGAGGCGGTAGATGAGTTTTTGCTTGTCGAGTTGCGGGGTGACGAAGACCCACTTGCCCATGCGCATCCCCATCATGAAGACATTCATCGGGTGTTGCAGCATGACGGCACCTAGCGTGCCGCCGAAGACGATGAGAAATGCCGCTAACTGCAAGAGGACAGATACGGATCCACCTTCGAGAAACTGACCGCCCAGAATCCCCGTGATAGCAACGACCAGCCCAAATAGACTGAGCTTGTCCATAAGCTAGTGCCCTTTCAAAGTAGTACGCAGTCGAGCCACCGCTTGGCTATGCAGTTGACACACGCGCGACTCAGAGACCCCCATCACCTCACCGATCTCGCGCAGGTTCATATCCTGCTCATAGTGCATACCCATCATCTGGCGCTCACGCTCTGGCAGTCGTTCGATGGCTTGGACGAGTGCGCCACGGAAGCGCTCGTCTTGCAACATATCTAGCGGATTACCTTCGGTATTGAAATCGTAACGATCGAAGAAATCTTCGTTGTCTTCATTATGGAAGTCTTCGTAATAGACCAACTGTGCGCCACGTGCCTCTTGCAACATCTCTTGATAATCCGCCAAGGGCACACCCAATTCTTTGGATATCTCTGTCTCGTTCGGCGCTCTGCCGTGCTTCTGTTGTAAGCGGCTGATGGCCGATTCGATCTTGCGCATATCGCGCCGCATGCTGCGCGGCAACCAGTCTGCACCACGCAATTCGTCCAACATCGCTCCTCGGATACGTTGCGCTGCATAGGTCTCGAACATCGCGCCACGCAACTCATCGTAACGGCCCGCCGCATCCAGCAATCCGATCATGCCAGCTTGGATGAGGTCGTCCACTTCTACACTACCAGGTAGTTTCAGCATCATGTGGTGCGCGATACGCTTCACCAACGGTGCGTATTCTTTTAGGCACTGCTCTTTGTCGTTCAATCCGCTCGCTGTATACATTGTCTTGGCCCTCAAGTTGGCGCTCTTGGGTTGTTGCGTAGCCCCCCGCTCGCCAGCCTCCAGTATGACAGCGTGGTCATTCATGTCAAAGCTACCACGGCTGCACCACGACGTGACTGAGTCATCAATCGATGCATCACGCCACTCAATCTTGCCTCCTCATCCATAGGCATCAGGCTGGTTGTTCGCAACAAGCCCTGAGCCACTTCGCGTATCGCCAATGCGGCCGGTGATGATGGGAACGCTTCTACTACGGGACGACAAGCTTGCGTCGCCCGTTTCATATTCTCATCCAGCGGGATGAAACCCATGTATTCCAATTGCACTTGCAGATGATGCCGTGCAACTTGTGAGATGTTGTCGAACACCGCCAAGGCTTCGCGCTCGTCACGCACCTTGTTCACTACGATGTCGAAGGCCTGACGACCGTTATGTGCCGCCATCTGTTTGAGCAAGGCATAACTTTCGGTGATGCCTGTCGCAGTGGCGTTCAACACCATCAGCAAAGGCTCATCACCCGACAGGCTGGCGCATACCGAGTGTCCATCACGTGCCGCGTCTACCAACACCACATCCTTGTCGCTGGCTGCGGCCAACAGTGCGCCCATCAAACGATCACGTTGCATGCCATCCAATTTGGGCAAGGCTTGCATCGCGCGCGCGACTGGCAACACAGATACGCCGCCCGCCACCTCCAACATCACATCCTGCCAAATCTTGTCGCCATGCACCGCATGCAACAAATCGTAGCGTGGGCGCAGTGCCAGCGAGTTGGCGACGTTATCGTGCGAGACGTTCTCATCCAGCACCAGCACATCCTTACCAGAACGAGTGAACACCGCCGCCAGATTGGTGACGATGCTGGTCGCCCCCAGCCCCTCACGTGCACCGATCACGGTGATGACTTGGGTGGTCGAACGCAGCAGCAGTTTGCGTAAGCCTGCCGCCTGGTCTAGGTGAGCATCATGCATGTTGCACTCCCTGATTTGATTTTCCTGTCACACCTGCCATGAAAGCGGGGAACTCCATCTCTTGCAGATCGAAGCTCGCGGGTTTGCCGATCTCTTTGAAGGTGCGATGCAACAGGTATTCGACGTTCACTTCATGCAAGTCTTCTGGCACACGTTGGCCGCTGGCGATGTAGTGCATCACCAGTTTGTGACGTGCGATGACATCCAACACCGTGCCCAAGCTCGCCGCTTCATCCAATTTGGTGGGGATACATCCGATGACGCTCTTTCCGCCGTACATCTTGATCACATCATCCAAGGTGCCGCCGGCACTGGTCGCGTTCAACAACAAGAGGCGTGCCGCACCCACTTCGTCGAACATCTTGGCCTGCTCTGCCACGCGACTGTCGCGTTGGCCGACGCCCATGGTGTCGATCAACACCAAGTGCTTGTGCTTCAAGCCCGACAGTGTGAGTTTCAAATCATTGGTATCGCGCACCGCATGCACGGCCACACCCAGTATCTTGCCGTATATCTTCAGTTGTTCATGTGCGCCGATACGGTAGCTATCAGTCGTCACCAAGGCCACTTTGTCTGCGCCGTAACGCACCACGGCACGTGCTGCTAACTTGGCGGTAGTGGTGGTCTTGCCCACACCGGTCGGGCCGACCAAGGCGTAAACACCGCCGCTCGCCACGATGTCATCTTGTGGGCGTGCAGTGTGCAGATTGTGCGCAAGTATCTTGCGTACCCAAGAGATGTCCGCATCGTTAGGCATCTTATCCAGCAACAAACGCGACAACGAAGGACTAAAGCCCACATTGATGAGATCGCGCAACATGCCGCTGCGTTTCGGGTCTTGCTGCTGCATGTTGGCCCATGTCATACAGGCCATCTGCTCTTGCATCATGTTATGCATGGATTTGAGTTCGCCCAGCAGATGATCTGCCGAGACGGCGCTCTTCTCTGCTTGCATGATCTGTTCCATCTCTCTAGTAGCGTTGGCTTCGATGACCTTGGCACCCAACAATGCGGCTTGATGCAGCGCTTGTGGCGACAGCGATTCACGCGATGCTTCCACTCGCGGCTCGATGCGCGACTTCTCGATGCGGGGAGATGGCACCCGTGTCTCACTCACGCGAGTCTCGCTCAGATGCGCCAGCTCAGTGCCGGCTATCGCCACGATCTCCACACCCTCGTTCACTTTGCGGTTGGACAGGATGACTGCGTCCTCGCCCAGTTCGATGCGTACCAGTTTCAGGGCCTCGCGCGAATTGACCGCGATGAATTTTCTAGCGTTCATGCTCTACCTCCTACCATTGATGTCACCCGGATGGTTTTGAAACCGGGCACTTCTTCATGCGAAATCACTTTAAGTTGTGGCAATGCGCGTTTCAAAAAACGCGCCAACAGATCGCGGATGCCGCCTGGCACCAGCAACACGGTTGGCAATCCCATACGCTCTTGCGCATCGGTCGCTGCACGCGCCTCGCGCAACAGCGTGTTGGCGAGGCTTGGCTCGATGGCATTGCCACCTGCCTGCAACGCTTGGCCGAGTACGTATTCCAATTCTTTGTCCATTCCGATGACTTGCAGCTCCTGCGCCGATGGGTAGAACTGCTGCACGATGGCGGGGCCAAGCGCGACGCGTACCAGTGCGGTGAGCACGGTCGGGTCTTGCACCTGTGGCGCGTGCTCGGCCAAGGTCTCCAAGATGGTGCGCATGTCGCGGATGTGCATACCTTCGTCCAACAGGTTCTGCATCACCTTCTGCACGGTCGATAGCGATAGCAGCTTCGGTATCAGATCTTCGGTCAGCTTCGGTGCGATCTTGCTCAGATGATCGATGAGTTGTTGCAACTCCTGACGGCCCAGCAACTCGGCTGCATGTAGATGGATGAGATGACTCATGTGGGTCGCCACCACCGTGCCGGCATCCACTACGGTATAGCCCATTGCTTGGGCTTGGTCGCGCAAAGCAGGTTCGATCCAGATGGCAGGCAATCCGAAGGCGGGATCTTTGGTCTGCGTACCTGGCAACACACCACTCACGCTACCGGGATTGATCGCCAGCAACAGATGGGAGTGCGCTTCGCCTGTGCCGATCTCAGCGCCTTTCAAGGTGATGCGATAGGCCGTTGGATGTAAGTCCAAGTTGTCGCGGATATGCACGGCAGGGGGCAAGAAGCCCATCTCCTGCGTGAATTTCTTGCGGATACCTTTGATGCGACGCAACAGGTCTCCATCTTGCGATTTGTCCACCAAAGAGATGAGGCGGTAGCCGACTTCCAAACCGAGCACATCCACTTGCGCCACATCTTCCCAGCTGGCTTCTGGCGCTTCATTGACAGGCATGACCGTTGCCTCGACCTCTTTCTCTTGCGCCTCTGCTTTCTGCGATTGCCGAGTCAGATGCACTGCGAACCAGCCCATCGCAGCGGCGATCAACAGGAACACGACATGAGGCATGCCAGGGATCAAGCCCAGCATGCCGATGATAGCCGCCGTTAGGATGATGACCTGCGGGCTAGACATGAGTTGTTTAGCCAGTTGTTGGCCGATATTTTCATCGCTGGAAACGCGGCTGACGACCATACCCGCCGCAGTAGAAATGATGATCGCGGGAATCTGCGCGACCAATCCATCACCGATGGTGAGCAGTGTGTAGTTCTTGGCGGCGACTTCGAACGAGAGGTCATGTTGCAGCACACCGATGACCAAGCCGCCGATGATGTTGATGATCATGATGATGA